>JAISWZ010000057.1 GCA_031270945.1 Clostridiales bacterium | reverse complement strand
CCAGAAGGTCATGTTTATCATGGCTACGATCTCAACAAGGATAGAAATGACTACAGCGAAGAGCATGCCAGGGGATTTCAGCATCTTCTTGCCAACTAGCCCGTATCCCTTTAGCTGATCCAAAAAGGGCATCCCCTTGGTCTCAGCCTTTCTCGCAATCCCGATCTGAGTCTCGGTTGAAAGCTTCCAAAGGATCAAGAGCTTTACTGTCATGAAAAAGAAGGCGTTCAGGTAAAGTATCCGTATAGCTGGCACAAGGGTCAGCTTTGCGACAAGTATGCTTGATATCGGCGCCAATAGCGCCGATAAATTTCCGCAAACTATGACCAGCGAGTATATCTGCGTTATCTTCTCTTTAGGCGCGTCCTCAACCAGCAAACAGTCCCATGAGACCGTGGTGACCTTCATCAGCCCGTTGAAGAGCGCCGCCACAAAGAAGAACCAAAAGCCCTGGGAAAAAGCCCAGATCAGGCATGGAAGGCTCCAGGCGAGAAAGTCAAAGACAGCGGTTGAAAACCGGCGCCCCAGCTTGTCGACCAAAGCGCCAGAAATGAGGGAGAAGCATGTCTGAGACGCCATGTAGACTGACGCGACTATCCCTATCTGGATGTCGCTCAGCCCCAGCGCCAGCATGTAGACTGACGCGTATGGCAGACACAAGCTTACCCCAAGCCCCCACATGGGCTCGGTGATTACGCAGGCTCGCGGGTTCCCGCGCAGCTCTACGAAGGTGCGCAACAAAGGGTTCTTCAAATAGACGCCTTCCTTCTATCTATTAAATTTTGGGGCTATGCAGCCACAAGATATGATCATACCATCTTGTCGCGCTGGCTTCAATGAGTTTTATGCAGGATATTTATGCGTCGAATGGCAGTTAAGCCCACCATTCTGACAATCCGTCGCTTTTTTCTCTTGAAAACAAAGCAAACCTCTTGAACAAGCCTGAACAAGCCTGAACAAGCCTGATCAAACCCCCATATCTCAAGCAAAAACACCCCGCAACTCCTGTCGCCATAGCCCCCCCTTATTATAAAAAATGGATAAACGAAAGGTATAGCAATAATCCTGCTGAAATATCATATTTATGATTTTAATTCGTTTTCGCCAAAGCGCACAAAAAGATCCGGATTTTTTGTGCAAGTTTACAAACAAACGTTTTTGCTTATAATACAGGCAGGTTTTAAGAAGGCAAACGAGATGATCCGGGTTTGCCTGGCTATAGAGCATGAAAAGAGCCGCGCTTTCGCAAAATATCGCGAGCGAAGAATAAAGAGATTCATGACGCTCCCGCTCACAAACAAAGAATTAAAATAAGCCAGGCATGCTAAAGCTCGGAAGTTTCGCTCGCTCTGGCGTTGCGCCTGAAACTTAGGCATTATTTAAGAACCCAGGCAAATCAGGCGAAGAATATTTTGGAGCCATGTCCTCACAATAATGTGGGGCGCTGAGCCTGCGGCCAAGGGCGTTTATGAAGCTTGCTTTGACAAGGAGGTTCGATACAAGCGTTTCAAAGCGATGACTGAGAGCGTTCCTTCCAAAGGCCGTTTTCTCTGGTTTTCAGGCATTCTTAAAAGTTTTGCCGAGCTGCTCCCGTTGGGGTATAATATACTTGCGAGCGGTAAGTTTAGGCATTTCTTTATCGTTAGCTAAAGCGGGCCCGACTGGATTGCACATGCAGCTTTGGGCGCATAAACTGCGCCTCAGGGCTCTACAGGGCTCAGATAATGCCAAGCAGAAATGCGGGCCCTGCAAGCCGCAACAAAATCAATCCCCGCCCGGGGAATTCCGGCGAAAGGCTGGGTGTGATGAGAATAGAAATTAGCCCGTTTGAATCGGGGGACATAGAGACAGTGGTGGATTGGAACAGGGGAACTGGAAGCGAGTTTCTTTCTCAATGGGCAGGAACCGGCTACAGCTATCCTTTAACTAGAGATCAGATATGGCAAAAGATGAGCAGGCTCAAAGAGGAAGGAAGCATTGTCCGACTGTTTCGCATAGACGCTGATAGCGAGACCGGAAAGCGGATGATAGGGACAGTGGAGCTAAACGAGATGGGGATGCCAAGAAAGTCAGCCATGGTTTGCCGCTTCTTGATATCTCCCCGGGAAAGAGGGATGGGGTATGGAACAATAGCCTTGTCTAGTTTGACAGACCTGGCTTTTTCTGATTACAACTACAAAATGCTAAGGTTAAAGGTGTTCGTCTACAACAAGCCCGCAATCAGGTGCTACGAGAAGGCGGGATACAAAATTGTAGGGCAGGAAATTTGGACTAACGGGCTTTCGATCTATGAAATGGAGATCAAAAAAAAGCCCGGGAACCGGGCTTTTCCTTTTTGGTGCAGGGCCTTGGCCGAATAAGAATCTGATGGATTCGGCTTATAGCATTTTCCGGACGTGGGGCGTCTACTTCGTGTAGGCGCTTCCAGCGTCCAGCAGAGAGTCGATAGGGTCTTTGTCTTCCCCGGTCTTCTTTTTCTTGTTTGTCCCGGGAGCTTTCTTGCCGCTTCTGTCAGGCATAAAAACATCCTCCAAATTTGTATTTTGCATCTCTCCCTCTCGGCTGTGTCGCCGCTAGGGAACGATTTTATTTTATCCTCCGGGGTGCTTTTTATGTATTGCCATATTATGGACTTTGCCCCGGAAACGGCGTAATCACGGCCTTGTCCGCTGTAGCATTAAGAGGCAAAAGATGAAATATATGCTATGCACAAAATCTTTGATTTTTCGCCTGGAATCCCTGGATTTTCGCCTTTGTTATATAATAAAAAGAAAAACAAAAACAAAAAAAGCATATCCCAAATCATTTGGGATATGCCCTAATGCCCGAATCCTCGGGCATTTTTTATTTTCGCATTCAAGCGACATGGTTCGTCAGGACGCTAGATCATATTTTTCAATTATTTGTCGAAAAATAGGCAAGGTTGCCTCAATCTGCTGCAATTTAAAATCGCAAAAAGCAAAGAAAGGCTTTCGCCTTTTCTTTATGCCTTCCAGGCTACCTCGCGTTCTTGAACAAAACCGGCTTTCTTTCAACAAAGCGGACAAATTGCAAGCCGACGTGATTAGCCATCTCGTAGGCCTTGTCAAAACAATGCCCTATCCTTTGGGCCTCGTGGGCGTCTGAGCCTAAAGTCAGAAGCTTCCCTCCCATATTCTTGTATGCGTCAAGGACGCAGTAAAGGCTTTTCGCACCAGCGCCAGAGTCAGGCATAAAGCGTCTGGTGTTGAGCTCCAGGATTTTGCCGTTGTCTAGAAGAGCCTCGAATATCAAATCGTATTCCTTCTTGTAGTCTTCATATTCCATCTCCTTGTCTGGAAATGGACAATACCGTGATGGGTAGTCTATGTGTCCCAAGCTGTCAAAGAACGGGCACCGCTCTATCATAAGAAGCACGTACCCCAGGTACTTTCTAGCAAGAACCTCTTTCTCGCCTTGCTGCCAAAAGGTTGTGAAGATGTCGTATCCGTCCACTACGTGAACCGAGCCGACTATGAAATCCAGGTCAACGTCCAGCGCCGCCTTTGTGGCGCCTCTGGTGTTCAGTGTCAAGCCAGCCTCAATGCCTATCAGAACCCCTTTTTCACGCAAGCCTTTGCGCTCTTCAACCAAAGCCTTTGGATCAACCGCGTAAGATTCTTCGGTGTCGCCTTCATAGTCCAGGTGCTCCGTGAAACCTATCCCAATCCCCAATGCCTCTGCTCTGGCAATCGCTTCCTCAACCTTCATTATTCCGTCAGCTGAGGCGGTTGTGTGAGTGTGAGTGTCCCAAAGCTTCACCTAGCCACCTCGCTTAGCATCCCGGTGAGCAGGTCTTCTGCCTTGCATTTCTCCACTTCGTGAGAGAGGATGATCTCGGAGACTATGATCTGCTTCGCAGTAGTCATCATCTTCTTCTCCATTGAGCTCAGCCCTCTCTGTTTCTCCCGGAAGAGCAGGTTGCGGAAGACTATTGTCACCTCAGTCAAGCGCCCGCTCTTGATCTTGTCCATGTTGTTCTTGCAGCGGACGTTCCAGTTTTCCGGCATGCTGATCGGTTGGAGCGAGACGTCCTCAATTATGCGGCACATCTCATCCTTGTCATAGATTCTTCGAAGGCCAAGGGTCTCCGCATTCCGGGCATTGATCAGGAGCTTGAGGTTTCCTACCGGTATCCTCAAATCGTAATAGACCTCCATGCTCCCGTTGTAGTCTCTCTCCACGAGATCCACAATAACGCCTGCCCCGTACGTTGGATAAACAATCTTGTCGCCTACAGCAAACATTGAATCACCCCATCCCTTTTCTTGGCGCCGGTTAACCGGCTTTGCCGGCATTCCGGCTTTCGGCCGCCTTTGGCGGCTAGGCCATCCGCAGAAGATATGTCATCCTAGCGGAGGCAAATGGTATGTCAAGCGGCATAAGCCGCAGGATTTTTAAGCGTGCTCTATGTATTTGAACCAGAGGCGGAATTTGTCGACGCCTAAAGCAGCCAATCGCTACAGGTGACGAAGTTTCGCCATCCTGCGATTGCGTACGCGCAATATATGCTAACTTGCACGCTCTAGCGCCCTCAGGTGCAAAATATAAGCGTTCTTGATTTTTTCAAGTTTATTCTTTTCGGAGTAATCCAAGCAATGGCGCGCCGTTAAGCTGGCGCAAACCCATTTAAGGGGTTTTTTCAGAAAGAGCGAAACTTTTGCATTTTAAAAAGCTAGGGTAACTGAGGCTCGGAATCAAGAGTTTAGGCTGAGAGCATATCCCAAAATTCCGAAATGGCGCCGAAAAAATCCTGGCGAATGCTTCAACTAGTTTGCTCGGGCTTCTGCGAGCAAACATCCGGATTTTTTCGGCCCCTCGGATATAATTTTGGGATATGCTTTAAATCAAATGCCCCAGGCCATACCGGACTTTTCGAAAAGAGCAAAAAATAAATAGCCTAATCCATGGCTGAATTAACGGTTGTTGCAGAGTGAACAACTTTCTAAACTGAGAGGGAAGCATTCACAAAACCTGTAGATTATTGAAGTTGAAATACCTAAAACAAATGGTTTTAATGCCTAACTGTGTGAAATTTGTGATGAAAAAAGACAATGTTAGTATAGTTATATTAAACTCCGCTAATGCGCGGAATGAATAAGGGTAAGAAATGATAATGCGCTCGCAAGTGGCCGATATGCTTGACAAATATTTAACTATAGAAGCAACAAGAGGCTGAAAGACAGAATATTATTTTATTTTCTATCTTATTTACTATCTCATTTCTTGCCCCTTAATATTCTTAAGCTATCTCTTTTTTGTCTTTGCTTATTCGTGTCACCATTCTTTTGAATGAGGGTTGCTTAGTGCATGTCCCAAAATTCCTAAAGTCTCGCAATGAAAGTCACAGCGACGCTTCTACGCGTGACTTTCGCAAGCCGTAAAATTAGTACTGGGATATGCTCTCGCTTTCCAACTAAAACAATCTAAAACAATTTGAGACTTGTCAGGAATATTTGATTCAAATCCTATGAATTTAATAACGCATCCAAAAAACTTAAAAGATAGAAACATTGTCAATAGTAAAAGACTTATTGATAACTGCGTTAACAGGTCATGGCTAAAAAAACCTCGAAATCAAGCTTGTCCATTCGCACAATGCTTATTGATAACTTTGTTAACGGGGAAAGGACCGAAAATCCCTCAAAATCAAGCTTGTCAGATCAAATTTAACTTTGTTAACAGGAAAAGGACCGAAAATCCCTCGAAATCAAGCTTGTCAGATCAACTTTAACTTTGTTAACAGGGAAAGGACCGAAAATCCCTCAAAATCAAGCTTGTCAGATCAACTTTAACTTTGTTCACAGGGACAGCCTAAACCCCCTGTTGGCACCTAAGCCCCAAGCTGGCGTTAACCCCTCTGCAGTGCGCTGTTCCGGAGGAATCAGCTGTCTCCATTCCAGCACTCAAGCCTGAAGAAGTAACGTTTCACGATGACATAGGATCTTGAAGAAACCATCGTTAACAACATGGGCCGAAAAAGCCTCGAAATCAAAAAAGCCTCGAAATCCAGCTTGTCCAATCACCTTTAACTTTGTTCACAGGAGCGGCCTAAGGCTCCTGTAGTCAGCTATTTTGCAGGAATCAGCTGAAAACCAGCTACCTCCGCTCCGATTGCGGCTAACCGGTTGGCCCGACGGGCCGCTGCGGCATGGTAAATAGATCATCTATGCATGCATGCGTTCATTAGTAAAATCAGCGTAAACTTATCACTAATCAGTATAACAGAACAAACGTTACTTGTATATCACAGATTTTTGACCTCAAAAATCTGGAATTATGCTGAGCTGAAAAATCGGATGTTATTGTATGTTTCTGTTGTAACAGCTTTCAAATGAAGCGGCCAAGCCGCTCTGAATAGGAGTTTGCGTCGGTTTGCCAGAGAGCCCGGGTACCAATAGCCTAAGGGCATAACCCAAAAGTCGACTAAAAGTGCTTGAAGGACTTGAGGGGACGCTTCTAGCGTTCATAAAAAATCTCCGGGTCTACCAGAATTATAACACTTTTTATCAATCGAAAAATGGCTAAACCGAAGATCGGCGTCATTAAAAGTTTAGCCTTTTTGTTGCGCTTGTAAACCTTTTCTTTCATTTATAGATTGCAATGGACAATACAAGCTAAAGCGTTCGTTTTTGCGTCAAATTGGCCTTATCTTGCCAGACGTTAAGCAGATCATATGGGAATATATGTTACGTCGTAAAAGCGCACAAAAACATGCATCCGGCGAACCGGCATATGACTTCATGATAGCGGCGCCAGCCGCGCCTGTTTTGAAACAGCTGCCAACCCGCCCGCAGGGCGGGCTGGCAGCTCTATCTTTTTATTATTTTTTACTTTCTAAGCTCCGGAGGAATAATCGCCTCTTCAAGCGCGTCATATATGCCTTGCCCAAAGAATGTGTCGACAGCCTCCTGGTTTGCCTGAACCCCGTAAGCCGCTATCAAGGGGCTCTTCTCTTCGCTGTAGCTGTCTTCAACGTAAAGAGTCAGAGGCATTGAAAACATGGCGTACTGCAGGCTGTTGTCGAAGAAGCCTCTAATCTTTGACAACGCGCGTGAATAAACAAGAGCTGACTTAGGCGGAAGATAGGCGTAGAGAAAGTCGTCGCCAGCCCCTCCGTCCTCGCCTAAAGCCATGAATGAGTCGGGAAGGCCAAAGCTTAGCGATCCGTCTTCCTCGATGGAAGCCACGGCGAGAAACGCCTTGGAATCCAGGCCTAGCATAGGCAAGTCATTGGTCAAGTACTCATCGTAAAACAACGTGTAATCGTAAGAGTCATTCTTTGCCAGGTTTCCAGGGGCGAAGCCAGACTGCGCCAGAGCGTCATGGTCTGGAGCCCAGATATTGCCTTGTGGAGTGCGTTTAAGGGTAAGCCAACCAGAAGTTGCTTCAACTGGATTAACATCCCATCCCTTGAGTCTGCGAACTTGCAGTAAAACCGACTGGAAATCATTTGGCATGTCCCCGTAACTTCCGGAGGTCGGAATGCCTTTGAGGTTTAACCGCACAACTGAATCCATGTTGCTGTTGTTCCTTGCGACTGCTGAGAAAACGGACGAACCACTCTCAAATGGCGAAAATAGCGCAGAGGCTTCCTGCTTTCCCTGATCCGGAACGAAGCGCGAAAGATCCAGCGCCCAAAGTTCCGTATCAACCGCCACGCTTCCCGTGTCTACCTGGATGTCTATAGTGCCTGAGTGAACTCCGACTTCTCCAGGCGTGTCAGGCGAAACCGATGACTCGACTTTGAGCCAGGAGTATGTAGGCCTTATCACCGCAAGGACAAGCATCATAATCAGCACTAACGTGATTATCGCCTTTGGCTTTTGCATCTCTTCCCTCCCGCGCCCAAGGACGCAAAGGTATGGGCCCGCCGGAAGAGCCCATGTATATATCGCGGTTTTTCGCCGCTATTCTATTGTACTATAAAATGCGAAGATTGAACAGGGGCAGCGCTGCCCCAGCGCCCCATTTCGAGGGCGCATTATCTAAATCTAAGTGTAAACCAATTTTCACGCTATGCCAATGTCAAGTTTTGGATATATCAAGATACTTCACTCTTTTCCTAAAAAGCATGTGATTTGCTGCTGTTTTTGAATGCGCAGACTGATTTTTAATTTAACGCAAATGGCATAAGTTGAAAATTTTTATTAAGAAAGCAACATTTGCATCCATCGACCCCCTTTATCTTAGCTTTCTTAGGCGCTGCCCCTAAACAGGCAGCCCCCCAATCCAGCGCCTGCGCCGGCGCTCAGCGCCAAAATGGCCCCATTTTTGGGCGATTCGCTGATATTTGTGATTCGAACTAATTTGGAGCTTTTACAAATTTAAAACAACTTTGCGTTCTAAGATAAATTTGACGACATTTTAGATTTGCACCGCTTGCGCTAAACAAATAGCGGTTTTATGCAGAATAGGTGGCCGAATAGAATAAATGATTTTGATCAAATTTGTCCGGCCTAACTTTTTTCAAGACCCAAACCCAAGGCGGGCTATGCCCGCTGAGCGGGCGCAGCCCGCTTTGCGCGTCAAGATTTTGCCGTTGATCCTCAAAAGCGGGCCAGCCCGCTTTTGTGTCTATCGAGTATATCGGCCAGAGTCGGCAAAGCTCTCAGTCGGGGCGCTCAAATCTCTGATGTCTTTGAACTCTTGGTATAAGTTTCATCTAAATCAGCAAAGCTAAAAGCAAGGCCATGATTGCGCCTTTGATACTGATGATCGGAGATCTATAAATTTCTTGGCGGGAGCGGCCCGACTGGTTCTGAGGGGCAGCCGTCATCAGTAGAAATACGGTTTAAGCGCTCGTCAACATACAAATGATACCTTCATGGAGGCAATAATGGGGAAACTGGACAAAGAAGAGGCAAGCGGGAGCAAGCAAGACAAGAAGCCCGACAAATTTGAAAAGCAATTGGAAAAAGAGGAAGCCTACCACTTCAGCGTCAGGACGGATCTGGCGCTTGAGGCTAGGGAACTGATTGATGAGCCGGAAGAGGAAGAGCATTCTATTGACGGCATAGAAGTGTCTGAAGAAGAGCACCAGAACAAGAAGATCAGGGTCACATGGGTTGAGGTGTTTAACGAAGCGGGCGCGAAGGCAATAGGAAAGCCCGTGGGCAATTATATAACGATAGAAAGCCAGGCCATGAAGGAAAATGACCTGGAAACCCATGAGGAGATATCAAAGCTCATGGCCAAGAAGCTGGAGAAGCTTCGGAAGCTGAAAAAGAATTCCTCTATCCTTGTCGTCGGGCTTGGAAACTGGAACGTTACGCCTGACGCGCTGGGCCCCAAAGTTGTCTCGAAAATCTTGGTAACCAGACACCTTTCAGAACAGTTGCCGGAAAGCCTCTACGGGCTTGTCAGATCTGTCAGCGCGGTATCCCCTGGAGTCATGGGGTTAACCGGGATAGAGACAAGCGAGATCATAAGAGGCGTAGTTGACAGGGTCAAGCCTGACCTGGTTATAGCAATCGACGCCTTGGCCGCAAGGCGGACAAGCAGGGTTAACGCGACTATCCAGATAGCGGATACAGGGGTAAGCCCAGGACATGGAATGGGCAACAAGCGGGTGGCGCTAAATGAGAAAACCCTTGGCGTTCCCATAGTCGCCATCGGAGTTCCGACAGTGGTAGACGCCGCCACCCTGGTAAATGACACAATGAACCTCATGCTTGAGGAAATGGCTAAGCAAGCGCCGCAAGGCGAAGAGTTCTTCTCCATGCTCACAGCTCTGGCTGATGAGGAAAAGCACCATATAATCAAGGAAATACTTAATCCCTATACGGGCAACATGTTTGTCGCCCCCAAGGAGGTGGACGCCGTTATTGAAAGGCTTTCAACAATCATAGCCAACGCGATCAACCTGGCGCTCCATCCCGGGATCAAGAATAATGACTTTAGAAGGTATCTCAATGCATAACCCAACGAAGAAGTATGACGGGCAAGTCTATGGAAGACCCCCAGCCGTGCTTGAAAAATCAGTGTTAAGCGCTTTGAACATGGATGCCAAGGGGCCGCACAATCTTTAGGAATAATTTTTTCAATCACCAAACAACTGTTGACAAGACGCTCGATTGCAGATAAAATATCCATTGGGGCATTGAAGACTGCCCCAATGGGACAGCCCCTTGCCAAAGCATTTTGTTGTTGACTTTGTCCCTGAAATCTAGTATAATCATTTAATTGAAGAGGAGGTGACATTTTGGCGAATATCAAATCCGCTAAGAAAAGAATCAAGGTTATCGAAAAGAAAACTTTGAGGAACAAGATCATAAAGTCCAGCACTAAGACAGCTATGAAAAAAGTTCTGGCAGCTGTCAACGCAGGACACAAGGACGAGGCGAAAGAGGCCCTCTTGAACGCGTCCAAGCTGATAGACAAGGCTTGCACCAAGGGCGTCTATCACCAGAACAATGCCGCTAGGAAGAAGTCCAGGCTTGCGAAGCTTGTGAACAACGTCGGCGCATAGCAATTGTTTCGTGCGGAAAAGAAAAGCATTGGATTATTCCAGTGTTTTTTTTTTTTGAATTTTGCAGGAGGAAAGCGCGGCAAGGCTGGGTTGGGAGATGGTAGAATGGCAATACGGATGAAAAGAGGGGCTGAGTAGAGGGACGGACCGGTAAGGGAAGAGGGAGAGTAGGGGGATGCGGACGAGGAAGGAGTGAAATTGGAGATAGATATTTTTACCATGGGACTTGGAGGAAGGATTGATTGGGAGCGGATTATAGAGCTGCAGGCGCTGATGCGGGGGCGCTAGGCCGGGGGGCTGCTTGTCCAAGAAAAAACGAAAAGCGTAGGGGCTTGCTCGGAGAAGCAAGGAAATATGTTGAAGGGGCAAGGCAAAGTGTTAATGGCCAGGGCTGGTAGAGAAATTTACCATGGAATTTAGAGAGGATTGACTGGAGCGAATAAACTAACTGCAAGCACTGATATAGGGGCGCTACATATTCAACAGGAAGCGGGAAGGAAAGCGGCTTTCGGAGGGGCAAGGCAAGTGTTAATGCCCATGGCAGGTAGCGAAATTTACCATGGAATTAAAAGAGGCGAACCGCTGCGCTAAAGAAAACCCGAGAAGCATTACCGAGAGCGACGATTCGTGGCCCTACATAAACGCTAAAAGTAGCCAGGCTCTGCCCGTTTAGCCAGACAGAGCCTTAGATTGAAGCAAATGCCATGATGGCTTAACGAGTTATATGCACAAGCCATTGTCAGCCATAAGCTCCAGCGTCTTGTCAACGCAGAAGCGCTGAAAGCGCTATAGGTCAATAGGGGTGCAGTTTTTGCGCCAACATCTACGTTTGATTTGACGGCCATGAGATAGAAAAGCAAGCTTTATAATGTCTGACGTGTAGGTTTTGGTTTCTTTGTCATACGCAATAGCGGCAGCCAGCACTGGTTCATGGAATTCTTTGGAGAGGAATCCTTCCTGATACTTAATTTTGTTGTATTGCCAGATGGGTGGATCGCCAGGCTTGGTTATCCT
>JAISWZ010000710.1 GCA_031270945.1 Clostridiales bacterium | reverse complement strand
TTTGGGATATGCCGCAACTAGAGACTGCGGGCGCTGTCCGTCAGGCGGGCGGCGCTCGCCAAGGCGCGATTCATCGCGCAAAGAGCTGTGTCAAGCATAGAGGTGAGCGAACTTGCGTTGGGAAGAATACAAGAAGCAGATAGCCGAAAAAGGGCTGTCAGAAAACATGTACATCCTAGGCATAGATCTTGGCACCACCAACTCCATAGTTTGCTATTGGGATCACCACAAGAAGGCGCCCACCCCGATTGATGTAAGCAACGGGTTCGGCAAGGTCCCACTTCCGTCAGTGGTTCAGTTCCGCCAGGACGGAGGCGGCGGGGAGTGGGTGGTGGGCGAGGAAGCCTTTAGGAACATGAAGATTTACCCGGAAACAACAGTCCGCTCCATAAAGAGGAAAATGGGCAAGGATTTTGGCGCGAGGATTGACGGGAAGGACTATAGGCCTGAAGAGCTTTCCGCCATGATTTTAAGGGAGCTGGTGGCGCACACCCAAGGGGTGAACCCTAACGCGGAGATAGCGGGGGTTGTTGTCTCGGTTCCCTACGACTTTGATGACGCCGCGAAAAAGGCCACAATGAAGGCCTGCGAGCTGGCCGGGCTTGAAGACAAGCTGATATGCCTTATAGAAGAGCCGAAGGCTGCGGCTTTGAACTACAACTTCTCCCACACTCTGAACGCCGGGGAGAAAATCCTGGTCTTTGACTTTGGCGGCGGAACGCTGGACATCACAATGTTCCATGTCGCTGGCAAGACTGACAAGAGCATAAAGCTGCAAGTCATTTCAGAAGGCGGAGAAGCCTATCATGGCGGAGACAACATAGATGAGATGCTTTCTGATCTCTGCATGAAGTACATCAGAGACAAGACGGGGCAAGACAAGGCTTCCATTCCTCCCGAGAACCAGGTTGAGATAGCCATACGCGCCAGGGAGGCGAAGGAGAGGCTCTCGGGCCTCAAGAGCTTCAGGATTCCTTTCACTTTCTGCATACCCCCGTTTTTTGAGCAGCTGACCAGGGATGATTTTGAGAAGCTGATTGAGCCGTTTATCAACAAGACCAAGAAGCTGTGCCAGAAAGCCCTGAGGGAGGCGTACACAGGGGCTGTTGCCCCCGAGGAGGTTGACAGGATCCTGCTTGAGGGCGGATCTTCCCAAATGCCTTGGGTGAAGTCCGTGATCCTGGACATCTTCCATGACGAGTCAAAGATCTACAGGCCAGAGCTTCCGGCTCTCGAGATATCCATAGGCGCCACATACTACGCAGCCATGAAGATGGGCCTCCTTTCCCAGATGGAGCTTGAGAGCGAAAGGCGAGCGGTGGAGTTTGAAGTGACCGCCCCTCACGACGTTGGGCTTGAAGTGGACTCAGGCAAGCGCAAAGTGTTCTTCCCGATGATAAGGCGTGGAACCCCATACGCCTTGGCCAGGAAGAGCCATGTGTTCACCCTTGCCGGCGACACCCCTGAGGACATGACCAGCTTTTCCCTAAAGATCCTTGAGCGGATCAACAAGGAGGACACCTTTGAAGAGTGCAAGCTCATAGGCGAGGTTCAAATGAACGGACTCCCGCAAAGGCCGTCAGGCAAGACCAGGCTTAAGATAACCCTTCAGGTGGAAGAAGAGGGCGGGCTTGTCAAAGGCTCAGTCGAGGATCTAGGCGGCCCCGGGTTTGCGCCATCCGGGTACAATGAGGCGTTTGAGCCAAACAGGAGCGAGAAGACAGTCTTGGACGCTTAGAATTAATAAAAAAATAAAAATAAATAAAATTTATAATATAAAAATAAATAAAATTTATATATAATAAAATTTATATATAATTAAATCCATAAAACAAAACAAGAGTTTTGCATATGCCAAGGCGCGAGCCGGGGCGCCGGCGGCGCCCCGGGTTGAACAAGGCGCTTTTGGCGCGGCGCGCCAAAAGCGCTTTAGCGCCCGGCAAGCGAGGGCAGGAGGTTTGGAGCAATGGGGTATCTGGGATTGGATCTGGGGACCACGAACTCGGTCGCCATGATATACAACGACAAGACGGATGAGCTGGAAGTGGTGCGCATTGACGGCACAGACGAAATCCTGCCGTCAGTTGTAAGCTACACGGAATCCGGGGTGATAGTTGGAAGCGAGGCGAAGGCCGGAGCTGTCATATACCCGGAGTCCACTGTCATATCAGTCAAGCGCCTTATGGGCACGGATGAGCTCATAGATGTGGGCGGCATGGAGAAGAAGCCGGAAGAGATAAGCGCGGAAATCCTCAAAAAGCTGAAGGCCTCCGCTGAGGAGCATTCTGGGGAGCGCTTTGACGAGGTTGTCATAACGCATCCGGCGTACTTTAATGACAGGCAGATATTCGCCACCAGGGAGGCCGGGATTCTGGCCGGCTTCAAGCAGGTGCAGCTTTTGAGCGAGCCCTTGGCTGCGGCCATTGAGTACGGGTTCAAGCAAGGCTACGCGCAGACGCTCTTGGTGTACGATCTAGGAGGCGGAACGCTTGACGCCTGCGTTTTGAAGGTTTCCCAGGATGAGCACGGGCAGGAGATCTTCCAAGAGCTTTCTGACGTTGGAGACATGAACCTTGGCGGCGATGATTTTGACGCGGAGCTTCTTGTCTGGATGAAGGAGAAGTTCAAGGAGGCTAACGGGCTTGACCTGGACTCCCTTGAGATAGTTGAGCGCAGGAGGGTTCTGCAGAAGCTCAAGCAGGAAGCGGAGCAGACAAAGAAGAAGCTCTCCGGGGCAAACAAGGCCCAGGTTAGGGTAAACCCGATAATAATCCATGACGGCGTTCCGTACAACCTATCCCTTGAGATAACCAGGGAAGAGTTTGAGGCTATGATCCGCAAGCACGTGGACAGAAGCCGCGAGATCATAGAAGAGGCGCTAAAGAGGGCGTCCCGGGGCGCTGACGAAATATCTAAGGTCATACTGGTTGGCGGATCAACGCTTATCCCTATGGTAAGGCGAATGGTCGCGGGCTTCATAAAAGAGCCGTACCGCGCCACGGATCCAGCGAAGAGCGTCGCAATGGGCGCCGCGATCTACAACTACCTGATACACCTGCCTTTGAGCAACGTGAAAGTTGGCCAGATAACCAGGCAGATATTCGGCACTGAAGCCGTAATCAACGTTTCGACGATGGAGAAGCGTCTCATTCCCATCATACCCATGGGATCTCCAATACCTGGGCGGTTTACCGACAACAACTTCGCGTCAATGTCAGGGGCGTCCCACGTGAACGTGCCTGTGTACGAATGGGAAGCCGGCAGGGAAGACGGCCAGAAGTACATCGGATCCGTCCTTTTCGCAGGGCTGACTGGCACAACCCAGCTGGAGATAACTTACGCGCTGGATGAAAACAACCTGTTCGAAGTTTACGTAAAGGACATGGCGACCGGGCGCGTGGAGAAGGCCGAGTTTGACCGCACCAAGTACTCAGACGAGCCAGCGCCGTCAGCCAGGGGCACTGAGAGGGTCAACATCGTTTTCCTGATTGACACAACCGGATCCATGGATACTTACATCAATGGCGTGAAGGACAGGGCCATCGAGTTCTCTGACATCCTGGCCGCGAAAGGCGCGCAGTTCAGGCTTGGGCTTGTCGGCTTTGGCGACTTGAACGAAAAAGAGAAGCCCAGCGTCTACAGCTTCACCGAGGACGTGCTTCGCTTCCAGAAGCAAGTGAAGAACATCCCAAGAACCTATGGCGGAGACATTCCGGAGTCGTCCCTTGACGCGGTTGAGACCGGAGTGGAGCTCGTAAAGGCCTCCCATGGCGAGATAGCCAAGAACATTTTCATTCTCATAACAGACGCGCCGCCCCATGTTCCGACCAGAAGCGGAAAGAGCGTGGAAGACGTCTGCAAGCTGCTTATGGCCAACGACATCACGGCATACGTTGTCGCAAGGAAGGATCGCGAGTCCATTGAGGCCTATGACCCGATCACAAAGCCGCATGGAAAGTACTATGACCTGAACGACAAGTTCTTTGACATCCTGGACAACATCGCGCTTCGCATAGCCGAGCTGATAAGGCTGTAGCATGAAGAGCGAATTGGAGCTTGTCCTTTGCCTTTCCCAGTCAGAGGGCGGGCCAGCCTTCCGCTTCAGCCGAACCGGCGCAATTGCCGGCTCGGTGGAGGAGGCGGCGCACTTCGCTCTGGCTAGTTGGGCCACTGTTTCGGAGGATGTGAAAAGCCGGGAGTTCGCCTTGTGGCTTGAGGCGGTCTCGCCGGAGGCCGCCTTGGCCATGGAGGCCTCGCTCAAGCGTGGCGCCAATCCAGTTCTGGCTTTTGTCACAGCCTTGGGCAGCGTAAGCTCCTACATAAGCCGCGAGGACGAGAAAAGGCTCGCGAGGCAGATCCAAGACTGGGAAACAAGGGTAGAGTGGGAGCGCCTCAAAGAGGACGGAGACTCATTCATGCGGGCAGGCTTGCCTGACAAGGCGCTTGCCTGCTACAAGGCCGCAATGGAGAAGACAAGAAGGGCGGCCATACTCAACAACGCAGGGGCGGCATGCGCCGCCATGGGCAAGTATGCCCAAGCCGCGCTTTTCCTCGAAGAAGCGCTATCCCTGGAACCAACCAACGCGGAAATCTGCGTCAACTTGGCCACGGCTGAGCTGGTGACGGGAAACCTGGCCCGCGCCGCCAAGACGATAGAAGCTTTCAGGGCGCTCAAGCCAGGAGCTCCCGAGGCCGACGCTCTGCAGGGAGATCTCTACAGGCGCGAGGGCGCTTACGCCAGAGCCTGTGGTAGCTATGAGAGCGCTTGCGACAAAGATGGCGCTCCCGCCTACGCCTATAAGCTGGCCTTGGCCAGAAGGCTCAACCAGGAGCCAAAAAAGGCGCTGGAGGCGCTGGCTCGGGTTTCAAAGCGGGACGCAATGTGGCACCTGCAAAACAGCATCGCCCACGAGGCCGCCGGAAATATCGGACAGGCCGTTTCAAGCATACAAGAGGCGCTGAACCTGGAGCCGTCAAACGGCAAGATTTTGGCGCAAGCGTCCAAGGTGGCGCTTAAGGCAAACCAACTTAAGATAGCCAACGACGCCGCCGAGCGGGCGCTGAGGGCTGCCCCTGGAGATCTTTCAGCCACTTTGGCCAGGGCCAAGGCGTTAGGCGCAATGGGGCAGCGCCAGGCTCACCAGAAGTATCTGGAAGAAGCGGTGGAGCGCCTAAAGAGAATTTCAAGGGATCAGGTGGAGAGGGATGCTTAGCGCATGTCCCGGCTAGGGATGTGCGCTTGCAGCGCTCATATGCTTGATTAAAAGCAAAAGTGCGCCGTTATAATAAACAGGTGCGCTGCGTGAGCAATCGGAGCAAGGGGCAGCGCCTGAGATGAAAAAGTTGTGAGCGCTAAGCGATATTTGAAAGAGGCGCTCTTATAGTTGAGTAAGGGCGAGGTGCCGGAGCAAGGGGGCAGCGCGTGAGATAAAAAAAGTTGCAAGCGCTAAAGCGATATTTGAGGCAGACGCTCTTATAGTTGAGAAAGGGCGAGGCGCCAGAGCAAGGGGGCAGCGCCTGAGATAAAAAAGTTGCAAGCGCTAAAGCGATATTTGAAAGAGACGCTCTTATAGTTCAGAAAGGGCGAGCGCAAAGCGATATTTGAAAGAGGCGCTCTTGTGAAAGAGAAACCCCAGAAAACTGCGCTAATTTTCTCAAATAGCGTCAAATGCCAAATTATACCTGAAAAAAATTCAAAATAAGCGCTTGACAGCCCATTTTGCCTGTGCTATTATCTCTAATGCCCGACGCGAACATTTGCGGACGGCTGGCACGGATTAAAAAATTCATATTCGAAGATTGGCGCGGAAGGGCTTAAACGCTGGCTCACAAGCTTTTCGGGAATAAAGGTCTTTTTGAAAACGTGTTAGACAGGCTATAGCCAACACGATTTTGAAATTTCGGCAACTCATTATGCAAGCGCGGAAGGGCTTAACCACTGGCTCACAAGCTTCAGATGGGCAGCAAAAGTTTCTTTGAAAAAGTGTTGACAGGCAAAAAGAATGACGATATCATTTATGAGTTCGCCAGCGGCTAGAAAAGAAGCGCTGGAGAACGCGGCGCGACACGGATTTTGAGATTTTTAGAGGGCTGAAACGGCGGCTTGCAAGCTTTTGGCTTCCAAGATCCTGTAGGCTTTTTAAAAATTTTGAAAAAAAGTGTTGACAAACGAAATGAATGCCGATATAATTTAAAAGTTCGTCTGCTCGCCTGAAAACGGGCTAGGAACGCCAACGCCGATTTGGGCTTGAAGGGTTTTGGAACGCGCGGAAGGGCTTAAACGCTGGCTCACAAGCTTTCCATAAAAAACACTTTAAAGTTTCAAAAAAAGTGTTGACAAAGGATTTTGGTGATGGTATTATTTGAAAGCTTGTCGGCGGCTGGATGTTAGCGGCTGACGAGAATGCCAACCTCTCATTTATATAAGAAGGTTTTCTGCAAGCGCGGAACGGTTGAATCGCTGGCCGCCAAGCTTTCCGAAAAAACTTTCTGAAATTTTTAAAAAGAGGTTGACATAAATAATCAAAGGTGATATCATTTGAAAGCTTGCGGGTTGCTAGAAAAATAGCGGCTTGCGAGAACGCCAATTCCGGTTTTTGCAAGAATGCCAATCCTGATTTTAAATTTAAAAAAGCTTTTGCAAGCGCGGAACGGTCGAAACGCTAGCCGCCAAGCTTGCGCAAAAAACTTTCGAAAATTTTAAAAAAGGTGTTGACATAAATAATTAAAGATGTTATCATTTGAAAGCTTGCCATCAACTTGGATTAATGCTTGAAGGTTTGCTCAGAAAGCTAGGAACGGTTGAAACGCTGGCCGCCTGGCTCACGAAAAAAACTTTCAAAAACTTAAAAAAGTTGTTGACAAAGAAAAAGAATGATGATATAGTATGAAAGTTCGTCGGCAGCTTGCGATAAGCAATTGAAAGCGTATTGTGAAAGCGCGGAACGGTCGAAACGCTGGCCGCCAAGCTGACATAAAAACTTTCGAAAACTCAAAAAAAGATGTTGACAAACAAAAAGAGCAATGATATAGTATAAAAGTTCGCCAACAGCGCAAACTAAGAATTGGAAGACAATTTGTGAAACGCGGAAGGGCTGAAACGCTGGCTCCCAAGTTTCCATAATAACTTTCAAGTCTTAAAAAAAGTTGTTGACAAAGAAAAAGAATGATGATATAGTATAAAAGTTCGCCGACAGCTAATAATAAGTAAGAAAGCGGATTTTGAAAGCGAGGAACGGCTGAAACGCTGGCCGCCAAGCTGACATAAAAAACTTTCGAAAACTTAAAAAAAGATGTTGACAAACAAAAAGAGTGATGATATAGTATAAAAGTTCGCCGACAGCTTAAACTAAGAATTGAAAGCCGATTTTGAAAGCGCGGAAGGGTCGAAACACTGGCTCCCAAGCTTTTAAAAAACTTTCGAAAACTTAAAAAAAGATGTTGACAAACAAAATATAAGATGTTATCATTTGAAAGCTTGCGAGTGGCTCTGCTGAGCAATGAGCGAGACGGAAACAGCACTTGAATGTTTGACGCTTGATTGGCAATCCAAGACGCTAACTTATAGGTTTTGAAAATGCCAAAAATTAGCAAAAAAATATTCAAAAAAAGTGTTGACAACGAATTAAAATGATGATAATATCTAAAAGCTTGCCAGCCTCTTGAAAGCTAAGCACTGGCGATGCCGCCAACACCTGCTTGAATCAAGAAAGCTTTTCTCTAGGAGCCGAGAGCTGAATTTAAGCTTGATGCTTCCAGAAAAAACTTTCAAAAATTTAAAAAAGGTGTTGACAAAGAAAAAGAATGATGTTATCATTGACAACGGCTCGAAACTGAGCCGAAAGAAAAGCGAACAAGCACTGCGAGCTGAACATGGCTCGCAAGCATCAAAAAAAATATTAAAAAAAAGCTTGACAACAAAAACGATTGATGTTATCATGTTGCCCGGTGAGGCGAAAGCCTGGCTGAGCGAAATTAAGTGAAAAGCAAGAGAAGCGCCGAACATTGAAAACTGAATAATTGCGAATAAATTGCCGCAAGATTAACATTTGCAACAAAAACCCCAGCGCCAGCTGGGGAGAGCAAGCCAAACTTTTAAA
>JAISWZ010000703.1 GCA_031270945.1 Clostridiales bacterium | reverse complement strand
TCTAATTGCCAAATAATGTCACCTCTCAGACGAATTTTTTTGGTTCTTTATAATCATAGCTAATTTAGGCTGAGCTGTCAAGCAATTCTTGGCTCACTTTTTTCGCTCCTCAGCCCTGATCCAGGGGATATCCTGTCTCCCTGTAATCAAATCGAAGGATTTGCAGAGGCTGCTCTTTAACATCAATTTTCATTTTGACATACCTGAAAGCCCGGAACCAAAAAGTCTCGTAAGTTTCCGGTTCATCTGAAGCGCCAAAACCTTCTGCCAGATAGGTGTCGGTGTAGCCTCTAAGCGCTCCATTCTTCGAGTCAGTCCTGTCACCTTTTAGAGGAACAGGAAACATCAGCGTTGTATCCGGCTCATAGGAATAGCATTCGCTTGTGAGGATTTTTATTTCCGCTCCTTCTCCGCCAGACACTGCCAGTTGCAAAAAGCCGGTAGTCAACTCTCCTGCGTCTATCTCCACGTCATGAACACTGCCAGGGTTGAGTGTTACGGAAGTGCCCTGGAGAAGCTCTGACCATTCGCTTTCAGGCAACGAGGAACTTCTTATTGCAACTATGTCTTTGAATGTCCTCTGGACTTCGAACATTTGCGGAATAGGCCTTGGGATCAAGTTGCCAGGGCTTACGCTTTTCCTGATCTCATGTATCCCGTAGGGCTTCGCGGAACTCCAGGAAGAGTCGTCAAAGCCGACGCTTTTCCATCCCTTGATAGAGCTGTCCCCTTTCGCTATTTCAAAAATGTCCAAGTACGTCATCATGGAATCTTCAGGAACAAACTTAATGCTTGAATTGACTTTCCATTTCCAAGAAGAATCAGTTTTCAAGTACCCGTCCACGTAAAGCCCCGGCGTGTTCGTTCTCCAAATGGAGTGATTCGCCAGCCTTGACGGAGACATTCGCAAAACAACAGCCGCGATCACGTTTTCACCTTTTTGCAGAAGGTGAGCTATTTCAACCTCTTCATAATGCCAAATCTGTGCATCACCTTTGCATGGCCCGAATGCGACTGATGTTCCATTTACATAAAGCCTGTACCGCGTATCCGCAGACGCTTTGATTACAGCCGTTTCAGGAACCTCGTCCAGGAACAGGCTTTTTCTGAACAGAACCTGTTTCGAGCTCCCGTCATCCGCTTCCCGGATGCCTGTCCAAATCCACTCAGAATCAAAAAGCATGAATGCTTCCTCCTTTTGTTTTAGCGCGTCTGCAGGGCGAACCCCACGTCCGCATCCACACTTAAGCGGCACTCGGTTGTAATTTCTGTATGCTTAACATTCTATGTTGTTGAGGGCTAAGTCACGATACACAGACAAACCGCCCCCAAACGCATTCTGACATCTACCATGCCCCACTGGGCGCCATACTTTGTTTTGGTTTCTTTGGGGGAAATGGCAGCTTCAGTCCGCCCGCACCGCTTCCAACAGGATGTCTATCGGGACAAATTTAGGATTACAGCGTTGTACTCAGTGTTTTGCCGCTTGAGCAACAGAAAACCTGGAGAGACTATAATACTTGGAAACGGCTTCTCAGCTCGACCGCACCGCTGTCTTAAAAAAAATTAGCGCCCGTTAAAGCTAGACCAAAGGCGGTTCCGCCTCGCTTCCGTTTCGAAAGTGCCGCCCCCTAAAAATGGTCTGCTTGATAAACTTTCACTGCGTCAAAACCGCATGATTACGCCGCTTTATGAAAGAGCAACGCAAACATTGATTTGGTAAAAACCGATGTACATGACAATTTACTAAACATGCCTGATTTGTGCGCTTGGCCTGAATCCCTTGTTTAAGCCATTTCTGCAAGCAGTTAATGCATTGCAGTCGAGTGATCCTTCCAAGCTCGGCAGGGCGCAAGTGTGCTTACCCTGGCCTCGAAATATCAACCGGTAGATGATCTCGCTAGACCCAAAGGCAGATCCGCCTCATTACTGTTTCGAAAGCGCCGCCCCCTCAAAATGGTCTGTTTGATAAACTTTATCCGAGTCAAAATCCCTTGATTCCGCCATTTTACGAAAGAGCGACGCAAACTTTGAATTGGCAGGAACCGATATACATGATAATCTACTAAATACGCCTGACTTGTGCACTGTCCATAAATCCCTTGTTTAAGCCATTCCTCCGAGCCGTTAAAGCTTTTCAGTCAAGGTTTCCTTCTCATCTTGGCTGGGCGGAGAGGTTATAAGCCTGGTCTAAAAATACCAATCGTAAGACGCTCTCGCTAGACCCAAAGTTGGATCCGTCTCGCTACCATTTCGAAAGTGCCGCCCCCTCAAAATGGTCTGTTTGATAAACTTTCATTGCGTCAAAATCCCTTGTTCCCGCCATTTTCTGAAAGAGCAACATAAACTTTGAATTAGTTGGAACCGATATACATGATAATCTACTGAACTTGTCTGACTTGTGCACTTGGCATAAATCCCTTGTTTAAGCCATTCCTCCGAGCCGTTAAAGCTTTTCTGTCAAGGTTCCCTTCTCATCTTGGCTGGGCGGAGAGGTTATAAGCCTGGTCTAAAAATACCAATCGTAAGGCGCTCTCGCTAGACCCAAATGCGGTTCCGCCTCGATTCCGTTTCGAAAGTGCCGCCCCGCAAAAATGGTCTGCTTGATAAACTTTCACTGCGTCAAAATCCCTTGATTACGCCATTTTCTGAAAGCACAACGCAAACTTTGAATTGGCATGAACAAATATACATGATAATCTATTAAACATGCCTGATTTGTGCTCTTGGCCTGAATCCCTTATTTAAGCCATTTCTGCGAGCAGTTAAAGTCAATAGCAAACCCTATACATACAGCCTTTTCAGCAAACCCTCAGTAATCTCAAGCCTCATTAACTAACGTCAAGTTTTTCATTGGCGATTAAATTATCCATACAATTAAATTATTACAGCGGAGCTACCGCCACGCTATACAAAAAACCGTCAGAAGCTTTAGGTTTTCCGTCTCCTGCACCGCTTTCAAAGGATTTTTCCGATGCACAGTGGGACTTTGGTTTGGCTACGGGCAATGTCAACCCCAGTACGCTTAAGCCGTTTAAAGCGGTGCATTCCAAACGCCTTGCAATATCTAGACTTGCGTAAGCCTGAACCTGCCATATAGAATTAAAGTTCTGTGAATATGGAGACTGCTTCTTGCCATGCAAGAAGCCAAGCGTAAATCCTATTTGTTACTGCCTCGGCATGCGGAGCGGATCTATCAATGTCAACCACAGTACGCTTAAGCCGCTTAAAGCGGTGCAATCAAAACGCCTTGCGCTCTCTAGATTTGCGCAAGCCTGAACCTGCCACATAGAATAAAAAATCCGTGAATATGGGGACTGCTTCTTGCCATGCAAGAAGCCAAGCGTGAATCCTGTTTGTTACTGCCTCGGCATGCGGAGCGGATCTATAAATACGGGGCAAAGGGCCGAGCAAATGCCCGGCCCTGAAAGACGATCTCTACTCTATGCCATGAATGTGGGTATCGTACATCTCTGTTACCTTGTCGCAGTTGCGCTTTTTGACGTCGGAGACAAATACGTCCCAGTCGGCGGCGATGGTCTTTTTGCCCATGATGAACTTAGGGATGTTGACGTACATGTATTCCTGTTCGATGCGAGTCTTGATTTTTTCAAGTTCTTTAGATTTCTCTTCGTTCATCTGGTTGATGTTCATTCCACCCAGGAATCCGGTAGGGGAGTAGAGCATCCATTGTCTGCGGCTATTGAGGAGGGTATCGGTCATCTGCATTTTCTCTTTTGGCAAAATGGCGAGGTGGGGGATCCTAAGCAAAGTGAGGGCATTTGACAGGGCAGTATCATTGGCAAGAAGCTCATTTCGCAGGTAGAGGGTCTGGCCAAGTTCCTCTACTATTGTATAGGCTTCGTCTACATTATATTTGGCGTAGATGGGATCCTGGGTTTGGGCGACCTGCTCTTTTGTGAGGCCGAAGGTGGAAATGAGGGATCCTTCTTCAGAGTACAGGTAGTCAATGAACTTCACGAGGCGAAGGATGTCTTTGTCCTTCGCTTTGTCTGTTACTGCTATGCCGCCTGAGAGCATGTCTGAGCTTCCAAACATGGTGTAGGGATCTTTCAGCTTCGTTTCTTCGGCGCCATAGACATCATTTATGGGAAGGGGGGCACCATAGGAGACAAGGCCTTTTGTGAATTCGTTTTCTGGCGCGTAGAGGCGTGTTCCCAGGGTTGCGGCGCTTCCTATCCAGAGGCCCACTTTGCCTTGGCGATAGGTTACTTCATCTACGCGGTAGAACACATCGCCGCTTCTTTCAGCAAAGCGTTGATCAAGCCAGCTTTTGTTCCACCAGTCATTGAAGCACTCGATATAGGACTTCATGGAGTCGGTGGTGGCGCCGAACTCGACATTGCCGTCGGGATTTATTGACCAGGTGGGACCTCTTCCTCCGAAGGAGCTGAAGATATCTCCTGTTGCTATATATCCTGGATACCAGATGCTAAGGACATAGCCGTCATCGATGTTTTGGGCATTGAGCGCGTTTTGGAAGATCTCAAACATCCAGTTCCAATCGCTGATATACTTGGGATCTTTGTAGCCGCTAGGGAAGACTACATCGTCTACCCAGCTGTCGCCATCCACGTTATCGGCGAGCTCTGCTGCGGATATGGGGTTGCCAGAAATGTCAAGGGTGAAGCTACCTTCAAAGGGCTGGAGCGCTTTGGGATTCGGTTTTGTCTCGCCAGTCCTGGGATCCTTGAACTCTGATGGCTGGGTGCCATACTTTACAATCCAATCACGCCTATAGTTGATTCCGAAGAACTGGTCATCAAGAGAGTTGCCTATTTTGCCTGACGGGAGAGACAGGTAGTATTCCTTGCCATCTACGAGGTTTTTTGAAAATTTGTCCTGGTCAGGATGTTCGTCCAGGAATTTGCGGTAGTTGGGCATTTCGTTATTGACGTAATCCGTGAGATCCATGACTTTGCCAACGCTGAAGAGATCTTCGACCCTGGTTCCAAATGTTGTGTCTATAATGACCGGGTAGGAATTGGTGCTTATCAGCATGTTGATGTTGTCTATTTCCTTGCCAAGGGGAGGCTGGATGAAGTCAAAGGCGATCTTGCCTTCTGAGCCGTCTTTGCCTGGAAACGTCTTGTTGTTGAGCAGGTAGTTGAGGACAGGGTTATCTTTATAATTGGCGTAGTACTCTGAGCTTTCGACCGCCGCTATCCAGTATGAGAACGTATCTATCTGCTGGGCGGTTTGGTTGCTTGATGTGTTTTGGTTGCTTGGATCGGCAGAAGCTGAGTCTTTTGGCTTTCCGCAAGAAACCAAAGAGGCCAGGCACAGGCAGATCAGAAAAGAGACTATAAGTCTTTTGGGCATGTTTATCCCTCCGCTTTATTCTTTGACCGCGCCGCGAATCACGCCCGCTTCAAGCTGCTTTTGGAAGAAGGGGAACGCGACTATTATGGGCAGGGTTGCGGCTATGATCACCGCGTACTGAATGAGATTTCTGTCATAATTGGGATTCTGGGTTTCCAGGAAATTGCGGTTGGCGGAAACCAGCTCATTTATGATGAGCTGTATGGGCCACTTCGAGCGGTCTCCTGCGACATATATGGAGGCGGTAAGCCATGAGTTCCAAGAGCCTACAAAGGAGTTCAAGACAGTGATCATAAACAGGCTTTTGCATTGGGGAAACATGATCTGGAGCATGAGTCTTGTATGTCCGCATCCGTCTATTGTGGCTGATTCTACTGTTTCCTTGGGGACGCTCCTAAAGGCGGCGGCGCCTATGAGAATGTTTACCGCCATCGTAGCTTCGGTCAAGACTATGGCCCAGCGGGATCCTGTCAGATGAAGCATGTCAAAAATCATGTAGGCTGGGATCAGGCCGCCGTTGAAAAGCATTGTAATCAGCAGAAAGAAAGAGAAAAATTTGGTCAGCTTCGTGTCGCGGCTTAAAGCGTAGCCGCCTACCACATTGAGAAGAAAGCCGCAACCTACGGTTGCAACGACGTAGAATATGGTATTCAGATATCCGGTGATGACATTTGAGTCGCTGAAAATCATCTTATAGCCATTTAGCGTAATCTTGCCGACTGGCAGAATGGTCAGCCCTTTATGGGACAGGAGGCTGAAGCCATCTGATATAGAAGACATCAGGACGTGCCAGATTGGTATAATGCAGATGAACGCGGCGACAAAAACGAAAACTGTGATGATGACGTCAGCTGCGTATCCGGCTGGGCCGGTTTTCTCGACCATGCCGTCTGGATATTTGGTTTTGATTTTTGTTTTTGTTTTGATATTTTCTTTAATAATTTTCCCTCTCCTCTCAGAACAATTTGATGGCGTTGTTTTTGGCGCTAAGCTTCTGGGAAGTCAAAAGCAGGATAGTGCTGATTACAGACTGAAACAGCCCGCTTGCCGCGCCTAGCCCATAGTCAGTTGACGCTCCAAAAGCCATGCGGTACGTGTATGTATACAGGTTGTCAGCTACCGAGTAAGTCTGGGGCATGTAAATCAGGAGAATTTTATCAAAGCCCATGTTGATGGAGAACCCGATCTGAATCGTAAACATCATAAGGACTATAGGCAATATGTTAGGAAGGGTAATGCGCCAAACCCGCTGCCAGCGGCTGGCGCCGTCCATTGCGGCCGCTTCGTGCAAGTCGCCGTTGATGTTATGGATCGCGGCAACGTACATGATAGAGCCAAACCCAAAACCCTGCCAGACTCCCATGAGGGTATTTATAAGCCAAAACACGGGAGGGTTGTCATTTGCAAGCCAATTCTGCCGTTTGAGCCCGAAGATGGCCAACAGCTCGGTAACCGCTCCGTCGTTTGCCAGGAACATGATAACGATATTTGCTACTACGACCGCCGCTACAAAGTTAGGGGTATAGCATATGGTCTGGCAGATGCGCTTGGCGACCTTTCCTCTCATTGAAGTTATGAGCAGGGCAAATATTATCGGGGCGATGAACCCGATGGAGAGGTTCATGAGTATCATCACAGCTGTGTTTCTGATAGCGGTCGGGAAAGCGTCGCCGGTAAACAAAACTTCGAAGTTTTCGAATCCGATGAACTTGCTTCCGAAAAAGCCTCTGACTACATTGAAATTTTGGAACGCCATCGCGATTCCGAACATCGGCAAGTACTTGGTGACTATGAAGTAGATGATTATGGGAAGCATCATGAAGTAAACGATCTTGTTTCTCATCCAATCTTCTCGCCATGTCATTTTGCGCAAATTCGTGCCTCCTTTCGGCTAGGGGATGCGTTAGGCTGGGAATGCGTTATGTCTGCTAGGGGATGGGGGATGCGATTGGGCATCCCCCTGGAGCAGAAGATATTTGATTGTTTTTACCCCACCGTAACCGTTCCCAGCAATGACGCATCTATCGAAAGAGGGGTTGAATTGCCAGCAAAATCGACGCTCACATCGCCTTTATAGGGAACGCTGGCCGCTATGCTCGTTGGGGTTGCGCTTGCGTAGTCAGGAACGCTGGCGATGTCGCCTGCCTTCTCAAATTTGAAAGTGAAGTTGAAGACGTCGGCGACCCCATAGGTTCCTGCGTCCGCTTCAAGCGTTGCGTCAACAGCCGCAACGTAGACCAGCAGCTTGGCTGTATTGTCGCTATAGCATTCTATTTTCAGGTCAACGCCCATGGGAAGCCCGACTTGCTGGTCTTTCGCTTCGAATGTTATTAAGAGGGTCGCGCCGGCTTCGACGAACTCTCCCGCAAGCTCTAGATTATCAAACGTTAGAGGCATTTCAGTTCCGCCGGAGTCAACAGTAGACTCACCCGAGTAAACGAGGGTGCCGCCTGTGCTGTTGATGGTTCCGGCTTTCTCGAAGGTTAAGATATAGTTGCCTTCTTCTTGAACGTATGTTGCTGTATCCGCTTCCAGGGTCGCATCTACCGCCGCGACATAGACCAAGAGTTTCGCCGTGCCGTCTTTATAGAGTTCGAGGTTGACGTCAACGCCCATTGGCAAGCCTACTTGGGCGTCTTTTGCGGAAAGTGTTGTCATAGGGGTATCTGCAGAAATGATCACGGAGTTAAGCTCGAGTGTTTCGCCGTTCTTATCGTACGCAGCTAGAGAACCGTCTTTGGTTAGCGTATAGGTCGCGCCAGTGTCGTCAGATACTAGGGAATAGGAGTTGTCGCCTGTCTTTTCCCATTTGCCCTCTTCGCCAATGTCTCCAGTGTAGTCAACAAAGGTCTTGCTGTGGTACAGCGTAACCGAGGAACCCTCCAGGTTGTCGGCATAGAAAATTTCTACGACTATGGGGGTCTCGTCGTCCTCGTCATAGGGGAAAGACGGATTATGCTCGCAATTTTGGTGAGAAGACATAGAACCAAGGGCTACATCAAGCAATGTGTCATTTGCGAAGGCCATTTTTTGAACAGTTCCAGAAAAGCTGGTTACCTCTATCACTTGATCCGCTGTCGCTTTGGCGTTGTCTTCGAGAGTGGCAAAATCCGCGTCCGCTCCTGCGTCAACGCTATACTCTTTGCTTTCATCAAGCACGGCGTACGTTCCTGCCTCGATTACGCCTCCACTGAAAAATCGGCCATAATAGGTGCCGTCTTCCTTAAACTTGTAATACGTCGGCTGGGGCAAATCAGGATTTAGGCATTCGAACACGCCATCCGTGAGCTTAACCTCTGTGTTGGCAGGCTCTGCGGGAGGGGGTTCAGGCGTAGCGGGTTCAGGCGTTGCCACGGGCGCTGGGGTTTGGGTCGGAATCGGGGTTGGCGTTGCAGCGTTATTTCCTGAGCAGGCTGACAGGGACATTGCAAATATCGCAATGACTGCCAGGAGCCAGGTTTTCTTGTTTTTCTTGTTTTTCATGTTTGCCTCCAAGATGTCAGATTTGTATGTGCGATTCAAATCAAAAAAATGTTTATTGCTGCCGCCTTTGAAGCTCCGATATAGGTTTTTATATCGAATACAGCTTTCTATTCCTTCCATCTACATAGCTCGTTTTGGGAACGCTATAGATTCCTCTTAGCCTAATATTGTCAGATGAACTGGCGACCATTATCTCAAAATCGCCAGCCTCGACAACCCATCTCAGCTGTTTGTCACAGAAGGCGAACTGGGTTGGGTCAAACTCGAATGATAGTTTTTTTGTTTCTCCTGGTTCCAGCGACACTCTTCTAAAGCCGAACAGCTCCATGCACGGTCTTGCCATGCTTGCGTATTGATCAGAGAAGTAGAGCTGAGCCACTTCTGTTCCGCTCTGGTTGCCAGCATTCTTTACGTCAAAGGAGATGATCTTTTCTGAAATAATAAGGTTCTGGTACTCAAATGTTGTGTAGGACAAGCCGAAACCGAACGCGTAGCGCGGTTCGTGGGAGCAATCCATATAGCCTTCAAACCCAATGCTCTCTGACTGGTGTGTGCCCGATCCATTCAGATGGTTGTAGAAAACGGGGATCTGGCCTGCATTGTGGGCGACGCTTATTGGAAGCTTGCCGCTGGGGTTATACTCTCCGCTCAGAACGTCAACAATGGCTTTTGCGCCAAATTCAGCGGGATTCCAAGCTTCGATTACAGCGTTAAGATATTTGTCCGCCGCATCGCTTGAAATTGGCCTTCCGTCCAGGTGAACTCCTATAGATGGCGCACTTAGGCTTGAGAGTTTCTCGATAAACCTTTCCTGGCATTCTGGCAGGTTGATATTTGTTGCGTCTATGCCCTCGCCTGTGGTCGCTATCGAGGACGTTCCATGCTTTCCGCCAAGCGTCAGGATCACCAGGTCGGAATTTTTGGCTATTTTTAGCGCATTATCAAAGTCATCTGTATTGCTGCCCGCATAGGAGTATCCACGGGAATAGGTCACTGTCGCATTCGGAAACCGATTTTTAATTTCTTCAATCAATGAATTTGTTTGCGGGTACATTTTGTTTAAGAGCTCTTCAAACTTCGGCTGGTCGCTATCCTGTATTAAAGTGCCTGGAATGCAGTTATCGTTTAAAGTCGTCCCTGGGTTATCATTGGCGCTTGCGATGCCGTCCGTGCCTGCCATGGTGGCCCTAGCCGCTAATCCGCCTTCCGCCATCGAGAAGTGTGTATATCCGCCAAAGAAGTAGCGGGCGGAGTTAGCGTGGCAACCTACCACGGCTATTCTTTTTGGATTTTTTGGATTTTTTGGATTTTTTATAGGAAGAACTCCGTCATTCCTGAGGAGCACCAGCGATTCCTTCGCGGAAAGCAGGGATATCTCTTTGCTCTCGTCTGTGCCCAATA
>JAISWZ010000700.1 GCA_031270945.1 Clostridiales bacterium | reverse complement strand
GCCGGTAAAGACGGAGCTCCCCTCAAGGGTGAGGCTGTTGCCCGCCCCCGTGAAATGCAGCGCGGAGGGGCTGTTGAGTATCATCAAAAGGCTGCTCTTGCCGTGGTTGGGGGCGCAGGTCAGCTTCAAGTCCCTCACAGTCAAGTCAACACCCTGCACATGACAGGTTACCGCCAGGTCCGTATATCCGGCGGAACGGTTGCCAGCCAGCACAAAGGGGTTTTTTGTATCCACCACAATGGTGGTGACGCCGTTGGTGTCCTCCTCAGTCAGGGTGACCACCGGCTTGGGGCCTGTTTTATCCGCGTAGTTGGCCAGGAAGTTGTCATCGATCCTGATGAGGTTGTTGTTGTCCTCCGGCATCCAGCCTCCCGAGCCGGGGGCCACCGGGGTGAGACTCAACATGTCGGAATAGCTGCTGTAGCCTGCGGAATTGTATCCGCGCACCCTGATCCTGTAATTGGATCCGTTTGTTAGGCCGGTCAGCTTATACAGGATGCGTTGGCTGCCATCCGCAATCGAAACGCTTTTCGTATTCGATGTGTTAGGCTCTATGAAGTATTCAAGACTAAATGACTGAGTGTTGTCCGGCCGATCCCACCACAGGTCAACGCAGCCGTCCCCTGCGGTTCCGTGCAGTACCGGCGCAGCGGGGGCCTGGCTTGCAACCTCCGGAGTGGCGATTTTGGAGTTGGAATCAACGCTTTCCACGCCGTTTAACACGCTTCGCACAGTAAAGGTGTACACAGTGGCGTTTGTGAGATTGCGGACCGTATAGGCGGTTGCTGTAATGTCATTTGCTAATAGTGTGCCGTTAGCGTATATTCGGTAGCTGTCTACCTTGGGGACGGCATCTTTCCAATCTAGCGTCACCAGCTGATCCCCTGGCACAGCCGATTCCAACACAGGCGCGTTGGGGCGGGGGGATGGTGCGGGTTCGGATGGGTCGGTCACCGTGAAGGTGACGGGGATATCAAATGTGTATATTGTACCTAATCCAGCTACGGGATCGCTGTTGCCCGTGAAGGTGATCGTAGCCGAAAAGCTTCCGGCTGCCAGGTACGCCCTTGGCTGAACGGTAACTGTGACGCTGCCGCCGGGGTCTAGGTGGTTGACATAGGGCCATGTTCCCTTTGCAAAAGTGAAGGCGCCTGTGTTAGCACCCGTAAGCGCGGCGTCAAAGTTGTACATGCCTAGGTGCCCGGCACCGTAGCTGATCCCCGCTGTAATGTCACGCGCGGCGGGGAGCGTGTAGCCGCTCGTGGAAGGCGTGACGCTTCCGAAGTCCACACTGGTTGGGTTTGCGCTAAAGCCTAGGGGCATGTTGTTTGCCGCGAACACCGCAATAGGTGGACTCGCAAACATACCTAGAGTCAGGCACAGCGCCAGCAACAACGAAAGGGGCTTTGAAATTAGGTTTGCATTGTGTTTCAATTCATTCATCTCCTGCTCTTAGAGCATATCCCAAAATTATATCCGAGGCACCGGAAAAATCCGGATGTTTGCTCGCAGAAGCCCGAGCAAACTAGTTGAAGCGTTCGCCAGGATTTTTCCGGTGCCATTTCGGAATTTGGGATATGCTCTTATTTGATTTGCTTTCAATTCATTCTTCAAAACTTGCATTTTGACTAGCTAACGCGACCAACTATGATGTAAATAAAATCATATATGCTGTGATAACCCAAGCATGAATAGCATAATCGCGGGAAATTTCAGTCCGCTCGATATCAAGGCGCACAAACGTTAACATTTGCTAGCCTATTATGCGATTAAAAAGACTGAACAATCGCATGGTGCGATATGTATGCAAGTTTTGAGTTCTTTGATCTCCTAATCTTTTTGGTTTGCGTGAGGAGCCCGCTTATTAAAACAAGGGGTTTCCTTACGTCGGCGCCGCCGATTGGCAATGTGGCCCCATTTTACAACCTCCTTCCAATTTATAACGATGCAAAGTAAAACAGAAAGCCTATAAAAGACCTTCTGCGTGTGAGGTTTCCCTCATGTGTCTATTATACCATGCGAAACATGAAAAAACGCGAAGGTTGCCGAATTGCAACCTTCGCGCCTGAAAAATATTGGGATAGTCGCGCTGTTGCGACACATCACGCCATCTGTCGACTTACTTCACACTTTGATTAAATTAGTCTTTAGCTTAGTTGAGAAATTCAAAAAGAGCATACCCCAAATTTATATCCTAGGCGCGGGGCGGCGTTCGCCAAAGGCATGCGAGCTTTCACAGTGTTTGCTTCGGGCAAGGCCGGATCAGCCGCTCCTGGACTGCAATGGGGTCGGCAACGCCTCCAAAAAACATTTTTTGCTGTTACTCGAACCGATAGCCCTCCCCGCGAGACGACGTAATACGAAAGCCTTCGGATCCCAGCTTCCGGCGCAGACGTGAAATGGCGGTTTTTATCGCGGTATCGTCAACGTTCATGGGCTGGTTCCAAGCGGATTCATAAAGCGCTTCCTTTGAGATCGCCTTGCCCTTGCTTTGAACAAGCAGACGCAGCACGGAAAATTCCTTGGGCGACAATCCTATATCCTTGCCGTTGAGAAATGCTTGTATCGCCGCCGAATCCAGCGTCAGCGGCCCAACTGTCATGGTTTGCACAGGCGGTTTTGCCGCCTCCATATCACGTCGGCGCATGGCCGCCGCCACGCGCAGCAGCAGTTCGTCCAGCTTAAAGGGCTTGGTGATGTAATCGTCCCCTCCAGTCGCGAGCCCCTTAAGCTTGTCCACATGTTCCCGCTTGGAGGTCAGGAACAGAATATGCGCGTCGGTCTTTTCGCGTATCTCGCCGCAAAAGTCCGCGCCGTCGCCGTCCGGCAGCAATACGTCAAGCAAAATGACGTCGGCGTTATGCGCGGCTAGGTGTTCCCGCGCGGCGGCAAGTGTCAGCGCGGTCAGCACGTGGTATCCCGCCGATTCCAGCGCGCGGCGGTTGATGACGTTGAGCTTTTCGTTATCCTCAATCAATAAAACCGTCCGATCCATCCGTTTCCTCCTTTCATGAATTGGAAAGCATTCACATAAGGAAATCACGTTTGCTCTGCTCATTTTGAGCTTATTTTGATTTTTTAGGAAATCACGTTTGCTTTGCCTATTTTGAGCTTCAGCAATATTTGCGCCAATGCAATACTTACTCCTTTTTCTCGTCGCATAAATATTGAATTGGCAGCGTGAAAGTCACTGTTGTTCCTTTGCCCGCCGCGCTATCTATCCAAATTCGTCCGCCGTGGGCAGCGATAATGTCCCGGCAGATGGCAAGGCCGATTCCGCTGCCGGCCGGGTCGTCGTGAGCGCCGCGCTCAAAGGCGCGGGGCAAAAATTCTGGCGTTATGCCTGTGCCCGTGTCGGATACGCAAATCTCGGCTTCCAGGCCGTCCTTGTCAATTTTACCTTGCAGGGCGGCGTCCGGAGTGTTCACCCGCGCACGGATGCTGACTTCGCCATGCTCCGTATGATTCCTCGCATTCTGCAACAGATTGAAAAGCACCTGCGTCAGCTCGTCCGCGCAGGCGAACACGGGCGGCAGATCGTCGGGCAACTCAAGCGTCAGGACGGTATGCTTTCGGGCGAGAATGGGCTTGTACAGCCGCGCACATTGGTGAATGACGTCGGCCAGCCGTATCCATTCCCGGCGGACGGCGGCGTCCTTGCTGCGGGCGAAATCCTGCGCTTCGTCCATGATGGCTGAGAGTCGAAGGGCTTCCTCAGCGATGCCGTCAAGGTCTTGGGCGGTCTGCTCGTCCACGCCCTTTCTGCGCATCTCCATTGAGATCAGCTCTGCGTAGCCGGAGAGTATTGCCAGCGGAGTGCGCGTCTCGTGGGTGACAGTGGCCATAAGTTCACTTTTCATGCGGTTGACGCGATTGAGGGCTTCGTTGTCGACGGCAAGGCGAGCCTCGTTTTCCCGCGCGTCCAGCATGGCCCGCTCGGTTTCGGTAAACTCAACGGAAATGAGCAACGAGCAGCACACCGCGAAGAACATCATACCGATGGTCACGGTAAACTCCTGCCCAGCGATGGGGCCAAGCCGGCCGATTCCCTGATGGTAGAGCATATCGTTGAGCGCCAAAAAGCAAACACCGGACACGCCGAGAAGCGCCAGAGCGTTTTGGGTCTTGCGCTCCCGAATCGCCGCGAGCGCCAGCCGGAACAACGTATAGGCGATCATGGCGGCAGAGGCGTATTCAAAGTATTTTATAAGGCTTGTGAACACCAGCGCATCCCAAAAGAGCGTCAGGCAGAACAATCCGCACAGAGCGAGGTACGCGCGTAAAACAGGCTTGTGATAAAGCTTCGGAAAAATCGTATGCAAAAACAGCGTGAGCATGAAGAAAACGGCGAAGTGAACGATGTACTCAACGCGAATGCCCACGAACCAGTTGTAATGAGGGAAAAACAGAAACAGGAACTTTTTGCTGCTCATCATCGCCATTAAAAAGCAGCAGATGGAGAACAGCAACGCCGACTTCCATTTGCGGTTGAGCACAAACAGCGACATATGATCCAGCGCCATCGCGATCAGGCAGCCGAAGATGAGCGCACTGAGAAAGACATCACGTCCGGCGCGGCTTGCGATGTTCTCCAAGCTGCCGATGGTGAAGCCAGGATACCAGGCCCCTTGCCGGTGGACGAAGTTGGATGCCTGCACGACAAGCTCGACGGTTTCTGCTTGGGGCGAGAAATAGTATTCCTTTTTCAGCACACGGGGAACGGTTTCCTCCCTCGTCGCGCCAGGGATGCCTACGCTGTCGATTTCCACGCTGTCGATGAAAAGGCGCATGGCGAAATCGCTGGTTGTCATGGATAGGCCGTAAGTTTTGCCGGGCGGGAGCCGGAGCGTGAGACGATGAGTGGCGAACTGTATTCGGGTGAAGTCGTCGCTTTCAAGAAAGCGGGGCGGCTCAGTCACCGCGCCGGATGCGAAGTCCTCCGGCGTGTACAACCGCTCCGGCCAGCTTTCCCAATAGTCCTTGGAAAGGTAAACCGTGTTTTCAAAGTCGGCGGCGGAAAGATCGTGCGAGCCTTCCACCACGGGCAGGCGGACTTCCTCAGCGTCCGGAATGAAAATGAGCGACGACCACATCACAAGGATGGCCGCGAGGAACACGAAAATATATAAGCTGTTTCGATGTTTTTTCATATAGCGCCACCGGATGGATAGAAATGTAAAGTTACTCGCGATATATTATGCTCCTGTTGGAGATCTTTAGATATAATATACTCATGCTGCAGAGCCTTGTTAAAAGGGATTTTTTTGAGCACCAAAGTCAAACGCTTTCTTGGCCTCCTTGTAGGTTAGTATCTCCGCCTCATACCGCGCAATACGGCGGGGAAATAAAAAAGCCCGCCGCTGCTGAATTGCGGGCGTCTCGCTGCCGGGTGCGACTATGTCGCAAACCTCATAGGCTTCTGCCGACTTCGCCTTAACCGCGCGAGCAACGTCAAAGACGTTTTTCTTGTCCGCGTCGGCAAGTCATCTATAATTCGGATGGCGGGTAATCTCGTGCTTACTTGACAGGCATGCGCTTTCGCACTCCACATCCTTGCGAAACTTCTTTGGACATTGCTCCTCTTTATATGCCAGCATGATCAATTTCAAAGAAAAGCAATTACTAGGGAATGCTTGGGCGTCTAGATTGACGATGACAATGGTATTCGCCACTCATTCCCGATTTCATTATACCACATAAGCAGACAAGAAAAAGGGCAACGCGATGATTCATTGCGATGTCAGACTCCGACCTTGCACCTGCGAGAAGGCGACAAAAAAGCCAGGGTTGCGAAAGACCCTGGCTTACAAATGAATATTGATGGAGATACAAGCGTTCGAGCTCCCAGCCTTTCTAGCCCAAAGAGAAGCCTTTGGAAAAGCCAGAAGACGCGAAGTTTTAGAATCATCCTTCTTATGAGGCAATTGCTCTCCAAGGAATCGCATTCCGATGAATGACAATACAGGGTGCCTGCAATCAAAGCTGAGATGTTGCTAAAATCCCATTTTTTTAGTTAAATTTCACGTGGTTATGTGACTTCCATCACGGAGATTGCGTTGAATTAGAACTCGATGTTACACTTAGGCAAGGCATGGCGGAGATGGTCTTTTTGTCTTTGTGGGAGTGGGAGTGGATTGTCATTTAGCTTAAGTTTGGTTAAATTAGTTAATTTTGCTAGAATGCTGATATCTTTAATTTGGTTCTTCCACAAGTCAAGACTTTTTAGATTCTTGAGTCCAGAAAGAGGGCTTAAGTCAGTTATGTGGTTATTGCCCAAACCAAGATATTCAAGATTCTTGAGTTCAGAAAGAGGTCTTAAGTCAGTTATTTGGTTAAATTCCAACCCAAGCCATTTTAGCTTTTTGAGTTCAGAAAGAGGTCTTAAGTCAGTTATTTGGTTCTCGCTCAACCAAAGAGTTTTTAGATTATGGAGTCCAGAAAGAGGTCTTATGTCAGTTATTTGGTTACCGATCAACCGAAGGTCTTCTAGATTCTTGAGTCCAGAAAGAGGTTTTAAGTCAGTTAATTGGTTATTGCCCAACTCAAGCTTTTCAAGATTCATGAGTCCGGAAAGAGGCATTACGTCGGTTATTTGGTTATCGTTCAACTTAAGCTCTTCAAGATTAACGAGTTCAGAAAGCAAGCCTATGTCAGTTAACTCGCATTGATAGAGCGCAAGGCTACGAAGCTTTGTAAAAAACTTTAATTTAGCCAAGTCTTCACTAGTCATTTTATATGACATATAAATGCGATCTGTATTTATGAAATACCATTCGCCATTTATCGCAATATCTCCAGCAGAAGGCTCTATACTAAACTCGTCAGTGCTGTCAAAGCCGCTCCAAGTTGAATGAGAAATCTTTGGCTCAACAACAATCATCATTGACTGCGCATACTCTTCCAACGCAGCTCTCATCTCAGAAGCGCGAGCGTAACGATCCTGATGC
>JAISWZ010000678.1 GCA_031270945.1 Clostridiales bacterium | reverse complement strand
CTTGGGACAAAGATGTTCGCGGCGTACATAGCGTTCTCGATCCTGTTTTCCTTGGTTTTGGGAATGACTGTGGATCTGCTGATATAATTAGGCTGGCGAGAGGTGTGAGCGTCAGCATAGGCCGAGCCGGAGACGGCTCGGCTTTTTTTAATTTTTTTTTTTTTTTTAGGAGAGAAGACTGAAAGCGAGGGTTTAGGGGGTTTTTTGGATTGATTCCGCAAGCGGCAAAGTTATAATGAGCACGCGTACTTGCTAACATTAAATGCGGCCCGAAATTTGCAGATTTTTAGTCATTTTAGGAATTGTAGTGAAGCGAAGAGCCCGCAAGGGCTTGAATAATGTAAAAAACGCCGAAGGTTCATTGAGGCTTAAAGGCTTGGGGGTGAAATTGTGCAAGATCATTTAAAAAAATTTGCTCTTATGTTATAATTGGCATAGCGGTTTGCTCAGGGAAACGCTTTGACGGAAGTATAGCCTGGAACCCTGAGCGATCAGGTTGGAGAAAGGGGAGTCTACGCTTTATGGAGGAATATGACGTCATTATAATCGGGGGCGCTTCCACGGGAAGCTACCTTGCGAGGAGGCTGTCCAAGGCTGGGCACTCAGTTCTTGTAATCGACAAGGACACAAGCGAGAAGGTTGGCGGCAGGTATGACATTTTCCATATCGCAGAGCCGGACTTCAAGAAGCACAACCTTCCTATGCCTGTTGCGGGCGAGGATTTGGCGTTCAAGTTCACAGGGGTGGACGCTTACTCAGCTTTCGGGAAGAACCCGAAGCGCACAGAGGATACGATTATAGGGATGCACATGCACGCCTATATCGAAAGGCTAAACAACTGGGCCAAAGAATCTGGCGCCAAGTACGAGTATGAGTCGGAATTCAAGGATTTCCTGTTTGAAGGCGGAAAGATCAGCGGCGCGGTTTACTCGTCTCCTAGCGGCGACATTTCGGCAAAAGCGAAGCTGGTCGCTGACTGCAGCGGGATCCCGTCGGTTGCGAGAAGAAAGCTTCCTGACGGGTATGGAGTCGAAAACTTCCAGATCACATCCGAAGAGATGTTTTACGTGGTGCTGTGGTACGTGCTTTATGAAAACCCGAGGGACTACTTCTCGCGAGAGAGGACCTGGACATTCTACAAGACATGGGAAGCTGCGCAAAGCGATCCCAAAGGCGCAATCCTTGGAGCTGGGGCAAACCTGGGATTCAAGTGGGCAGAGGAGTCTTTCAGCGATTTCTCAAAGGTCATAAACCTGCCCACGTACAAGGTTGACCACATAGAGAAGGGAACAACCCCTTACCGCAGGCCGCCATACTCTTTTGTCGCGGACGGATTCGTTGTTCTTGGAGACGCCGCTTGCCTGACAAAGCCTCACGCGGGCGAAGGCGTAACCTCAAGCATGGTTCACGCTGACATGGTTGCGGAAAAGGTGGCCGCCCTGCTTGAGACTGGCAAGCCTCTCACTAAAGAGAATTTGTGGGATATCAACAAGAAGTACTACAGCGGGCAAGGCAAGACGTTTGCTGGAATGCTTGCGATGCTCATTGGCGCTGTATCTACAACCGCCAAAGAGAACGACTTCTTTTTCGAGAAAGACATCATCTTCAGCAAAAAGTCCTTCGAGGCCATGTCAAGAAGCGAGGCTCTTGCGTTTTCAAACCCAGAGATGCTATCCATGGCGCTGACAATGCTAGGCGGAGTTGTCACAGGCAGGCTTTCAACCAAGACGATTGGCGCGCTGCTTAAGGCCATGGGGAACAGCGGGAAGATCACGGCCCTTTACAGCGAGTATCCAAGCGCTCCTGGCGGCTTTGACGAATGGAAAGCAAAAGCTGACGCTCTTTGGGCTGGCGTGGGAACCATGGCTGATGTTTTGGCTAAACAGAAGGGGATTGCGAAATAGTAAAGGCGAAGAAAAGTCCGGCGACGCGTTGTCGCCGGACTTTTTAAGTGAATATAATAATTAATTAAAATAATTAATTAATTAAAACAATTAATTAGGGTTTCTGTCGACATATTTCTTCTTGAAAAAAGCTTTGCGGAATATTGGCATCTGGAGAAACCTCAATGTCCGATCTGACACTGCCGACTTAATGCTTGAGTTTGAGTGGAATGGATGCCATATAACTAAGACCGCTAAAATGAACAAGGATACGAAAAGCATAAAAATCGCAGAAAGATTTAAATGCATATAAAACCCAAATCCCGTTTCATAAAAGAAAAAAAATGCCACTTGAGCGGCAAACGCGCACTTGAGCGCCGAGGCATTCTTGTTCTTAAGCGAGACGACTGCAATGCTTAAAACAAACAAGTAGCCAATAGCGGGCACGAATGAGACTATGCCTTTCCCGTCTAGCAGGTAGAACGACTGCGCAATTATCGCAATCAGGCACAAAATGCTTGCGCTGATTCTCCTGTTTTTATCATTCTTGGCATACATTACGAAATAAAGCAACACCAACACAGAATATGGAAGCAACTTCTGCAACAATATCACATAAAGAATAAATATGGCAAACACAATGCCCCTCCTCTCTAAACTCGCGGGCGCAAGCAGCAACAAAATGCATTTGACCTGAATGCGTTCTGCTGCTGCAGGAACTTTGGAATATGTAGGCAGCTCTTTTCTCTCTGGCGCAGGAATTTTGGAATATGCAGACGCAGTTCTTTTTTTTCTCTCTCTGGCCATATGCCAATATGTACGCAATTGGTTTTGAAAAGGTCTGCTGCTCATCGAGGATCGGACAGGTCGCGCGCCAGGCTTTGGCCTTGCAATGCAGGAGCTTTTGGGTGTTTTCTATTCTTGCCTTTGTTTTTGTTCCAATGTCCCCTTCGCCATCAGGGCGGTTCTTGATTGTGACCGCGTAGAATGAGTCAGAATACGGGTACGCGCACCGCTTCAGATGCCGATATCCCATATTTCAAAGGCGCATATCCTGTTTTTTCCACCAGGCTTTGGCCTTGCTCGGAAAGGATCCAATCCAGGAGCTTTTGGGTGTTTTCTATTCTTGTCTTTGTATCAACGTCCACTCTGTCAAATGGGATCTTGATTGCGGTCGCAACGGGGCGGTTCTTGATTGTGACCGCGTAAAAATAATTAGAATACGGGTACGCGCCTGATGAGATATTCTCA
>JAISWZ010000645.1 GCA_031270945.1 Clostridiales bacterium | reverse complement strand
AACCCTGTGACAAAAAACGAAGTGGTTGTTGTAATCAGGCGCGAGGGAAAAGGGAGCAACATATACGTTGAAGCCAGGGGAAACACCAACGATGTCCAGGAAACAGAAGCGGTGGCGGAAAGCGTTTTGAGCTCCATCAAAGGCAAGCACGAGGCGACAAAGGTCAAGAAGGCGGAAGAAGCTGACGCGAGAATGGTTATGGAAATGAGGATGGGGCTTGGGCACTAACGGAGCTTTGAAGACGGGAGATTTTAAGACAGAAGATTTGAAGACGGGAGCTTTTAAGACAAAAGCTTTGGAGACGGGAGATTTGAAGATGGGATCTTCGGAAACAGGAAAGTTGGAAACCTATTTTGACATGCCTAAAAACCCCTTTTTTTATTGCTTGGGATATACCGGAGACTCCTTCTTGTCTGGCGAGCCTGTGATGGAGAACATAAGCGGGGCGCTTTACCGGGAACTGGCTATTGCGGGGTACGAGCGGATTGTGTACTACTGCAAGAACAAAAAGCTGTACTGCTATGACGACAGGAGCTTCGATCTTGCAAAAGGGAAAATCGAAAAGAGGAAGAGCCTGTTTGATGACTTTGATGAGTTTGATATAGATGATGAGTCAGAGAATACGGCAAACCAAAAGTCTACGCCGTTGCACATGGGCCAGATGGACAACAAGGTGGCTTACGCTCAGATACAGGCTTTGATCTATGACTCAAGCATCAAGACTGCCGTAGTCTTTGAGAATTCCCGCGACTTCTTTTCGCCTGAGCATGGGTTCGCGACCAGCTTCCTGAACGACATGCCAAGCTACGAGAGGCTTTCTGCCGAGAACAGCAACATAATAGTGACCATATTCAATGACAAGACAATAAAGTACTTGCTTGAGACAGAGCAAGGGGAGCTTTGGACACAAGCCAAGATCGGCATAGAGGCCGGGGTGCAAACAATACATATTGGGCGGCCTTACGCAAACGAGATACGTTTGCTGCTATTGATGCTCAAAATCGACGGCCGGCTTGAGATAAAGGCTTCGGATCTGGATGTTGTTTCGCAAAAGCTGGCAAACGCCCTGAGAGCTGACTCCTCTCTTGGAGGGCTGAAGATGCTGGCCTCCAGGCTTGTTGGAAAGAGTGTGGACAGGGACAATTGCTACAGTGCTATCGGGGCGGCAAACCCGTTGGATGCGGCCAAGACCTTGAATAGCATGATCGGGATGGAAGGGCTAAAGAAAAAGCTGGATGAGCTGGGCACTTGCGATGTTGAGATATATGAGCCCAGATCCAGGCTTGCGCCTAGGGTGGCAGACCCGACGTTCAAGAAGAAGGAAAAGTTCCTGAACTTTGCCTTGATCGGAAGCCCCGGAACAGGAAAATCTGTCACGGCGATGCTGATAGGGCAGATCCTGCACGAGCGGGGCTGGCTTGAGATTGGGCACACTGTCAAGACCACGGCGACTGACTTGATAAGCAAATATATGGGTGCCACTTTCGGGAAAACTCGAGAAAAGATCAATGAGGCTATGGGCGGGATCCTTTTTATTGACGAAGCTTACGGCTTGCACAACATAGAGGGGCATGGATACGGCACGGACGCCTTGACGGAGCTTGTTGAAGCCATGACAAGCAAGGCCGGGCAGTTCGGAGTGATAATGGCAGGGTACAACCACGAGATCCGCCAGCTCATGAAGGATAATACGGGGCTTGCTTCCAGGATGACGGAGATAGTCATGCCTGACTATTCCCCGGATGAGATGAGGCAGATTTTTGAGGCGGCGCTTGCGAGCCACGGATTTACGCTAAGCCAAGATGTGAAAGAAAAGCTTCCCGCCTTTTGCGAGGAATGGGTGAGGCGGCGGGATGACACGTGGGCAAACGGAAGAACCGCCAACAACCTTGCGGAGGCTGTTGAGACCAATTACAAGAGCAACCACAGGGCGGATGACGGCAATATAAAAGAGATCACAATGGCTGACTTTCCTGATACCCACAAGGACATGTTTTCAAGAAAAATCGCATACAAGACCGCCTTGGAAAGGCTTCAAGCGCTAGTCGGCATGGATGGCGCGAAGCGGCTTTTCGAAGATCTCATCAAGGCAAGCGGGAACGCCAGGGCCAAGGGCATTGCTTTGCCCTTCTCAAAGCGCAACTTCATAATACGCGGCGGCCCAGGGGCAGGCAAGACAACCCTGGCCAGGCTGATTGGCGACCTGTGCAAGCAGGCGGGGATATTGGCTAGCGGGCACACTGTGTTTGCGCCTGTGATGGAGCTTAAGGCCTTGCCTAGCAAGAATGTGAAAAAATATGCGGATCAGGCCACAGGCGGGGTTCTTGTCATCGAAGACGCCTGGAACCTGGGACAGGAAGCCCTGGACGCGCTGGCGGAATGCTTGAAAGACATAGTAGCGGTTCTTGTTGTGCCACCGACTGAAAACAGGATTGCTGGCCATAAAATCTCAAGCGTTTGCCAGGAGATAATACTCGAAGACATCCAAAGCCAGCAAGTCTGTGAGATCCTTAAGCAGCTTGCCGCAGATGACGAGTTTGCCCTGTCTCAAGAACTGGAAAACAAGCTAAGCGACATTTTTGGATTCATGCAAGTTCGAAGGGGCAGACAGTGGGAAAACGCGAGAGAAGCCGTAATCCTCTATGAAAAGCTCAAAATTGGATGGATCAACATGAATGCCGGAGACGAAAAGACGCTCGATGTGGAGCATGTGCCCCAGCCCTATTTCGAATACTTGCGCCCCCAGTCCCAGTTTAGGATTCGAGAGAGAACTTTGCCCAAGGCTTCCGGCCCTTTGGTTAGTTTGGTTAGTATAGAAGATGTTTTTGAGGCCACAGTCCTCATATCCACGAGCATGATGACAGGATCCGGGTTCCTGATTAGCCCTGACGGGCTTGTGGCAACATGCGAGCATGTGGTCAGAGGCAGCTCAATAGTGAAAGTAAGGCTTCTAACAGGAGGAAAAGTCGCTTGGCATAGCGGCACGGTGCTAATTGCGGACAAAGAGCTGGATTTGGCGGTTGTAAAGATAGACGTGTCAAACTGCAAATGCCTTCCGCTCATGCGTGAATTGCCAAAGCCCCTTGATCCTGTGCATGTAGTCGGATACCCTTACGGAGATTTTGGAACCGATGACTTGGAATTGGTTGCGCCAAGCGTTTTTGTGGGCTGCGTCGCCTCGGTCCAGAAAGACAGCAGCATATACCTGAGCGCCATGGCATTCCACGGGAATTCGGGCGGGCCAGTCGTGAACATGGATAGAGGGGAGGTTATCGGCATTCTGGAAGGAGGGTACGATGACAAGGTCCCGTATGTCGTGCCAGCGGTAAGCTTTCTTTGGGCTTTCACGGATTTTTGCTAGGAGCGCGCCCCAAAGATTAATTTTGGGATATGCATTAATACCGCAAGTATTCATCTCTAGAGAGGTTTAGCCAATGAAATGTCTTGTTTGCTCAAGCCAGGCAGCTGAAGGAGAGCCTTGCCGGGTTTGCGGCTATGAAGGGAACGGAGCTGTCTTTGCCACAAGGGCCCTGGCTTTGAAGCATGCGGAGAAGGCGGAGCTGGCAAGGCGGCAGTACGGCAATGACAGGCAGCCGCTCACAGAGCGCTCAGCACTCACAGAGCGCTCGTCGCGCAAAACGCAATCAATCCAATCAGTTCTTGCGCTGGGCGTCGGCTTTGGAATATATCTTTGGAAAGGCAAAATCTACGAGTTTGGCAACTCAATGGGACGGCAGGGGCTTGAAGGCATGAAGAACGTTGTTGCCGTTGCCGCTGGGCGGTACCACTCTGCGGCGCTGAGCGCTGACGGAAGAGTTTGCGCTTCTGGAATAGGCACGGTAGGGCAGCTGGACGTCTCTGGCTGGCGGGGCATTGTTTCGCTGGCAGCTAGCAGCGACTGCACAGTTGGAGTGACTGAAGACGGAAGCGTTATGGTTGCAGGAAACAACGCTCAGAGCTGGTTCAGAGACTGGAGCGAAATGTCAAAGATCTCAGCGGCAGGGCATATGGCGATAGGGCTGAAAAAAGACGGCACCGCTATAGTTGCAAACAGCAGGCTTGATGTTTCAAGCTGGAGCGGCCTCATTGACGTTAGAGCCGGAGACGACTTCGCATGCGGCTTGACCAAAAGCGGAAAAGTGCTGTTTCGAGGCTCAGGGCTAAACGATTCTCTCGACGTATCCAAGTGGAAAGACATAATATCCATCGAAGCGTCAAGCAGCAGGATATACGGCGTCAACTCCTCGGGAAGGGCCTTTTCTGTTGGAAGCGACAGCCGCAGCATGTCGGACAATATAAAAAAGTGGCGAAAGATAGATTCTATTGTTGCAAACGACAGGATGTGCATAGGGCTTTTCGAAGGCAAGCCGGTGGCTGACGCGGGAGGCAATTCACCCCTGCTCAAGGCGCTGTGGGAAGTAGTTTCAAGAATTATCTAGGATTAAAATAAGTTCGAAAAGGGGGTGAGCCGTGGCTTGCCCCTTTTTGGCGAGCTTTTGCTTGACTTAAAGGCAATTCAAGTAGTATTGCCTTTTTTTCTCATGCGTGAAAAAGTGTTTGCATGTTTTCCCGAATTGCATTATACTTGATGCGTGTCCCAAAAAGCTATAAAAGACGCGGACAGCGTTTGCCTGATATTCAAAGGCAAATCGGCAAAGCTCTGGAGATGCGTTAATTTCGGACTTTTCCAAGCCGAAAGCAAATTTTTGGGATATGCGCTACGTGCATCCGGCATTCCTTCGGATCGCACACGCAGCCAGAAGCAGGGGCTTGGGGCCTGAAACATAGGCAAAGGGCCTCAGGTCGGAAAGCCATCCTCCTTTTTCATGAGTGAAAAATGACTTGCGGCGGCATAATATACTCGCAAGCCGAAAATTTTTGCTTGTGAGCATCCATCGGCAGAGCGAAAAAGTTAAGAAAAGAAAAAGAAAAGAAAAAATAAACTTTTTCGCTCTATTATAATAAGTGCAATCCTGAGACTTAGAGCATATCCCAAAATTCCGAAATGGCACCGGAAAAATCCTGGCGAACGCTTCAACGCCGGATTTTTTCGGTGCCTCGGATATAATTTTGGGGATATGCTCTTAAGAAGCGCTTGGATTCAGGCTTGTTTTAGTGTCGCATGCCAGAATTCTCGCGTTTTGTCTTTGGGATATGCGCTAGGGCATGCGCTTATGCGGCATGCTCGCGAGAAGGCTAGGGGCTGCGGGGCGCGAGAGCGCTGCCAAGGCCGCATATGAAAAGGAGCTGTGGTTATGGCGTTAGTCACGACAAAAAACATGTTCGACAAAGCCTTTTTGGGCAAGTACGCCATTGGGGCTTTCAACATCAACAATATGGAGATAATCCAAGCGGTGACCAGGGGCGCTGCCGCTAAGAACTCCGCAGTGATACTCCAGGTGTCGCGCAGCGCCTTGAAGTACGCAGGGCCAAAGTACCTGATAGCGATGGTTGAGGCCGCTGTAGAGGAAACCGGCATAGATCTGGCTCTCCACCTGGATCACGGCCCAGACATAGAGACGGCGAAGCTTTGTGTCGAGAACGGGTTCACCTCGGTCATGTTTGACGGCTCACACTTCGACTACGAAGAGAACGTTGCCAAGACCAAAGAGGTTGTTGACTACGCGCACAGCAAAGGCGTCGTGGTTGAAGCCGAGCTTGGAAAGCTTGCTGGAGTGGAGGATGAAGTCAGCGTAAGCGCGGCTAACGCCACCTACACTGATCCTGACCAGGCTTTGGACTTTGTCTCACGCACAGGAGTGGACTCATTGGCCATTGCCATAGGGACAAGCCATGGCGCGTACAAGTTCAAGGGCGAGGCGAAGCTGGACTTTGACCGTCTTGAGAAGATAACCGGGAAGCTTGAGGCCGCCGGCTTCAAGAACTACCCGATAGTCCTGCACGGAGCTTCAAGCGTGGACGCTGAGGCAGTGGCGATATGCAACCAGTACGGAGGAAAGATTGACGGAGCTAGCGGTATACCTGCTGAAATGCTCCGCAAGGCGTCCGCTTTGGCAGTATGCAAGATCAACATGGACACAGACATCCGCTTGGCGATGACAGCCGCGATCCGCAAGCACTTCGGAGAAAAGCCATCGTCATTTGACCCAAGGGGATACTTGGGAGACGCGAGGGATTTCATCCAGAAGCTTGTGGAAGCGAAGATAACCGATGTCTTGGGATCCCAGGACTCGATGAAGTAAGAAAAATAAATAAATAAATAAATAAATAAATAAAAATAGCCTGGCGAACCCCGCCAGGCTATTTTTTACGCTTTTCTTGCTTGAAGCCTCACTTTGCGCTTGTCAACGATGGCATTGGCCGCTTTCTGAAGCTCAACAACAATGATAGGCATTACGCAAAGCATTCCCACAACCAGCCACTGGAGGCGGTTCAAGGGGGCAACCTTGAAGATGGCGCTAAGGCTTGGGACGCTTATGACCGAAACCTGCATGATTATGCCTATGACAAGGGCGCCGACTAGATAGATATTGCCAAAGACGTCAAGCTTCATGATAGACTCTTCGCTTCTCATGTTGAAGGCGTGAAAGAGCTGTGACATGCTAAGGGTTGCGAAGCACATGGTTGTTGCCGTCATGTGGCTTCCTGGAGGATCGAAGTGCACCGCTCCTATTCCAAAGGCCAGGAGGGCTAGGGCGCCTATCATCAGGCCTTCTGATACTATTCGCTGCCAGAGCCCGCCTGAGAAAAGGCTGGAGTTATTTGGCCTGGGCTTTCTCTTCATGATGTTTGGATCCGCTGGATCCATGCCTAGGGCTATGGCTGGAAGGGAGTCTGTCACCAGGTTGACCCAGAGCAAATGTATTGGAAGCAGAGGGGTCTGCCAGCCCATGAAGATGGAGATGAATATCGTGATAATTTCCCCGATGTTGCTGGAAAGCAGGAAGTGCACAGCCTTTCTGATGTTGTCGTAGATCCCTCTTCCCTCGCGAACCGCTTTTACTATGGTTGCGAAGTTGTCGTCAGTGAGAACCATGTCGGCCGCTTCCTTGGCGGCGTCTGTGCCGTTTATGCCCATGGCGCAACCGATGTCGGCCGCTTTCAAAGCTGGGGCGTCATTTACGCCGTCTCCGGTCATGGCGACTACATGGCCCTTCTTTTGAAACGCCTTAACAATTTTCATTTTATGTTCGGGAGAGACTCTGGCGAAGACTGAGCATTCGTCTATCGCCTGCTCGAAGGCTTTAGGTTGCATTTCCGAGAGCTCACGGCCTGTGATTGCCCGATCACCCATGGACATGATTCCTATTCTTCTGGCTATGGCTGAGGCTGTGACAACATGGTCGCCTGTTATCATGACAGGCTTGATACCAGCTTCCTTGCAGGTGGCGACCGCTTCAAAGACTTCTTCTCTTGGCGGATCCATCATTCCCACGAGTCCAGTGAAAGTGAGGCCTTCTTCGCGAAGCCTGGTGTCAGCCTTGGTGAAAGCGACTGCCAAGACTCTCAAGGCCTTGTCGGCCATTTTTGTGTTGGCTCTGGCTATCTCAGCCTTCTTGCTGGCTGTCATGGGCTTTGGCCCTGTTTTGTCCATGTAGTAGGTGCATCTGTCTAGGAGGGCTTCAGGCGCCCCTTTGGTGATAGATAAGGTCTCGCCATTCAAGTTTCTGTGAAAGGTGCTCATGAGTTTGCGGGCGGAGTCGAATGGGAGCTCGTCGATTCTCTTCCATTCCCGATCCAGCTTAAGCTTGTTTTGGCCAGCGTCGAGGGCGGCTGACACTAGCGCGTTTTCTGTTGGGTCTCCTTGGATCGAGCCGTCTGTATCCAGAACTGAGTTGCAGCATAGGGCGGCATAGCTAAGAACCAGCTCTTTGTTGCCCTGCACTTCAGTTACCGTCATTTTGTTTTGGGTTAGGGTGCCAGTCTTGTCTGAGCATATGACGGTTGCCCCGCCAAGGCTTTCAACTGCCGGAAGCTTTCTGGTTATCGCGTTTTCCTTTGCCATGCGCTGAACCCCAAGGGCCAGCATGATAGTTACTATGGCCGGAAGGCCTTCTGGTATGGCGGCTACGGCTAGGCTGACTGAAGTCATGAACATGTCGAAGGGCGGGATGTTTCTCAAAACGCCAGCCACAAAGATGACGGCGCAAATGCCTAAGGCGGCAAGGCCCAGGGTCTTTCCCGTGGCTTCAAGCTTCTTCTGGAGAGGCGTTTCAGGCGCTTCGTGAGCCATAAGAAGCCCAGCGATCTTTCCGACTTCGGTGTCCATCCCTACAGCTGTGACTGCCGCTTTTCCGCGCCCATACGCGGCTAGGCTTCCAGAGTAGACCATGTTCTTTCGGTCTCCTATTGGAGCGTCATCCTTGGAGATTAGCTTGGCGTCCTTTGACACTGAAAGCGACTCCCCTGTAAGGGCCGCCTCGTCTGTCTTCAGGTTAACTGAGCTAAGCAGTCTGGCGTCAGCTGGTATGCAGTCGCCAGTCTCCAGGGACAGGACATCCCCAACAGTCAGGTTCTCCGCTGGAACCAGCTTTATCTTTCCTTCCCTGATTACCCTGGCCATAGGCGCTGACATCCGCTTGAGCGCTTCAAGAGACTTTTCAGCTTTGCTTTCCTGAGCCAGCCCCAAGACGGCATTTAATATCACTATGGCCAGTATGATGATTGGGTCAGCGTAGTCGCGCTCACCGTTCATCAAGGAAACCGAAAAGGAGACAGCGGCAGCGGCAAGCAGCATGAGTATCATAAAGTCATTGAACTGCTTGAAAAACTTGACCAGCATGCCAGCCTTCTTCTTTGCCTTCAGCTGGTTAGGGCCGAACTCGACCAGCCTCCTTTGGGCAACCTCTTCGCTAAGCCCCCTTTCAGCGTCTGTGTCTAGCCGTCGCAAAGCCTCATCTATTGACACGCTCTGCCATTTCATCTGCTGCTTCACTCCATTTCGTAAGGGTTATCCGGGTCTTGGCGATAACCCCAAAGTTGTCAGGTTTAGTTCAGGGTACGGAAACGCTTGTTGTTTTGTTTCTATGGCCTAAAGCTAGGGCGTAGGCAAGCTGCTGCTCCCGGAGAATCAGGGCTGAACGCTTTGCGCCTATGCGCCAAAGACCATATATATTGGCAATGCGGGCCAACAGATTTCAAATGCTGATACTATTGATATGAGCTTGGTTTATTTTTTATGACTGGCAAGCCATAGGGCGCGAGCGGAAATGGCCTGGATCGAAATGGGCGCTGGGGCGCGTTTTAAAGAGCTAAAGTCCGGGAATTTGGCTGGCGCCAAACCCCCGGCTGGCGCCGGGGGCAGAAAGTTTTAAAAGCTTTTCTTATTACAGGCTCGTCTTTACGGGCTTGACTTGGCTGGGCTTGGTTGGGTATGGCATGGCATGGCTTGGCATGCGGGTCAGCGAGAACTATAGTCAAAGCTTAGAAATCTTTACAGAGCTGAGGATTTGTGCTAGGATATTGCTAGAACAACACAGCGGCAAGCGAGGCAGACAACAAACTGCTGACGCGTAATTAGGCGTGCATTTCAGTAAATTATCATTTTAGGAAACCGAAAGGCTTGCTTTCAGCGTTCATTTAGGCGTTTACATAAGGAGGAGCAAAAGCACAATGGCAAGCATAGTTGATGTTGCGAAATATATCCTGAATAAAAACAGCAGGTGCACAACAATGAAGCTCGAAAAGCTCTGCTACTACTCACAGGCTTGGACGCTAGCAACGACAAATGAGCCCTTGTTTGATGAGGATTTCAGGGCATGGGCTAGCGGGCCGGTCTGCATGGAGCTATTTCAATTGCACAAAGACACGTTTGTGTTACACGACAAAGACCTGGGAGAGTATAACCCTGAAGCGCTAAGCGATGAACAGCGCGAGAAGATCGACGTGGTACTTGCGGATTACTTTGAATGTGAACCATACGAGCTTTGTGATGAGGTTCATCAGGAAAGGCCTTGGATTAAGGCGCGAGCAGGGCTTCGGCCTGGCGATGAGTGCGAGACAGTCATTTCCAAGGATAGCATGCGCAGATATTATGTAGGTTACTTTCCAAGACCTGATGAGCCTGAGAGGAGTGAAGAGCGAGATCTTCGGAATAGTAAAGAGCAGAGCGCCGAGGAGAGTGAAGAGCAGAACTCTGAGAAAAGTGAAGGGCAGAACTCTGAGACGAGTGAAGAGCAGAACCCTGAGAAAAGCGAAGATGAGACAAGAACAAGTGTGATAGATGTTGCGAAATATATCCTGCACAAAAACAGCAGGTGCACGACAATGAAACTCGAAAAGCTCTGCTACTACTCACAGGCTTGGACACTTGCAACGACAAATGAGCCCTTGTTTGATGAGGATTTCAGGGCATGGGCTAGCGGGCCGGTCTGCATGGAGCTGTTTCAATTGCACAAAGACACGTTCGTTCTGCATGACAAAGACCTGGGAGAGTATAACCCTGAAGCGCTAAGCGACGACCAGCGCGAGAAAATCGACGTGGTACTTGAGGATTACTGGGAATGGGAACCATATGAGCTATGCGAAGAGGTTCATCAGGAAAAGCCTTGGATTGAGGCGCGAGTAGGGCTTCGGCCTGGTGATGAGTGCGAGACCGTCATTTCTAAGGAGAGCATGCGCACGTACTATGTTGGGTACTTTCCGAGACCTGACGAAGATGATACGCCCGAAGAAAGCGAGAAGCATGAAGAGGGTGAGAAGTCTGAAGAGAGCGAGAAGTCTGAAGAAAGCGAGAAGCATGAAGAAAGTAAGAAGCCTAAAGGGAGCGACAAGCAGAACCAATAAACTGCTGATGCTTCAGTAGGCGTGCATTTGGGCAAAAATATCTGCTGGGTTTTGAAGAGAAGCGCAGATCTGGAGAAAGCAACTCATGGAGGTGTTTGACCTGGCAACTGTTATAGACGTAGCGAAGTAC
>JAISWZ010000633.1 GCA_031270945.1 Clostridiales bacterium | reverse complement strand
AAAGCTTTAACTGCGCCGCTCCATATTTGCAGGTCTCCAACACGCGCTTGCCTGTAGATTTCAAGAAGTTAAAATTTTCAAATTTTCCGGTCTGCAGAAGAATGGCGCAAAATCAAGGTTTCTGAAAAATTAGAATTTGATTTCAGGAAAATTTGCTCTTGCTAAATGCTGAATTATGTGGTAATATTGTGCAAAGGCTCGAAAGCTATCCCATAGCGGCGCTTATGGCTGAGACGCCGCTTGAAACGTCGAAAGCAAGAAAAAAAGGGCGAAATATCCGCCCTTATAAATCAATCCAGGTCATCGTTGCCCCTATCTATCTTCTTCTTCTTGCCGCCGCCTGTTTTGGCAGTGAAAAACAGCGTCACAAGGACAGCTATTATTACGCAGACTATCGACTTTGAGCCGAAATGGTAGTAGTTGAACTTGCCAAGCCAGTCCAGCAGGGACACAGCCAGGAGGAATATGCCTCCAGCCACGAAAGCTGGCTTGTGGCGGGCAACTGTTCCAATGATGTCATCCACGCCATCCTCGACGGTCTTTCCGCCAGCGATTTCCTTGCGGATCCGGAAAGCGTCAAAGGCTGAGGTGATTATCAGGACCGGTATGGCCAAGCCGAAAAGCGGATTGTGAAGCTGCGCTGCCAGGTAGCCCAGCAGGAAGAAGGAGGACATGATAAAGAGCCCTCTTTTGATGAGCCCAAGGTACATGTAGTTCGCCCCGGGGATAGTGAAGGAGAAGATGAAAAGCAAGAAGCTGCTGGGCGCCTTGGCGGCCGCCGGCTTGGCGTGAACATAGCGCGGCGCTTCATACTCCTTCTTGAGGCACTCCTTGCAGTAAACCCTTCCGTTGACGTCGATGGAGCATTCTTCGCAAAGCCACTGCCCGCAGACCGAGCATGTGTTGATCCCCGCCTTTGTCGGGTGGTACCTGCAGTTCATGAAGCGATCATCCTTTCTATTTTGTCAGCCCGTCAAGGCCTGCCGACCCATCGGGCCGAAGGGCCGCTCAAGCCGTTCAATCAAATATACGGCGGGCTGCCAAGAAAGTTTGCTGCATGAGCGCTTGTCCTCATATTTATCCGCCGAATTGCGGAGGCAAAATAAGGGAAACGCTATTCGGAAGCGCGAACGCTTCAATGGGCAGGTCTGGCCCCTTCTCGCCATCAACATCAGTCTCGCAAACTTGTCCGCCCAGCGCCCTAACTCTCAGCCAGGGCTCCTGCAGCGATATCACCCCTGGATCTCCTAGGTAGTCCTCCCCTTTCAGGAGCTTCAGGAACGACACGGCCAGCTGCGAAATGGGCTGGGACTTGACAGCAACAAGATCCAGCTTGCCGTCCTGTATGGAGGCATGCGGGCAGAGGTTTGAAAAACCCCCTGCCCCAGCCCCATTAAGTATAAGGAACAGGAATACATCCTCTTCTATGGTTTTCTCCTTTGTTTGGATGGAAACCCTAAACGGCGAGAAATTGGGAAGCTGCTCTAAGCCTTTCAGGTAATATGCAAATTTTCCCAAAATGTCTTTCGCATCCTTGTCCACAAGCGTAGAAATGTTCGTGAAAAGACCAGAGCCGCAAACGTTCAAAAAGAGCCGCCCATTGGCCATCCCGGCATCCGCTGGGGTTGCTGTGCCCTCCATTATCGCTTTCGCCGCCTCTTCCGGCTCTTGCGGCATCTTTAGGTAGGCCGCGAAATCATTGGCCGTTCCGCAGGGTATTATCCCAAGGGGGCAATCGATCCGCTTTTTCTTCATGGCCGAAAGAGTCATGTTGGCAGTCCCGTCGCCCCCGGCGCAAACCACGCAGTCAAGGCTTGCCGCCTCGTCGAAGCTGTCCTCAAGGCTGGCGGATCCGTCGCACCTGAACAGGCTCGATTCGTAGCCCCCTTGCTGGAACACGCTTATGACGGCGTCCAAGGAGAACTTGAACTTCTTGTCTCCAGACGCCGGGTTGTATACAAGCTTCAGCTTTTTCAAATGTCTCAGCCCCATCCAATTTTGTGCGGCCAGAAGCTTTCCGGCCGTGCGGACGGCTAGAAAGGCATCTTCACCAAGGTGTTGATCTCTTTCAATATGTGGTTGAACGCAAATTGCAGGACGAAATATAATTGCCCCAGGAAGCAGGCTACGTTCACGAGCCTTATGGCCCTCTTGTTTTCGTCAAAAAACACCTCGACGACAGTCTGCGCTAGATAAACGAAAAACAGCTGGCCTATCAGCACACTGAACTCTTTCATGGCGCACCCCTTTCATGACCTCTCACATTCTATATATATACTCCTGGCCGGGGAGATATTCGAATATGGAGGGTTTGGGGGGCTTAAGTTTACTAGTCAATAAATCAGTGCATACTTAGCTTAGAGATTATAAAGAATATAACAAGCGGGCATTTCCTTGGGACATGCCCTGTTTCGGAGAAGCCAGCGTGGGGCCGCCTCCGCGACCGTTTAGTGCATATCCCAGCCTTAAGATAAATTTTTGGGATATGCTGTGCCAGCTTTCGCGCGACATCTCAGCGACATACTCTTCCCTTGCTTGCCTGCAGCAGGGACAGCCTCTTCGCCTCTTCATTGTTTCCAGGAAGCGCTTCCCGCAGCCGCGGCTGCGGATAACCAAACGCCATGCTTAGAGCATGCTTGCCACTTCATGCTAGCACATTTCGCCAGCATGCGCAAACGCCTGCATATTTTCCTTTTGAAAAGCCCTCTTTCAGGGACACGCGCTAAACGGACAGATGGCCGCAAGCGAAAACGCGGCTCTCGCCCGCGAGTATATTTCTAAAGGAATAAAATATTGATAAAAGAGGAAAATATAAAAGCAGAAAAATGAAGGAGGAATTGACTTTGAAGGCAACCGGGATAGTCAGAAGAATAGATGATTTAGGCAGAGTTGTTATCCCCAAGGAGATTAGGCGGACTCTTAGGATACGAGAAGGGGATCCCCTGGAAATATTCACCGATCGCGAAGGGGAGATCATACTCAAAAAGTATTCCCCTATCGGCGAGCTTGGCGCCTTTGCCAAAGAGTACGCTGAGAGCTTGGCGCAGTCTGCTGGCCACATCACTTGCATCGTCGACAAGGACCAGATCATTGCCGTGTCCGGCGGAGCAAAAAAGGAGTTCCTGGAGAAGCACATCTCCTCAGCCCTGGAGCGCGCTATCAACCAGCGCAACACGCTCAACGCCAGCCGCAGCGAAGCCAGCTTCGTGCCGATCCTTGACGAAGACGACAGCACAACCTACAACAACGAGCTTATCACCCCTATCATAGCCGAAGGCGACGTCCTTGGCGCCATCGTCTTCCTCTCCCTGGACAAGAAGATGGGCGAGGTTGAGGGAAAGCTGGCGCAGACAGCCGCAGGGTTCCTCGGCAAGCAGATGGAGCAATAGTTCTTTTGGAGAATGGATTCACTACTGTGGATTCATTCTTTTTTTGCGCAGGGAGCGCTGGAGTCTCAGAAATGTTTGGGGCAGGCGCAGCCTGCCCCAAAGAAGCGGCAGCGCGCAGCGCTGAAAGGGGCAACTGGCCCCCTCAGGGGCGCTCAGCGCCCCCGAGGGGGGCTTTAGCCCCCCCGAGGGGGGCTTCAGACCCCTTTATCACGCGCCGGCATTAAATTTTCAAGCCTCATCCAAAGCGGGTACATATTGGCAATTATATATCGCATCCCTATTTTTGACCACGAAAATAGGTTTGCAGCATCAGCTAAACCCAAAGAAATCCCGCAACTGCGCCATTTCTCGCGCAACCCCAATGTTTTCGCTAAGCCTTAAAAAAAGCCTGTCTTCTCCAAAGCTGTTTGCTTTAGGTAGTGACAAAACTGAAGAAGTATAGTAAAATATGGCTTGGGGCTTGCGAAGGCGAGCGCCACGGGCTTTTTCCCTAAAAAAGAGCATATCCCAAAATTTTATCCGAGGCGCCGGAAAAATCCGGCGTTAAAGCGTTCGCCAGGATTTTTCCGGCGCCATTTCGGAATTTTGGGATATGCACTAGGCTTGGCCCAAGCAAAAAGGGGATTGAGGCAAGGCATATGATGAATGAGTTGGCAGCCTTTGAGCGGTTCAACGGCATAATGGACAGGCTCTTGGGAGAGGGCGGCTGCCCATGGGACAAAGAGCAGACGCTTTTTAGCCTTAGGCAGTATCTCCTTGAGGAAAGCTATGAGGCGGTTGACGCTGTGAACAACGGCGACATGCCGGCCCTTTGCGAAGAGCTTGGAGATGTCTTTCTTGAGGCGGT
>JAISWZ010000630.1 GCA_031270945.1 Clostridiales bacterium | reverse complement strand
GTTCTTCTTCTTGGCCATAGCGGCCAGCTCTTTCAACTTGCTGGCCAAAAGCGCTTCATCTATGGATTTCAAGATAATCCTTCCTTTCCTGAGCCCAAAGCTCCGCTCCCAAAAACCTGATCCCTCTGTCTATACCAGTGAGTGAAGCCGATAGGCGATCACACCGTTCGCCATGGAGCTTTTCACCCAAGCTATAACGCGGTTGCGCCCAAATTTTGATGCGCTGTGTGTGCATATCCCGCGTTGCCCAATGTCCAAGAGCAAATCCAAGTTAAAAAATTAGGATTTGCACCTATACCAACGAGCGGCGCCCGTCAGTATAAACAGCGAAAACGCTGGAATACTTCAAAAATCAGCTTCAAGCTACTTTTCATTAGCACGTTTTCTATTCTATCCAGTAAATGTCAACATATTCAAAGTGCTTATCTTTCTTCTTGAATCTGCCAGTTCGGCCAGCCTGCGGTACTTGTCGCCAGTGCTAGCATCATCTGGATTTTTGAGCATTTCCATTTTCAAGGACGCCATCTCCGCCTCCATGGCTGCAGACTTAACCATCCTGCACAGTTCATTGCACCCCTTTTCCTTCTCCATTCCCTGCATGGTCTCGAATTCTCGGCAGTTCGCGAAGAGCTCTGTTAGCGCTCTTTGGTCAGCGCCCTCAAATTCGTCGACAAGGCTTGACGGGTTTGGCTCTTTGCCTTCTGCCCGCTTTTTGTATATGATTGCCAAAAGCTTGCTGTAAAATCCGCCCCCCATTTCTTCAGGGCTTAAAATCTTTTCCATGCAGCTGCATATGCGTTTGTCAGTTGCGGCAAAGTAGGCCAGGCCTCTCTTCGCCCTTTCATCTCCCGTCTTTCGTTCGGCGCTGAAAATTTTCGCGGGCGTTTGAGCCTTGACGAGCTTTTTTGTTTCGGCCCTAACCGCTCCAATTGAAACCCCAGCGATTTCTGATATCTCCTTTTCCCTTAGCTCACGCTCTACAGCGCTGTCTATGGTTGACACAATCTTTGCGGCCTCGGAGGCGAATTTCGCCTTGCCCGATATGTCCGACATGTCGAAGCTGCCCTTCATTTGAATGATTTGAAAGGCATAGCGGCTTTGGGCGGTTTTCAGCAACTCAGCGAATGCCGCCGCTCCGTTCTTCTTTATGTATTCATCTGGATCTTTGGCCCCTTGCACTTGCAAGACCTTGGTCCCAATGCCCTCTTTGGCTAGATGGGGCAGAGCTCTCAAGGCGGCTTTGGTGCCAGCGTCATCAGAGTCGAAAAGAAGTATCACGCTTTCACAGTACTTTTTCAATAGACTCGCGTGAAAGCCGTTAAATGCCGTTCCCAAGGCCGCCACAGCTTGCGGGTATCCCGCTTGGTGCAATGATATGACGTCCATGTAGCCCTCAACCAGTATGAACTCCTTTGTCTTTGATTGCCTGGCGAAATTGATTGAGTAGATCGACCTGCTCTTGTCAAAGACAAGCGTCTCAGGCGAGTTGAGGTACTTGACCACCCCATCGGCCATCGCTCTTCCGCCAAAACCGGTAATGCGCGTGGTTGCGTCCGTTATCGGAAAAATCACCCGGTTTGAGAACCTGTCATAGTAGCTGCCGTTCCTGTTTTTGGCGACAAGGCCGCTCATTTCAAGATCAGAGTCGGTATACCCCATTGTTAAAAGCGTTCGCGCCAAAGTCCCTTTGCCCGGGCAATACCCCAGGGCATACCGTTTCCTCATTTCCGACCCTATCATGCGCTTGTCCAAGTACGCTGAAGCGTCCTTTCCTTCGGGGCCTTTTAGCGACTGGCGAAAGAACACGGCTGCTTCATGGTTCATCTTGTATATCGTCTCTTTATTCTTTGCGGCCTTAAGAGCCTCTTCCGAATTGTTCTCGTCAGGAAGGTCATAATGGACCCTTTCGGCCAGCACCTTGAGGGCGTCCACAAATCCGTAGTTCTCGTGCTGCATGACAAACGTTATAACGTTGCCGCCAACCCCGCAACCGAAGCAGTGGTATATCTGCTTGTCTGGAAGAACCGAGAATGACGGGGTTTTCTCATTGTGAAAAGGGCATAGCCCCATGTAGCTCGCGCCTTTTCTGACAAGCTTGACATGGCTTGAAATGACATCCACAATGTCGTTCTGGCTGCGAACTTCGTCTATGACATTCTCAGGATAAAACATATTAGCCTCCAGCTCACCATCGCCATGAGACAGGCATCACCAACTCCGAGTAAGCTCTCAGAGCGTACCTGTCAGTCATGCCGGCCACGAAGTCTCCAGCTGCCCTTTCAATCTCGCACCCCAGGCAAGCGTACTCAGGGGGCAGGTTCCGTTTGTCCAAGCAGCTTTCGTAAAGCTCAGTCACAAGCCTGTATGTCTTGGTTCTTTCGTCTTTTTGCAGCTCTCCGTCGTACACGTTCTCAAACAAAAAGGATCTGAGCTCGCGCATTGCGGCCTCGATAGGGCCAGGCAGAGCAACCAGGCTTTTGCCATAGCTCTCTTCGACCGCGCTGCCTATCAAGAATCCGATCCTTTTCCGCCCAGTCTCTCCTAAAACCTCAACAGGCCCCTTGGGCAGCTCTTCAGGGCTTAGCGCTCCAGCCCTAATGGCGTCGTCTATGTCGTGGTTGATGTACGCTATCTTGTCTGCAAGCCTTACGCATTGCCCTTCAAGAGTGCCCGGCTTCCCGCTTGACCTGTGGTTTAGAATCCCGTCTAGCGTCTCCTTGGTCAGGTTCAGCTTTTCTAAAATCTCAACTGTCCGTATGCTTTGCTCATTGTGCGCGAACCCCATTGGCATAGCCTCGTTCAAGGCATGCTCCCCAATGTGGCCAAACGGCGTATGCCCCAGATCATGGCCCAGCGCTATCGCTTCAGCCAGATCTTCGTTGAGCCTCAAGTTTCTGGCCAATGCCCGCGCGACCTGCGCTACCTCCAGTGTATGCGTAAGCCTAGTCCTGTAATGATCCCCTTCCGGCGATATGAACACCTGTGTTTTATGCGTAAGCCTTCGAAACGCTTTGCAATGCGTGATCCTGTCCCGATCTCTCTGGAACTCGGTACGGAACTTGCATTTCTCTTCGAAAACGCCTCGGCCCGCGCTTAATGCGCTCTTTGCCGCCAATGGGGAGAGGAGTTTCATCTCTGTTTCTTCTAGCATCAAGCGCGTTTCCATTTCAACCTCTTTCTTTTGTAAAATCAGCGGTTAACTTGAGCTCAACCTCTTTCTTTTTCAAAACCACGCGTCGATTTGAGCTCAGCCTCTTTCTTTTGCAAAGCCAGCGTCTCTGGCGCAACTTTGTAAAATGCTTATTACATATAGATTATTGGCGAAATCGGGCGCATATAAACTCTTTGCGAACTATTTTCCTTAAAAATGCCATAGCGCACAGAATAACGCTTGGAAGACGGAGCAGCCTTCTTTGAAAACGCCCAGTTGCCCGATTCCAGCGCCTACGGCGCAGCCAAATGCGCATCGCCTTTTCAAGACAAGTTCTCTTTCAAATCATTCCAATACCATAATATTCTGCATGATGTCCCAATCTTCTATTCGCCGATTTTAATTCAAGAGCTTTTGCTATTCCGCCAAAATCCCGCTCTCGTCATACACCACAAGCTTTTTGTCGCCTAGCGACTCCATGTTGATATTGTCCTTGTACTCTAGCGGCACGGCTATCGTCTCTGGGTTTCCGTCTGAAATATACCTGCCCTCAGGATTGGTTTTGTAGTAATCCAGGAACCAACCCAGATCAGTGGCTTCTCCGCTTGAACCCCGAACCCTTGGAACGTTCAATGGATCAAAGCCGTTTCTGTTGGGGGTTGCTGGAGGGCCGCTCTGCCCTTCCCTGAGGCCAAATCCGTTGCTGTAGGCTTCCCCTTGGTACGTTCCATCAAGCCCGATTGGCAAGAGCTCCTCTTTTGGCCTGATTCCGAAGGGATATGAAAGCCCCAATGGCTTGTACCCTGGAACGCTGTCTTTTATGAGCTTGTCTATCAGCCCAATTTCCTTTTGTATGTCCTCTGCTCCAAGCGCGCTAAGCTTGGCATGGGAGTAGGTATGGTTGCCGATGTCATGCCCTTTTCCTACCAAGTACTGCAGCCTGTCCGCAATGGTTCCAGCGCCTTTGAACGCTTCCATGTCGCCGTTTATGTAAAAGGCGGCTGTGTTTCCGAAATCCGGGTGCTGCTCAGAAAATCTATCCATCAATTCCACAGCGGTTCCTTGGACTGGCCTGAGCTCTTGGCCGTTTGCCTCGAGTGAGAAGGTGCTGCTCAGCCCGTCATCAAAGGTGAATATGACCGGGGTATACCCCGCTTCCACAGAGATCTTGTTCTCCGCCCAATCCTTTAGGGATGCCAAGCGAAATCCCATGTCGTAGAGTGTCTCCATGTCCTTCCAGAAGTTGTCCTGGCTTCGCTCGTATGGATTGCTTTCCGGCCCTTTGGAAATGCCGTGGTACATTATTATCATTATTTGCCCGACCTCATAGGGCTTAACAGCCGCGTAGTCTAGCGGCGCCTGGGTGGGCTCTGGTGTTGGAGTCGGTTCAGCCGTGGGCGCAAGCGTAGGCTCTGCCGCAGGCTCGATTGTCGTAGCCAATGACGCCGCTTCAGGCTCGACAGATGTTTCCGATGCTATCACAGGCTCATCTGTTTCGGGCAGCTGCAATGACACCGCCTCAGTTCGGGCGCACCCAACAAGCGCCAACGCCGCAATCAATGCGGCCAATTTTGCCAATCGCGCCATCCAATCCCCTCTTTCGGTTAAGTTAAACAAGGGCTTAAATGGGCTTTCTAAAGCGCGGTCCCGAAAATTTTAATTCAATAAAACATCAATTCAATTTTGGGATGCGCTATTAGGATATTTGGAGAATCCGGAAAAGTAATCAGAGCGACATAGGCGGCAAGATTAAGTGCATATCCCAAAATTCCGTAATGGCACCGGAAAAATCCTGGCGAATGCTTCAACGCCGGATTTTTCCGGTGCCTCGGATATAATTTTGGGATATGCTCTAAGAAGAGCGACAAGATCATTAAGTTCAAGATCCATAAGAGCGGCTAGATCAATAAGGGCGGCGAATTAAAGTTCAATAAGGGCAACGAGTTATTATTCCAAATATCCTTAGGGAGAAAGCCCACATGAGCTTCCAGATCCTCTTGGCTTTTGTGCAACGTCTTTTCTTAGGTTTTGCTTGG
>JAISWZ010000597.1 GCA_031270945.1 Clostridiales bacterium | reverse complement strand
TTCCTGTTTCAACGACAGCGCCGTTTGCGCTTCTGGAAAACCCTGAGAAAAAGTCCCAAGCTATTGTAGCCATGTAATCGCCATTAGCGTGTCCCGCCCCAACAAAGGTCACAAGCTTTATCAGGGGTTGGGCATATCCGTCCTTGTAGAAGTCGCTGATCTCCCAGTTCACGTCTTTGTCCTTTACAACGCTGAATTTGTCTCCCTTGTATCCCCAGTACTTGTTCTGGAAGTAGTCAGCGGTTCCTGGATCGATTTCGTTGAAAGAAAACGCTTGCTCCAACGCGCCTGGAATGATGCCGCTAATGACTGAGTTGCCGTCATCGTCTATAGTGACGTTGCTTGTGTCTATGCTGCCTACCACTGAGCAGATGGGGAGATCGTAAGAGGAATCAGCGCCCTCCAGCAGACTCCCTGTAGCGCCCATGGGCGCGGCGGCGGCGAATATGCCAGGATAAGCGAATCCTGCCTGTATCGTATTCATTCCGCCCATGGAGAAGCCAGAGCAGTAAACGCGGGTTTCGTCGATTGCGTACTGGCTCTTGGCATATTCCAAAAGCTTGATCAAATAGTCAGCGTCTTCTGTGGCTGGAGCTATGATTATAAAATTTTCTTCCACGGCCTTGTCAGCCCAACCGCAACCCATGACGACATTCAGGGGATCATCGCTCATGCCGTGCAGGACAAAGACTAATGGAACAGCCTTGCTGGGGTTGCTCTTGATTGCGTCTGGAACGTAGAGATGAACCGAGTCAAGGCTCTTGGTTTCAAGTGTGCCATAAGGGTTTGCCTTGCCTGTGGATGCGTCAAATTCAAAGCTAAAAAGGTTTAGTCCGATTTCATCCAGGTTAGGCCAGTTCATCAGCATCCAATCGCCTTTTTCGCCAGACTTCAAAACCAGGTTTTCGCTGACGCATAGCCTAGTTGATCTAGATAGAAGAGAACCCCAAGCGTCACGTATGATTGCGGCGTCAAACTGGGAACTCCCCTCAGCCACTATTACCTTTTTCTGCGTGTATCCGCTGTTGACAAAAGTGTTGCCATCACGGGTGTCAGTCCCGTTTGCTGTTTTCCAGTACGATATGGCGGCGTCTGTTGTGTTTACAAGATAAGCGGGAACAGCGTAGCCCGGTTTGAGGCCTGGCTGGACATCTCCGCCAAAGGACAGCAGCCCCGCGATGCGGCCGGCGTCTTGAGACAGCACATTGTTGGCGAATGTCGCGCCAGATCCTTCAGCTATGACGTATTGAAGAGTCTGCATGGTATGGCGGACAAATTGGGTTTCCATCGGGTTTTGCCCGATCCCTTTCATGATGTCAAAGTAGCCGCCGGACAGGTAGTATTGGTATACCCAGTACAGATCCAAGTCTTCGGATGACCAGCTTATGCCGTTTGAAGGCTGCGCTACAACTATATAAGTGGGCGCTGATTCCGCAATGCCTATAAGCCCCTTATCCCAAAGCTCAGCCAGCGCCTCGGCCTTGCTTGCGTAAGGCTTGTCTGGGTAGACTATGATCACCCCGTTTAAAAAGCTGGAAAGCAAGTCGAAGGAATGAGGCTTGGAGGGACTGTACAGATAGAAAGAGCTTGCTGGTGGCAGGTCGGTGTTTTCTATAGAGATATTCTTGATTTCTTCGAACGTTGCGCCATCAGCCAAAACAGGTTCCGCCGCCAAGGGCGAGACGGCAAAAAGGGAAATGCAAAGAAATAAGGCCAGAGTAAAACCGTAAAGCTTGATACAAGAGCATTTTTTCATTGAGGTTTCCTCCTTGTTCATAAAGCTTGATTTCAAAAAAAGCGCGTCAAATCGACGCGCCATTACAGCAAAGCCTTCCTGCCCCATGTTCGCGACATGGGGCAAGTTTATTCTTGCAAGCGGAACAGGGGCAAACTGTTCTGCGTCTTGCGTGATGTTGTCGAGTGAAAAAAATGAACTTTTCACTCGACGTAATGGGTGCTCGCGAGAGAAAACAATGAATCAACAATCCTGATGTTTTCGCTCGAAACAAGCTACTCCAGCTTCAGCGCTATTTCTCCAGTATACAAAGCGCCTTTGAGAAGCCGTCTTTGAATGCCGTTCACATACAGCTTGAGCGTCTTGCCGTCCACGCCTGACTTGATAGCGCTGCCGGGCTCTACATACAGGCTGGTCAGATAGGAGTTGCCGGTCACAGTCCAGGAAGCTCCGTCTTTGACATAGACTTTCGCTGTAGCGTCAGTGAACGCGCCAGCGTCATTTATCACATGGCCTAAGTTGTAGTATTCATTGATTGTGAAATGGGTGGCCTGGACGTACTTCTTTCCGTCTGCCTCCACTAAATCGCCTTCGCCTTCAGAGCCTTTCTTGGCGGTTCTGTAAACATAGCTTCCGCCCTGGGTGTCATTGGCGTCTGGTGCCCAATCCATCCAAACATGCATAGGCCTGGACAAGGAGATGCGGCCAGCAAGGGACGCACCAGTGCCAAGGGTTACAGTCATGCTCTTGCCTTGGGAGTTTGAAGGGGCTGCAGTGGCGCTTCCGCTGATGTATTGGTATCCAGAAGCGTTAAACAGATCGCCTTTCAACGCGACATTTGTAAAGACAGCTTCAGCTCCGCCTGGGGTTTGCGCTCCTCCGGGAGGCCCTCCAGCTTCGTCGCCAGGCATGCCTTCAGGAGCTCCAGCCGCCGCCGCGCCGCCTTGATCTGCGACAGAAGGAACGCTCCATCCGCTGCGCTCGTAAAAATCAGTCTTGAATTCCGGGCCGCCGCCAACCATGTCAGCGCCTATTGTCGTGTCATCGTTGTCGATGAGTTGAAGAATAACGCCGTCTTCTACGGAGATCTTTGAGTTGTCAACCTTTATCTGGTTGTCGCCTGACTTGATCAAAAACGCGGCGTTCTTTGTTTCAAACACAGTGCCCTTCTCAAGGGTTGTGCTTCCCGAGTTATGGGCCATGACTCCGAACTGCGACTTGACTGTCGTGGGAACGATAGTGCCAGAAGCGACTTTCTCGCTCTTGACACCTGGGAATATGACTGTCTTTTCGTCTTGGAGCTTCACGTCAACTGAGCTTCCGCCTGTGTATGACGTAAACAGCACTGTTCCGCCCGTCATTATCAGAGGATAGGTTGCCGCGTCAAAGGTTGTTCCATAGAACTTCTCGTTTACTCCGCCTATCGCGTAAATGCCATAGCCAGTGTTCCCTGTCATGGTCAGGCTGGAGTTGATGATGGTTATCACGCCGTTTGATCCGCTGTCAGAAGACACAACGCCCCAGCCCTTGGCTGTGAGAGCGCTGTCAACATAGGCCATCACTGAGTTATCGCCAACAAGGTTGCTGCCTCTGGCGTTTCCAGCTATTCCAAGAACCCATGGCGGGGATATCATTCTTACCATGTCAGCTGAGTTTTTGTATCCGTCGTAAATGACTCCGCCGCCTACGTTGTAGGAAGAATTCTTGAACAGGATCCAGGAGCTGTCAACATAAACAGCGGGCTTTGCGACTCCGGCTGTGGAAATCTTGGAGTCCTCAACAACCAGCTTCGCCTTGTCATAAAGGGCCACTGCGGCGCCTAGGCCAACAAAGTCATTGGTCTGGTCAGGATGCCCGTCAGCTTCAGTCAAAAGGGAAATATCCGCGCCTTTCAGGCTGTACTCTCCGCCTGAGGCTATAAACGCGCTGTACCCAGGAGTCCTGCCTTCGACCTTCGGATTTGCGGCTGGCGCCAAGACCGACTTGGAGTCGACCAAAGCTCCGTCTTCATAATAGTAGGCTGAGCGGTACTTCTCAGGGTTGTAAGCGTCCCTAAGCGGAGCGCCATCGCCGCCCATGCCTCCAAGACTTGAGAGAGCGCCTTCAGCAACAACATAATCAGTCAGGGCAAGCTTGACGCCGCCAGGATTGGGGGATGAATAGGTCTTGCCGCTTGCTATTTCGGTTTCCACGCCGTCTACCAAAAGCGTGAGAAGCTTTCCCTCAGCTGGCACAAGGGATGCCCCTGCACCAATGCTCAGGGAGTCATAGGAAGCGTCAGCAGATACTATAGAGACAGTGCCAGCGGGCACATTCAGGCTGGCAGCGCCAAACGCCAGCGCCGGAAGACAGCCTAGCAAAAGAGCGGCTGCCAGTATCAAGGCGAGGAATTTCTTGGTGAAATCAAACTTAAAGGATTTCATGAAAGGCCTCCTTAGAGCATATCCCAAAATTCCGAAATGGCACTGGATAGCGTTTGCCCAATGTTCAAGGGCAAATCGCCAAAATCCTGGCGAATGCTTCAACTAGTTTGCTCGGGCTTCTGCGAGCAAACATCCGGATTTTTCCGGTGCCTCGGATATAATTTT
>JAISWZ010000581.1 GCA_031270945.1 Clostridiales bacterium | reverse complement strand
GAATGGCCCAGTTGTCAAAGGGCGGAAATCCTACGGTCAGAGGGTACATGGCTGTGCCTTACAGTATCGGAAACGTAAAGGACGCCATAACTGGCTACGGAAGCGTTATAACATCAATCCGGTTTGACGATTCAAACAAGTATTACAACGGCAGCAAATACGCCTATTACGCAAACGATCAGGCCGTTCCAAACAGGATGGTGCAGATTGTGGGATGGGATGATGATTTCCCGGCAGCAAGCTTCAAGAAGGCGCCTTCAGCTAACGGCGCTTGGGTTGCGAAAGGGTTCAGCAGCTCTTTTGGAGACAAGGGATACATCTACATCAGCTACTCTGACGCCATTGCCTCGCAGTACGCATTCGCTGTTACAGAAGCAGTGGAGCCCTCTGAGAGGACAAGCATCTACAGCCATGGATCTTCAGGGCCAAACACGATTCTCACTTTCAACACTTCAGACATTTGGGCAAGAGACACATTCACTGCCAAGAGCTCAAGGGAGAAGCTTACCGCAGTTTCATTCTACACCTCTGAGCCTGACATGGACTACGAGATATGGCTTAGCGACACGGGAAACACGAACGTGAAGAAGCGCCTTTCCAAAGGCACCGCTGACAATGCTGGATTTATAACTGTAGACATGGAGAAAAGCTTGAGCCTGAGAAACACCGAGTTCTCGATATCTGTAAAGCTGTCCTCATCCAGTGTAGCCAGCGTTCCCGTAGAGGCCGCTCTGCCTGGCATGCCTGAGGAGCTGAAGCCCGCAAAGGGCCAGAGCTTTGTAAGCGTCAATGGCAAGACTTGGATAGACTTGTCAACCAAAGACTCGACCGCTTGCATAAAGGCTTGGATGGAATAGAATAAATAAAATGACTTTAAAGAGAGAGAAGGCGGGAGCCTTCTCTCTCTTTTTGGGTTTTTGGGCTTTTGGTTTTGGGTTTTGGTTTTTTGTTTTTTGGTTTTGTTTTAGTTTGCTTCGCCCCCAAGACTTGTCAAAGCTTGCCTAAAAGATTAATTACATACCATGTTAAGCCTTCAGAGATGCAAACCGCCTCTTTTTAATCAAACAAACAGCAACAGCCTCGCCCTCAGGCATATACTGAATGTAGCTCTGTAAATTTTCTAAGGAGGCTGGCCGGATGGCTGAGCGGGAGTTTGATCTGGACAGGTACGTAAGCTCGAACGCCAGGGACATAATCGGGGATGTGCTTAAGGGATCATGGCAATGCCGCGCGGAGTCGGTGTTTATCGCCAGGTATATGAACAGCGCCAGAAAAGCGTCGAAATTGAGGGATGAGTTGGAGGCTAGAGGGGAAAGCGTTTCGCCTTTTCTGATAGCGAACGTGACCGAATGTTGCGGCTTGAAATGTTCTGACTGCAATCTTCGCCAAGGAAAGAGAGGGCAAGGCGAGAGCAAGTGGGGAATGATGTTTGACGAGGCTTCCGCTTGCGGCGTTTCTGTTGTCCTTCTTTCTGGAGGGGAGCCGTTAGCCAGGAGAGAGCTGATTGAAGAGGCGTCCAAGCGCAAGGACGTTCTATTTCCGATATTCACAAACGGGACGCTTATAGACGATCAATACCTGAAGCTCTTTGACGAGCGCAGAAACCTGGTTCCGATACTGAACATTGAAGGCGATGAAAGCCAGGCTGACTCAAGGCGGGGAGCTGGGGTAAAAGAGAAGACATTCGAAGCTATGCGGCTTCTTGGGGAAAAAGGGATCATATTCGCTTGCTCTCTGGCAGTGTCCAGGGATGGAGTTGACGCCTCATCAGACAGGGCTTACATAGCGAGGCTGAAAGAGCTTGGATGCAAGGCGGCGGTTTTCTTTGAGCGGGCGCCTGGGCTGGATCAGGCGTCTAGGATTAGGCTTAAAAATCAAGCGCAAAAGCTCAGGGCGGAATTCTCAGGGATGATTCTGCTGATATATCCTGAAGACAAGAGGCTGCTGGACTCCTGCGTCAGCGAGGGGCGGGGGCTATACTGCTTGAGCGGGAGAGGCGAGGGAAGAGCTTGCCCATACTCGCCTTTCGCTGACATCAGCCAATGGAGGGCTTGCCCCATGTCTTGGAGCAAATCAAGGCTTTTAGACAGGGCGGCGGAACTGGGGATGATAGCCAAGGAGCATGAGAGCTGCGCCAGCGCCCAGGGAGGGGGGCTAGTGAGGAGAATATTGGGAGATGGCTGATTTTCTTGACTAAGCTGTGATCAATTGGGCAAAACTATTCATAGGAATCCCAAAATTATTTTGGGATGTCGCGAGTGGCCGCAAATGGCCTTAAGAGCATATCCCAAAATTATATCCGAGGCACCGGAAAAATCCGGCGTTGAAGCGTTCGCCAGGATTTTTCCGGTGCCATTTCGGAATTTTGGGATATGCTCTAGAGCATGCGCGAGCAATATATGCAGCGGCCCGGCTTGAAGCCGGCCGGGCCGCCAAGAAGCGATATGCTTGCTTTTGCATGCTCTCAGCCGCAAAGGAGGGAGTAACATGCGGTTGGCCCTGTCAACGATTGCAACGCTTCTGGCTTTGAGCTTGCTTCCAGCTTATCTTCTTGCTGACGAGGGGAGCCCAAAGGCGTTTGCGGAGCAAGGGGAAACCCCTGAGGAAGAAGCTGTTTACGCATACCTGTGCCTGGACAAAAAAGTTGAGGCAACGATTCCAGCGAGGTTCAGGTAAGCCTGGCGGGTTGCGCTGACATGCAAAAAACAAAAGCCAAAAACACAAAAAACCAAAAAAACAAAAGCCCCGCAAGCTTTGCTTGCGGGGCTTTTGGCGATTTTGGCTATGTTGTGATTTTAAAGCTTTCTTCTTGTACTGGCTGTATTGGCTGTATTGCCTGTATTGGCGTTGTCCAGGCGCGTACGCAGAGGTTGGCGTCTATAATGTTTTCAACTACGTCAATCCAAGTGCGTCCGTCAGAACTGGCGTAGCTTTGGCCGGATTCGGCTGTGGCAATGCCCTTTTCGACAGGAATGTGGATCACGCCGTCCGAGGTCATCTTAACCAGTATCGTGACCTTGTTAGATCTAAGGGTTAATGGATAGTCAAGATCAACAGTGGTGTAGCCCGCCGCGTCCGCTTTTCCTGTCTTGAGAAGCTTCCTTACGCTAAACTTTCCTTGGTCGCTTACCCAGATTTCGTAAGACACGTTGCTGTTTGCCGTATAAAACGAGACTGCGCTAAGCTTCTCAGTGTCCTTGTCAATTTCGAAAGTGTTGGCCGACCAGGCGGTTTTGGAGTTGAAGTTTACCGCCGCGTTTGCGCCAGAGTCGCCATGGCTGTACAGCTTCAGAGGCTCTGTGGCTTCTGTCGCCTCGGTTATTACATAAAGGTTCTTTGCCACCATGTGGTCAGCGTAGCTGATGTACAGATAGCCCTTGTCGCCAAACGATTCGCCCCTGGAGTCCTTGGCGATCCAAGCTCCATTGATCTCAGGGGTCACAGCGAACCTTTCAGCGGGGAAGCTGTTGTCCCATCCAATAATTTGGATCATGTGGTTTGGCACAAGCTCAGAGGAGGGCTCATAGTAAGCGGAGTGTTTGCTGCTGTAAGCGTCCTTGTCAAACTCGCCAACGTATATCGAAGAGACCACTGACCCAAACTTGGTTATGGATCCCTTGAGTCTGCTGATGTTGTACTCGACCGCCTCAAAGTTCTTGACGGCGGCCATCTTCGCGGCTTTCATCCCGTCCTTGTCGCTGGCCATGTATCCCAGCTCTGACATGTAGCTCATGGAAAGAGTGAAATTTCCGCTTTTTAGGCCAGACGCGCTGTAGGAAGTCGCGGGTGCGCTTGTGAGGGTGGTGGTCAGGCTTGAAAGGTCAAGCATTTTGTCAGAGACCTTTCCCAAAAACGTTTCCAGTGCTCCTAGAGCGCTTAGAGCCCAAGACGTGCCGTTTTTCACAGGCCCAATGTATTTCCGGCCCCGCTGGTCAAGCTTTGACGGATAGGCTTTGTCATAGGGGTTTGAAAGATCAACCACATACTCGTAAGCGCCAAAGGGCATGATCGCTGGAGGCAGGTAGTTCAAGTAATCCGCTGTGTCCCCGTTCATGGAGTCCACCATGTACTTTATGAAGTCAGGGCTGGAATAGGAGAGGACGAAATCGTCAAGCACCACTCCAGGCTTCGCTTGCATGATCTGAATCTTCTCGCCAGGCTTGGCGGCTATGCTCGCTTTGCCGTCAATGAATGACATTTCCTTGTACTCAATGGTTCCGTCCTTGACCACAATCGCTATCAGCTGGCCTTTGGAGGTCCCAGTTTCCTTCTTGACGTCAACTTCAACCAAGACGCCGCCTGAATTGCTGTCTCCAGGTTTTGTCTTAGCCTCAATAATCTCTGTTACAGGCTTGAAGTTGTCCAACAGATCGTTGTACTCCTTGCCAAGTGCGGCTGGCGCGATTGGCGATGGCGCAGGAGTCGATGTCGGAGCTTGGTATGATGGATAACTGTAGGACGGCGCCGATGTTGGAGCGCTTGGAACTCTTGTTGGAACTCTTGTCGGAGACAAAGTGCTTGTTGGAACCGGCGAGTTTGTAGGCGCCGGAGAGCTTGTTGGAGACAAGGTGCTTGTTGGAACCGGAGTGTCAGTAGGCAACGGCATATTTGTCGGCGACGGCGCGTCTGTCGGAGACGGCGTGTTTGTCGGAGACGGCGTATTTGTCGGAACCGGCGTTTTTATAGGCGACGGCGTGCTTGTAGGCACCGGCGTGTATGCAGGCATTGGAGTGCTAGTTGGCACAATGATGTTTGGCGGAGATGAGTTGCCTAAGACAGCTGTCAGAACAACAACGCGCTCGCCGCTGCTAAAGCTTGTGACTTCCAAGCCGTCCTTTGTTACTGAAAATTCTTTCGTATCGAGGGCCTGGCCTGTTGAAACAGAGTCTTGAACCATCAAGGCTGATCCTGTTGGGAGAACCAAGGAGTCAAGCGACCAGCCAAGCAAATTTTCTTGAGGGATCGTTTTGGCGCTGACCTTGATTGGTATGGCTATTGAGGCGTCGCAATCATCGATTGAAGCAACGGCGTTCCAGATGTAGCTGGAGACAATGTAATCAGCGGTGGCAGGCGATGTGTCTGTGATCAAGTCCCAGTAGAGCTCATAGTCCATTTTGTCAAAGAGAATGTCTCCACTGTCTCGCTCATCGTAAAGAAGCGCTAGGCGATTGGCGCTGTCGTTGATGTCCAGCAGGTTGATGTAGAAATCTATAAAGCATTGGCCGCCAGCGCCCTGCTCGACGCCTTTCTTTCCAGCTCCGCCTCGCGCGAAGATGTTGGTGTAGTCTTTGATGTTGAGATATGAGATCAGGGTGTTAGGCTCCGGGTTGCCGACGTTTCTGCCGCCAGCGCCTATTCCGCCGCCGCCGTTTCCAAGGGCGGCAACCCTTGCGTTTTCGGTTATGTTTAACTCGCCGATCATGACTGTCTTGTCTGTGAAGCCGGTTCCGATTCCTGCGGCATTTGTTCCGGACACTGCGGCTACATTGGAGTTGCCGGAGATGATTATTGCTTCTATGTCATTAGAAAGCCTGGAGAGGTTTATTGTGCCGGTTCCGATTCCTGCGGCGCTTCCGCCTCCTATGGCTGCCACAAAGGAGTTTCCTTGGATGAGGATTTTGTTGATGCTTCCATAGCTGGCGCCAGTGCCGATGCCTGCGGCATCGTAGCCGCCTGCGGCGAATATTCGGGCTTTGCCTTCAATAGAGAGATTTCCGCCAGTGTTCATGGAGTGGCTGCCAATTCCGGGGCCTCCAACTGCTCCAAAGGCGTAGAGCGTCCCTCCGTCTTGGTTTGTTGTTACAGTGACATCGGCGTCGCTGCCCACGCCAAGGCCTGGAAATCCGCCAGTGAGCTCGCGGGCGTCAAGGATGCTTGTCCCCTCAAGAATGACTGTGAACGGAACCATGTCGCCTATCTCTGACGAATCCATGTTGAACTGCAGAAGGGCTATGCCATCGGTGGCAGGATCCCCATCAGCCTTGATAGTAATGTTGCGCAAGATTGCCTCGGTTTCGCTATCCACATCGAAGGCCACCTTATGGGAAACGCTTGCGTCAGACTGGCTGAGAATGTATTTCCCGGCCTTGCCAATGAGAATGTGAGTGCCATTGAAGTAGTCGTTGCTGTCTGTTCCAAGCCCTGTGCTTACGTCAATCTCAATTTCTTCTTCAGCGCCAATCGCAAAGAAACTGTAAGTTGCAAGGGCAAGCATGACGCAAAACAAGATCGTTGCTATTTTAAACTTTTTGCTCAAGATATCCGGCCTCCTTCGAAATGGAGTTAGTGCTTATCCCAAAATTCCGAAATGGCGCCGAAAAAATCCTGGCGAATGCTTCAACTAGTTTGCTCGGGCTTCTGCGAGCAAACACCCGGATTTTTTCGGCGCCTCGGATATAATTTTGGGATA
>JAISWZ010000520.1 GCA_031270945.1 Clostridiales bacterium | reverse complement strand
TGCCGCACGACTTCTCAAAGACCTTAGCCAGCTCGGGAATGAAGGCGGACAGGTTGTTGGCCTCGAAGTCAAACGCTCCCAAATCTCTCAGCTTGCTTAGGCTTTTCATCAGATCTCCGATGAACAGCTCTTCTTCAAGCTCGTATTGCCCGTATTTCTCCCGCAGCTTGGCCCTGATGGCGTCGCCAACCTCCCTCTGCGCGGCTTTCATCTTTGCCGTGATTTCTCTTTTCTCGTCCGCATTCTTGCGGTTGATCTCCATGCTCGCCGCGTTTCTTTTCTTTCTTTTCTCTTCAGCGACTTCCGGAGAATCGTGCGGTCTGCCGCGCTTTCCCCCTGATGGGATTTGGGCTTCTCCGTCGCTGGATTCAGTCTTTTTTGCCTTGTCTTCTTCTCGCTTCTTTTGCTTAGCCGCCTTGACTTCCGGAGAATCGGGCGGTCTGCCGCGCTTTTTCTTCTCCGGGTCAGCTGGCTCGGGATTCGGTGGCTCACCGCCTACTGTGCCTTGTGTATTTTCGGTGGATATCTCGCTCACGATTTACAATCACCCCTATATGATTATTTCATAAATTTATGGATGATTGCAAGCAATTTATTTGATGACAGAATTCGATGATCGGCTACGTTGGAGTATGTCGCGTAGAACATTGCGTGCGAATAATTTGATGGGCGTCAAACTTTGGCATTTCCAAAATAGATTAGATTAATGAGATAATTGGATCCATTTTCCGTATTGTTATATGCTCTGCCGTTCATGCAATTTGACATGTACTGGATATAGCTGGGCCTGTCTGTCACGCCCCATGACTCATTTAGGGTTTTTCTTTGAGCCTTAGCAAAAGCTGGATGCGGATAACGACTGCCGTAAATCATGGGATTGCCATTATAAATCACCATTAGAATCCCATTGTGGGCGGTCAGCCACTTTACCGTGTCAGGGTAAGCTCGTTTGGCGAGAATGTTCCCCCAGCCATCTTTAAGCAGACCCTGGATTGCCTTGACCAAGCCAGGAAACATTTTGTCGGGCAAATGGGAGCCCATAACGCGCCCGTCTGGCAACGATTGCTCGATGATCACTGCTTGCTCGCCCGCGTGGTCGGTGACATACATGTCTATAATGTTGCTGCCGAGAAACGTTGCGGCATTTTTATACAAATCGACAACTATGGAATCATCATAAATAGTGACGCTCTGGAGGCCCGATGATGCCCCACCGCCTTTGATTTCCATCATAAATTGGTGCGACAAACAAATTCACCTTCGTTTCTTGGCGCATATCGCGCCAGAAAAGTCCGGGTGTTTGCTCGCAGAAGCCTGAGCAAACTAGTTGAAGCATTCGCCAGGACTTTTCCAGCACCATTACGGAATTTTGTGTTATGCTCTAAATCCTAGGATTCATGAATGGCAAGCAGGGCTTTCGCGTTTATGCCAATTTTAAAGTGCTTGAGGATTCTTGCGACTGTATCGTTAAAGGAGCGCCTGGCCATAGCCGCTTGAACGCGGGAGCATATTCTTTCCAAACCGATTGCCTCATGTATTGCGCAGTGAACCATCACTTCTATCTCTTCGACTGAGTGGCCGCCTTCCTCGATATACGCGACCAGCTTTTCCAGAGGGTTCAGAAATACGGCTATAAGGTTCGTGTGATTGCCGTCTTGCAGCTCCTCTAGCATTTTAAAGCTTTTAGGGAGCTTTGCTCCTTCTGTGTTTACGAAGGGGGCCCGGCTTGTCCAGGTGCATGCCAAAGGCGTATCCCAAGAGATCTCCCACGGGTTTTCGGCCAGCTGGTGGCGGTTCCTGAAAATTCGTTTCCGCTTTTCAATAACGAGTTCTGGGGAGGCTGGATTTACATCATAGAAATAGCATAATCCCAGCAGGTAGGCATCTATGAAATCCTGCCAGTTGTCAAAGAGGTACTGGAGCTTTCGGCCAGCGACAACGCCCCACTGGACGGCCTCATCAAATGTTAGCCATTGGGCGGAATATCCAAGCGTTGCCATTATGATCACCCGTTGGTAGTCATGCGCCCAAAGGCAGATCTCTCCGCCTTTTCCCTCAATCTTTTCAACCAAGCCTCTCAGTCTGGGATGCCTGACTTTGCCTCTGTTTCGCCACTTGTCAACAGTAGAGCATCCGTTCATGCAACCTGACAGATACTGGATATAGCTGGCTTTGTCTGTCACGCCCCATGTTCCTTCAAGGGCCTCGCTTTGCATCTGTGCAAAATCCGGATGCGGATGCTTATATCCATAAATCATGTGATTGCCGTAAGCGATTATCGTTAGCATCGCATTGTGGGCTGTCAGCCACTTTACCGTGTCAGGGTAAGTTCTTTTGGCGAGAATGTTCCCCCAGCCATCATTAAGCAGGTTTTGGAACGCTTTGACAACGCCAGGAAACGTTTTCTCAGGCAAAGGGTTGAGATTAAGCTGCCCGTTTTGTTCATTCGTATATTCAATGATGATTGATGGCCCGAAATTTTCCAGGTCGCTGACGTAAAATATGTCCAGAACGTTGCTGGCGAGAATCTCCTTGCCCTCAAAATAATAATGGAAAACAATGTAATCTTCATACACTGCGACAAAATTGAGGCCTAATGATTCCCGTCCGCCTCTGATATCCAAGAGAAGTTTGCCCGGCAACAGATTCACCTCGTTTCTAATTTACTAAGAGCATATCCTAAAATTCCAAAAGAGGCGCAGTGAAAGTCATCGTGATGCTTTTACGCGTGACTTTTACAAGCCATAAAATCAATTTTGGGATATGCTCTAAGATTCATGCAAAGCAAGCAAGTCATTCGCGTTTATGCCGGTTTGAAAGTGCTTGAGGATTCTTGCGACTGTATCGTTAAAGGAGCGCCTGGCGATATCCGCTTGAACGCGGGAGCATATTCTTTCCAAACTGATTGCCTCGTGTATCACGCAGTGCGCCATCACTTCTATCTCTTCGACCGAGTGGCCGCCTTCCTCGATATACGCGACCAGCTTTTCCAGAGGGGTTAGAAATACGCTTATAAGGTTCGAGTGATTGCCGTCTTTCAGTTCGTTTAGCATTTTAAATCTTTTCGGCAGTTTTGCTCCTTCTGGGTTTAAGAAAGGGGCCCGGCTTGTCCATGTGCATTCCAAAGGCGTGTTCCAAGAGAGCTCCCATGGGTTTTCGTTCAGCTGGTGGCGGTCATTGAAAATCGATAAGCGTTGTTCAATAAGAAGCGCTCGGGCGGTTGGATCTATATCATAGAAATAGCATAATCCCGGCAGATAGGCATCTATGAACTCAAGCCAGCTTTCAAATAGGGACTGGAGCTTTCGCCCAGCGACAACGCCCCACTGGACGGCCTCATCAAATGTAAGCCATTCTGCGGAATATCCAAGCGCTGCCATTATGATCACCCTTTGGTAGTCATGCGCCCAGAGGCAACGCTCGCCGCCTGTTGCATCAATTTTTTCAACCAAGCCTTTCAGTTTGCGATGCCTGACTTTGCCGCCATTTCGCCACTTGTCAACAGTAGAGCTTCCGTTCATGCAACCTGACAGATATTGTATGCAGCTGGCTTTGTCTGTCATGCCCCATGTCTTGCCAAGGGCTTTTCTTTGCATCTGAGAAAAATCCGGATGCGGATACCGAAATCCATAAATCATGTGATTGCCGCAAGCAAGCATCGCAAACATCGCATTGTGGGCGGTCAGCCACTTTACCGTGTCAGGGTAAGCTCTTTTTGCGAGAATGTTCCCCCAGCCATCTTTAAGCAAATTTTGAAACGCGTTGGCTACGCCGGGAAATGTTCTCTCAGGCAAAGGGGTGAGCGTAAGCTGCCCGTTTTCTGCATTCGAATGTTCAATGATGATTGATGGCCCATAATCTGCCAGATATTCGGCGAAATATATGTCCAGAACGTTGCTGGCGAGAATCTCCTTGCTCTGAAAATAAAGATGGGAAACAATGTAATCTTCATACACTGCGACAAAATCGAGGCCCAATGATTCCCGCCCGCCTCTGATATCCAACAGAAGTTTGCTCGGCAACAGATTCACCTCGTTTTAAATTTGCCCGGGGCTTTGCTCGTTGAAGCCCGAGATAACACTGTTAAAGCATCGCACGTCTTTTTCTGATGCTCTAAGACTCATGCAAAGCAAGCAAGTCATTCGCGTTTATGCCAGTTTGAAAGTGCTTGAGGATTCTTGCGACTGTATCGTTAAAGGAGCGCCTGGCCATAGCCGCTTGAACGCGGGAGCATATTCTTTCCAAACCGATGGCCTCATGTATCACGCAGTGCACCATCACTTCTATCTCTTCGACTGAATGCCCGCCTTTGAATGAATGCCCGCCTTTGAATGAATGCTCGCCTTTGACTGAATGCTCGCCTTTGAATGAATGCTCGCCTTCGAATGAATCACCATCCTCGATATACGCGACCAGCTTTTCCAGAGGGTTCAAAAACACGCTTATAAGGTTTGTGTGATCGGCGTCTTGCAGTTCGGTTAGCATTTTAAAGCTTTTCGGCAGTTTTGCTCCTTCTGTGTTTACGAAAGGGGCCCGGCTTGTCCAGGTGCATACCAAAGGCGTGTTCCAAGAGACCTCCCATGGGTTTTCGGCCAGCTTGAGGCGATTATTGAAAATTATCTTCCGTTTTTCAATAAGGAGCGCTGAGTCGGTTGGATCTACATCATAGAAATAGCATAATCCCAGCAGATAGGCATCTGTGAAATCATGCCAGCTGTCAAATAGGGATTGGAGCTTTCGCCCAGCGACAACGCCCCACTGGACGGCCTCATCAAATGTTAGCCACTCTGCGGAATATCCAAGCATTGCCATTATGATCACCCTTTGGTAATCATGCGCCCAAAGGCACTTCTCTCCGCCTTTTTCCTCAATCTTTTCAACCAAGCCTTTCAGCCTGGGATGCCTGACTTTTCCGCCATTTCGCCACTTGTCAACAGTAGAGCTTCCGTTCATGCAACCTGACAGATATTGTATGCAGCTGGCTTTGTCTGTCATGCCCCATGTCTTGCTAAGGCCTTCTTTTTGCATCTGCGCAAAATCCGGATGCGGATGCCGAATTCCATAAATCATGTGATTGCAGCCAGCAAGTAACGATAGCAGCGCATTGTGGGCTGTCAGCCACTTTACCGTGTCAGGGTAAGCTCTTTTGGCGAGAATGTTCCCCCAGCCATTTTTAAGCAGTCCCTGGAACGCGTTGACTACGCCGGGAAATGTTTTCTCATGCAAAGAGTTGGCCCTGAGGTGCCCACTTATTGCATCCGAATGCTCAATGATGATTGCTGGCCCTTCCGCGTTGCTGCTGGGAAATATGTCCGTAACGTTGCTGGCGCGAATCGTCAAGCTTGCATCAGAAACCCTGATAGCTATGGAATCATCATACACTGCAACAAAATTTAGCCGAAACGGTTTCGGGCCTCTGATATCCTTGAGAAGTTTGCTCGGCAACAGATTCACCTCGTTTTTAATGGGCTTGGCAAGCCTCTATGATTCATGCAAGGCAAGCAAGGCTTTCGCGTTTATGCCAGTTCGAAAGTGCTTGAAGATTCTTGCCGCTGTAGCGTAAAAGGAGCTTCTTGCAATAGCCGCTATATCGCGGGGGCATGTTTTTTCGAGAGAGATGGCTTCGTGTATCACGCAGTGCATGATCACTTCTATCTCTTCGACTGTATGGCCCCCTTCTTCGATATAGGAGATCAGCTTGTTTAGGAGTCCTTGAAATTTGTCAGCAAGCCCTGTGATATCGGCTTCATGCAGTCCGCTCAGCATCCTGAAGCCTTCTGGGAGCTTTGCCCCTTCTTCATTTACAACGGGCGCACGGCTTGTCCATACGCATTTCATTGGGGTGTCCCAAGGGATCGCCCATGGGTTTTCGGCCAGATTGCGGCGGTTCCTGAAAATCTTCTTCCGCGTATGCACCGCGAATTCTGGCGTGTAAGGATCCTTGTCCATGAAGTAGCATATGCCAAGCAGATACGCGCTCGTGAAGTCATGCCAGTTGCCAAAGAGGGGCTGGAGCTTTTGCCCTGCGACAACGCCCCATTGAACGGACTCATCAAAGGTTAGCCAGTCACAGACATATCCAAGCGGCGCCAAAGCGATCACCCTTTGGTAGTCGTGCGCCCAGAGGCAGATCTCTCCGCCTTTTTCCTCAATCTGATCAACCAGTCTCTGCAGTTTGCCATTTGTCATTTTTGTGGCGCTTCGCCACTTGTCAACTGTGCTTCCATTCATGCAGCTTGACAAAAGCCTGATAAAGCTGGGCTTGTCTGATACGCCCCAGGAGTTGTTAAGCGCGACTCTTTCGTCTTCAGAAAAATTTGGATTTTTGTGCTGAACTCCGTAAATCATGGGATTGCACTCGCCAAGAAGCCCTAGCAGGGAATTGTGGGCGGTTAGCCACTTTACCGCGTCAGGGTAGTCCCTTTTTGCGAGGATGCCGCCCCAGCCGGTTTTGAGAATCCGCTGGAACTCTTCAGACACGCGAGGGAACCCGTTCTCGGGCATAAAGACGCGGGCGACGCGCCCATCAGGGACAAGATAGTCAACGATAACAGCTTTTCCATGCACCTTCGTATCATTGAGGACAAAGACGTCCAAAATGTTCTCAATTTGAATTATCATGGCATCAGTGAACCATTTGTAGCTTATGGAATCGTCATAGATTTTGATGTACATGTTAAAAGGATCCATGCCGTTTCTGAGTTCAGCCAGAAGGGTGTGGGGCAAGAAGTTCACCTTCGTTTCGAATGTATTTGCATAGCGGGCGTCGCCTTCGATTTTTTTAATTTTTATTTTCTTGCTTGTCGGACTTAGCAGATAGATCTGCCAAGTTTTCCTCCGACTCATCGTATTCCTTTATCATGGCCTCCAAGTCGAGCTTTATGTTGAAATAGGCGAGCATCTTTGTGATGCACTTTGTTGCCAGGCTTCTTGATTGCTCAAGAGGCTTCTTCTCGTCTTCTGACCACTCGTCTGTTATCTTGAGCACTTTGACCAGGGTGCAGTACCCGAGTATTTCCACATCCTCGATGTGGTGGCCGCCTTCTTCGATAAAGGATGAAAGCTCAAGCAGGGGGCCGCGAATCCAGTGTTCCAGGCTTTTCGCTGATCGGATCGCGTTTTTGTCCGTAAAAATGGTGTTGATGTTAAAGGGCTTCCTGGCTGGGGCCACAAGGCCCTTGCTATCCCAGAAACGCGCAAGAGGCGTATTCCATGGGATCCGCCACATGCTGTCCTCCGCTTCCTTTAGCTGATCGTAAACTTGGATGAGGCGCGCAAAGTCTGACGAAGGGCTTTTCGGATCTTGCCGCACGTAGCGGCTGTAGCCTGTCAAATAGGAAACATGGTAATCATCCCAGCTTGAGCAGAGCTTCTGCAACTTTTGGCATGCAAGAAGGCACCAATTCAGCGATTCCTCATAGGACAGTAAGTCGGCTAAATAAGCCGAGCTAGCCAGATCCAAGGCGAGCTGCAAGCTATGAGCTTGAAAGCATCTAGGATCGGTGTCTTTGAAAAGATTGTCTGTCTCATTGTCGCTGGATTCTACCATATACTTCCATCCAGCGTCTTCATGCCCATTCATGCAGCCTGCCAATAGCCTAATAACGTCGCTCTTGGTTTTGGCGCCCCACTCTTTGCTGAAACTCATCCGCTGTTGATCTTGAAGCCCCTCGTCTTTGAGACCCCCGTGAATCGTGCTGGGATTGCGTTCCCGGTATATGTTATCTAGAGCGGTTACGCTTAGAATCCATTTTAGGGCGTCAGGCTGGGGTCCAAGGATCAGGCGCGGCCACTCTTTCTGGACTATGGCCATAAAAGCGTCGGCAAAGCCAGGAAACTCGTCTTCGTAGATTGAAAGCCGACCGAATACGTAATCATGTTTGTACCTGATGCTGATGCCCTTGCGGTAAGTGCCGCGCTCAAACTTAATTGGATATATGTCGCAGAAGGAGCTTGCTGGAAGATGTTTTGCGTATATGTTCATGTTGCATGCAAGGGCATTTTCGAAAATCCTTATGCGATGGCGAAAGAGGGAGCGAGGCGGCCTGGCACCGCGCTGATCCAACAAAAGCTTTCCGTTATCTGACGATTTCATTAAGAAAACTCCTCGCCTGGCATCTTTGCCGAATAGGCCTCTGACTCTTCATATTCTCGGATCATTGGCTCAATGTCAATGTCAGCATCGAAAAAGTCAAGCATTCTTGCGATAGCGTCTGTTGCCAAGCTTCTGGCGATATGCAAAGGCTTTTTCTCTTTCTTTGCCCAAAGAGCTGTTATCTCAAATACTTTGACCAGGGTGCAGTATGCCAGTATCTCCACGTCTTCGATCTCGTGCCCGCCTTCTTCAATGAAAGATGAAAGCTCAAGCAGCGGCTCGCGGAGTCTGCGCTCCAGGCTCTCTTCTGACCGAGAAGCCTTTCTGGCTGGAAACAGGGGAAGGCCGTATGGCTTTGCCGCCTCGTTCACAATGCCCCTGCTTCCCCAGAAGCGAACAAGCGGCGTATCCCATGGGATCTTCATGCTGTCGTTTGTGTCCTTCAGCTTCAGGTAAGCGTTGAGGCAAAACGGGCCGTCTGCTTTAGGGGCGCTCGGATCTTCATGTATCTGGAAGCTGTGGCCGGTCGAATAGCATTGATAAAAGTCGTCCCATCCGGAACAGAGCTTCTGTAGCCTTCTGCATGACAAAAGGCACCAGTTCAAGGCTTCCTCGTATGTAAGGAAGTCTGCGCAATAAGCTAAGCCAGCGATATGTACAGCGACATGATAGCCAAAGGTTAGAAAGCTTCTGGGATCGCAGTCCGCAAACAGCGCGTCTGTCTCGTGTTCCTTTGTCTTTAGCGTGTTTCGCCAGGAGCTCTCTAGAAAGCCGTTCATGTATGCAGCCATCAGCCTGTTGATGTCGCCTCTGGTTTTTGCGCCCCAGTCTTCGCTGAAATGGTTCTTGTGGACGCCATAGGTCTTTTCGTCTTTGACGTACCCGCCTAACAATTGTGGATTGAGTTTCCAGCATATGTGCTTTAAGGCGGTTATGGCCAGAATCCATTTCAAGGCGTCAGGCTGGGGCCCTATGATCAAGCGAGGCCACTCTTTCCGGACTATGGCCAGAAAGGCGTCCGCAAATCCAGGAAACTCTTCTTCTGGAATGGCAATCTTGGAGTAGGTGTCTTCATAGTTGTACCTTATGATCAGAACCTTACAGAACTCGCCCCGATAGTAATCCGTGAAATATATGTCAAATATAGAGCTTGCCAGAAAGTATCTGGAATACAAATCTAGCTTGAACACAACGCCTCTTTGGAATACCCTTATGCGATGTCGAAATATGAAAAGCGGCTTATCTATGCTGTATTGGTCTAGCAAAAGTTTGCCAACATCTGGCCATGGTGTATGTCTCAATTGGCATCCTCCCCGATTTTGCATGCGGCGCGAATTTAGGCCTTTAAAGCATATCCCAAAACAATTATACTGATGAACGCTCATATGTGTAATCTTCTTATCGCTGCCCGCCTCAGAACCCAGTCGAGCCGCTCCCGCTAACGATAAGAAAATTCAAAATCATACCGTTCGTCAGTAAAAAATCATCGCGAGCCTTTTTTTGAATTTTGGGATATGCCTAGTATATCATGAAATTGGCGCTTGATCAATTATGCTGACACATGCAATGTTATGGAAAATAAGAGCATATCCCAAAATTATATCCGAGGCGCCGAAAAAATCCGGCGTTGAAGCATTCGCCAGGATTTTTTCGGCGCCATTTCGGAATTTTGGGATATGCACTAAATGGAATAATGATCGATGTGACCGCCGAAAGGGCGGGATCGCCAGACGGGGCTTCTACTGATGACATACTGTTTGTAACGGCATCGCTTTCAGGCTTGAAAAATTGTCAAAATTTACATAGAAAATATTTTGTCGGAGCATTGCATTTTGTGAGGTTATTTGCTATAATAGTAAAGTCCATATACAACCCCCTTGCTTCAAGCCAATGGCTTGAAGCGTTTTTTTGCGGAAAATGCCTTTTTATAAATTTGACACGCGAGTCAACTAATTTATATGCGGCTGCCATTTGCGCTGTTCAGGCCTCCCAAAGCCCAGGCAACCTGCGCTCGCAAGCCAAAACAAAGTTTTCGCTTGCGAGCCGCCATGCCGGAGCGCCCGTTCCTAACAAAACTTTGGGATACGCCTAAATATTTCCGTCCTGCCAGTCTCCCACAAATTTGATTACGTCATCATAGGTCGGGGACTTTGCGTTTCTCACATAGTAGCCCGAGGTCGAGACGCCCAGCAGGAGAGAGTTGCCTG
>JAISWZ010000489.1 GCA_031270945.1 Clostridiales bacterium | reverse complement strand
AACTTGTCGTTGATGACCTTGGCCAGCGGGGCCAGGCAGTTGGTTGTGCAGGAGGCGTTGGAGACAACCTTGAGATCCTTGGTGTACTCCTTGTGGTTGACGCCCATCACGAACATCCTTGCGTCCTTTGATGGGGCGCTGATCACGACTTTCTTCGCGCCTGCGTCCAAGTGCGCCTGGCACTTGTCGATTGTTGTGAAAACGCCGGTTGACTCGACCACGTACTCAGCGCCGTCTGCGCCCCACGGAATGTCGGATGGCGATTTTTCGGCGTGGACAGCGATCGGCTTGCCATTGACAATCAGCTTGCCGCCTTCCACTTTGACGTCGCCTTTGAACCTTCCATGCACGGAGTCATACTTGAGCATGTAAGCCATGTAGTCGAGACCTACGAAGGGGTCGTTGATTGAGACTACCTCAACGTCCTCGCGGCCGACTGTCGCCCTGAAAACCAGGCGGCCTATGCGGCCAAATCCATTGATGCCGATCTTTGCCACTTTAATAACCTCCCTGCGCTCACCCTGATCATCAGGGTTTTTTCACGCCCATTGGGCAGTGAAGCGCGCTTATATGCTCAAGCGGGGCATGCAGCTTTTGGCTTTTGCCTTTTTTGAGCAAGGGACGCGGTCCAGTTCTATTTGGGCGCAAATATGCATGGCCTGCAAAAGCCGAAAAACTCTGGCCTTCGATCTGGGGCACACATAAAACGTCCATCTTTGGTCTAGTTTCCAAGAGTGAAGAGCCTCCTGGCAAAGAAACCTTTTGGCCGCCTCCCTTGCCGATCGCGCAAGCGCGAACGGCTGCATGCAGCCCGCGTGATGCCACCAAAATGCTCTAAGGCGTTTACGCGCCTTTTATTGGCGCGTTAGCGCCTTTTATTGAACAGATCTCGCTCTTTGTGAGCGCCTAACTGTGCTCTTATAGTATACCATAAAATCAAGAAATGGACTATTATTTTTCGTCTATCAACACGCGCCGGATGCGCTTTCATTCAAGTTCTGTATAATTTTCTGGCTTCATGCAGCCGCAATCACAAATATCCTATTTATAATACAAAACCCCGGCCAAGAAAATCTGCTGATCCTTTTCTCCAGGCACATTTATGCCTATATGCTTGCCTATCCTTTCAGAGTGGCCCATTTTTCCTAGCACTCTGCCGTCCGGGCTTGAGACGCCCTCTACGGCATAGGCTGAACCATTGGGATTAAAGCGCGGATCGCTGGTGGGCAAGCCATCTAGGCCTACGTATTGAGTGGCTATCTGGCCGTTTCGGGCAAGCTCCAGGCAAAGGCTGTCTGACGCGGCAAACCTGCCCTCTCCATGGGATATGGGCACAATGAACTCGTCTCCGGGCTTGGTGTTCCAAAGCCAGGGGGAATTGTTTGAAACAACTTTGGTCCTGACGTAGCAGGACGAATGCCTGCCTATCTGGTTAAATGAAAGAGTGGCGCTTTCAGGAGACTGGGGAGAGATTTCGCCCTTTTCTATAAGGCCTAGCTTTATCAAGGCCTGGAACCCGTTGCATATGCCAAGCATAAGGCCATCCCGGTTTCTGAGCAAGTTTTGGGTTGCCTCTTTCACCCTGGGGTTCCTGAACATGGCGGCTATGAACTTTCCGCTTCCGTCCGGCTCATCTCCAGCGCTAAACCCTCCTGGCAGCATTATCATCTGGCTCTGGTCAATCAGCCTAGCCATTTCTTTTATCGTCTCTTCAAGCCAAGCTCCGTTCAGGTTTCTGGCGACGAGCTCTACTACATGGGCGCCAGCTTTTCTGAAGGCGCGGGCTGATTCCAGCTCGCAGTTGGTTCCGGGGAATACCGGGATAAACACCTGGGGCTTTGCGAAGCGGGGCCCTTTAGAAGGAGATTTGCTTGATGAAGCCGGAAGCTGCATATGTGGCTCGCCTGTCGGCTTGAAGTAGTCTTTATGGGCATGAAACGACGGGAACACGCCTTCTAGCGGCATCCATGCCTGAATTATGTCTTCCAGGCTGATGTCCTGGCCATTTGCGTTTATTGACTTTTCAGCATGGGTTTGGCCTATGATGGCCCAGTCTGTGCCTGAGAGGGCTTTTTCCAGCTCGGTTTCGGCCAAATCAGTCTCAATCAAAATATCTCCATATCTTTTGCCGTAAAGATCATTGTAATTCAAAGTTGCGCCTATGGCATTTCCCAAGGCTGCCTTGGAGACTGCGGCTGCAATCCCGCCTTTGCCTATGGCAGAGGCTGAAAGAATTTTCTTTTCTTTGGCCAATAGATATATTTTGTCCAGGTTTTTAGCTAATGACTCGTAAACAATGAGGCCGTCTGAATCCACAGGCGCTTTTATCCTGACAAGAGCGCTTCCGGCTTTCTTGAATTCCGGGGAGATGATCTCATTGGCATTTCCAAGAGCCAAGGCGAACGCGGCCAGGGTTGGCGGCACATGAAGATCCATGAAAGTGCCAGACATGCTGTCCTTTCCGCCTATCGCGGGAATCCCAAGCTTCATTTGGGCGTCATAGGCGCCAAGAAGGGCTGAAAGGGGCTTGCCCCACTTTAATGGATCGGCGGTCATTCTCTCAAAGTATTCCTGGAGTGAAAGCCTGGCTTTCCTGAAGTCAAGACCAGTGGCTGCAAGTTTTGCAACCGCTTCGACTATGGCCATTGACGCTCCGTGAAACGGGCTCCACTTTGCAAGCTCCGGATCACAGCCAAAAGCCATGGCGGTGACTGTATTGGTCTCTCCTTGAACCGGGATCTTGGCAACCATGGCCTCTATTGGGGTAAGCTGGTGGATGCCGCCGAAAGGCATGAGCACTGTGCCAGCTCCTATGGTTGAGTCAAACCTTTCGGAAAGGCCTTTTTGGCAGGCGTTTTCAAGGCTTGACATGTTTTCTAGCCAGTATGATGGGTCTGCGCTTTCCTCCCGGATCCGTTGCGCTGGGGATATGATTGTGGCTGTGGCGCTTTGGCTTGCGCCGTTTGTGTCCAAGAACTCTCTGGACAATCCAATAATTTCTTTCCCACGCCAGCGCATTGTGAGTCTGGCGTCTTCTGTCACTGTAGCCACCAATGAGGCTTCAAGGTTTTCAAGGCCAGCCAGGCGCATGAATTCTTCTGCGTCCTCTTTTGACACGACTACAGCCATTCTTTCCTGCGACTCTGATATCGCGAGCTCGGTTCCGTCAAGCCCTTCGTACTTCTTCAGCACTTTGTCCAAGTCTATGTCAAGCCCAGGGGCCAGCTCTCCTATTGCGACAGCCACGCCTCCGGCGCCGAAATCGTTGCATCTTTTTATTAGTCCTGAGGCTTTGGGGTTGCTAAAGAGCCTCTGAAGCTTTCTCTCAGTTGGAGGGTTGCCCTTTTGGACTTCCGCTCCGCAAACAAGTATTGACTCCCTTGTATGCTCTTTAGATGATCCTGTGGCACCGCCGCAGCCGTCACGGCCAGTTCTTCCTCCGGCGAGTATGACAACGTCTCCCGGGACGGGCTCTTCTCTTCGAACCCGCGCCTTTGGCGCGGCGCCGACAACGGCGCCAATCTCAAGCCTTTTCGCTATATATCCTGGATCATAGAGCTCATGAACGATGCCTGTGGCCAGCCCTACCTGATTGCCGTAGGAGCTGTAGCCTCTTGCCGCTTCTGTAGTAATCTTCTTTTGGGGAAGCTTTCCGGCTAGCGTATCCTCGACTCTCTGTCGCGGATCTCCGCTTCCTGTAACCCTCATGGCTTGGTAGACCCAAGTCCTGCCTGAAAGCGGATCTCTGATAGCGCCTCCAAGGCATGTGGCTGCGCCACCAAACGGCTCTATCTCAGTCGGGTGGTTGTGGGTCTCATTCTTGAACATGACAAGCCAGTCTTGCTCTTCTCCGTCAACATCAACTTTCGCGTTTATGCTGCAGGCGTTGACCTCGCCTGACTCATCCAGGTCATTTAAGAGCCCTCGCTTTTTTAGCGCTTTCATTCCAGCCAGCGCAACATCCATAAGGCAGAAGTCTTCGCTTTTGCCGCGTTCTTTTATAAAGCTTTGAAAGACCGAATTGATTGTCTTGTCTTCGATCTTGACATCAGTGAGCCTAGTCAGGAAAGTGGTATGCCTGCAGTGATCAGACCAGTACGTATCCAAGACCCTTATCTCGCTAAGGGTAGGATCCCTGCCCTCGTTCTTGAAGTAGGCTCTCGCTTCCTCCAGATCCTCCACAGACACCGACAGTCCCAGGGTTACGCGGAGCTTTTGCATATCAAGCGAGGCAAAACCACTTATGACCTCGACATCGGGAGGGCTTTCGAGATCCTCCGCCAGCGTCTTTGGCATTTCAAGGCTTGCCTTCATTGAGTCTACCGGATTGATAATATACTTTTCAATGCTTCTTTTGTCTTCTTCTGACAGCTGTCCCTTGATTGCGTATATCCTGGCTGACTCGACTGCGGCGCTCGCTTCTCCGCCTGAAACCAGCTGGATGCACTGCATGGCGCTGTCCGCCCTTTGATCGTACTGACCGGGGAGGTACTTGACTGCTAGGAGCCACTCTCCCTCCCCTGCGGGATACTCGCCCTCGCATGCCAAATCGGCAGGCGCCTCTGACAGGATCTCTTTTTTGACTTGCTCAAAAAGGCTTTCGCCTATCCCTTCGCAAGTGTACCTGTTCACTATCTTGAGCCCCTCAATCCCTGTTATGCCAAGGCTTGTCTCAAGATCAGCAGCAAGCGCTCGGGATTCGATGTCGAACCCCGGCTTCTTCTCAACGAATATCCTCTTTATGGCCATTTAGCCCTCCATGCCAGGCGGGCTTGCCCGCCAGTGTTTTGCGCCAAGAGCGAAAGCCGCTATAGCCGCTTTTGGCGTCTGGTAGCGCAATCAAAAAAAATTTTGCAATCAAAGAAAAAGACCGTATATGTTCGAAACGGCAAACATGTATGCGTTCGCGACAGCGGATATCAGAGGGCTCAGTATTCTGCCCAGGATTCCTGTCAAAGCGAGAATGAGAAACAGGTATGTGCCGGCTCTTGAGTTGAAGTTCATCACCTTTGCGTACAGGTCATCGGGAAGAATCGCCGAGAAAACCTTGAGGCCGTCAAGCGGCGGTATCGGAAGCATGTTGAAGATGCCAAGGGCAATGTTCATCTGGAATCCCTGCACCAGGAAAGCTGTCAAAAAGTCTCCCAAGATCCCTGGCACATAGTTCGACAAAGGGTAAATCATTATGAATATGAAACCCAGCAGGAAGTTTGACGCCGGCCCGCAAAAGGATATGATGGCCATGTCGCCTTTGGGGTTCTTCAGCCTTCTGGGATCAACCATGACAGGCTTCGCCCAGCCAAACCCCACAAGCATGAGCATTACGAGGCCAATCGGATCCACGTGCTTGACCGGATTCAAAGAAAGCCTTCCATCACGCTTGGCAGTGGAATCGCCCAAAAGATACGCTGACAACCCATGGCAATACTCGTGCACAGTAAAGCAGACCATCAGCGCGAGCAAGCGGGTTATCATTTCTATGGGAGACATGTCGCTAAATCTAAACATTGAAGCCTCCTCTAGCCTAGCGCCAACCCTTTGAACTGTCTGCGCCTAAGCGGCCTAAAATAATTATAGCCCAAATAATCGCCACGTCAATCCTTAATTGGCCAGCCCCTCGAAAGAGATGAAAGGCGCATCGCTCTTTTGCCCCAATAAGCCGGAAAAAGCCCTCAGGCTTGTCGCACTTGAAGAAGCGGCGCTGCAGTTGGCCAGGCTGGAATGCAAATTTCTATAACATCTTGCCCTTCGCGCCCTATATATTTGGCGCCCTGCTGCCTTGCGGCCAAAAATGCTAGAAAAGTTGCTACGCGGCGAAAATTTTATCCTATACAAATATACGCGAGAAGTCGTGATTTTGATTTAAATATTGGGCGGCAATGATTCATAGCGAACGTTCATGCAACTGTGTTGCAAAAGT
>JAISWZ010000479.1 GCA_031270945.1 Clostridiales bacterium | reverse complement strand
GAAGCTTTTGGAGAAAAACGGGAAGTATGTGAAGGTCAAGGAGTAGGATAAAAAGTAGAATAGGGGAAAGAAAGACAAGCAAACGGCTGGATAGGAGAAAGAAAGCAAGGATAGCGGGATGATTGAGAAAGAATAGAAAATAAGAAGATTAAAAAATAAGAAAGAGCAGGGCAAAGCAACCCAGGCAGGAAGAACCCCCTGCCTGGGTTTTGTTTTGGATGGCGCAAAATCAAGAAGAAAGCGCTTGCTGAGCTTGACAATGCGCTATGGAATGCAGTAGTATAATCAAGAAAAGGGAGGAAAGCAAATGAGCCTTACATATTTAATGGGTTCTGAGAAGGTAAAGCGGCTGTGCCACGCCGCTGATCTAGACATTGATGGGAAGCGGCCCAGGGACTGCTTTAAGATTCTTGACGCGTTTTATGAGGATCCGGATAGGTTGTTGGGCCTATACAACAGGTGCAGCGATGGTGAAAAGGCTCTGATACAGCTTGTCGTCTGGAATAGGGGATATCAAACGAACGATCAGATGAAAGCAGCTGCGGCAAAGCACGGCATGAAAGCTTGCAATGATAGATCGAGCATTAAGATACTTGAGTTCATGGAAAAGGGTTCGCTTGCAACCGCACTATTTCCGGATGGATACGTGATGCCGAAGGAGCTTATTGAGACACTTTATCCGCTTCTCAGGCTTAAGCAGATTGAAACCAATGAGAAAGATTATGAGCCAGAAGACAAGCATGTACTCATTTGCCGGGAGGATAGGGTTTTCGACTTTTTGAGCCTGTCTACAATATGTAGCAACACAAAAATTGCGAAAGACAAAAACGGATTCATTACGAATGCGAGTTTGGCAAGGATTCAAGAAAGAGGGGATTGGCCTGACGTCGCTTACTGCAACGGAGTCATCGTCGCGCCCAAAAAGGCCACAGCTTCAGGGAGTATAATGATAACGTCAGAAATGTACCTTTTGGCGCAGCTGAGCGGGTTGCTGAATGAAAAATCAAATATGTTCATGATGCTGCAAATCGCGGACGATGCGGAGATTACAAGGAAAATGCTGGAGTATTACTTGAGCAGCAATGAATTCCAAGAAGCCCCTTATTTTATTGAGTGGGATAGTCATACGGATTATTGCCAGGCGAGAGCTGATGTCATGGATCGCATCGAAACCTTAACTCCAGGAGTTTTTTATAAGTATGAAGCTTTTGAAGATTGGGTTCAATTAACAGCGAACGGGTTCGCGAGAAGAAACCGCATTGCACCTCTTTATTCGAGTTGGAATGAGTATAGCCGACAAGCCCTAGAGATTTTTCTATGCGGATTTTGCGCTATGGGCATAGTGGATCTAGCTTTTAGGGTGCCGAAAGAAGAAGAATCAAGAATATGCGGAGTGAGGTTAACCAAGTTAGGCACTTGCGTTTTAGGCAAATGGGATGACTGCAGACCCAAGCCAAGGGAAAAGAGGGCAGAGGCTGGCCTTGTTGTTACCCCTGATCATTTTGTTATTGTTGACGGACATGAGTCGCTGAGCAAGCACTCCCCTTTTCTGGAAAAGTGCACGGATAGAACGAAAACATCACCTGAGACCGCAACCTTCAAACTAACCTTTCAAGGGTTTGCGAATGGGCTTGACAAGGGATTGAAAGACGAGGAAATCAAGGAATATCTCGTTTCAAACAGCTCGAAGCCTGTACCCGAGAATGTTTTAAAGACTCTGGATGATTGGATAGAGCGGTCAAGGAAGATAAGGATTCGCACGATCACTATAGTTGAGGTCGAGGACGAGTCTCTTTTTGCTGAGATAGAAAGCATAAAGGGCTTGACTATTGAGCGGATCCCATACTTGGCAAAGATTGAGGCAGTTGACGTCGAGAAACTAAAGAGAATTTTGAAGAATGACGACAAGTATGCCAGGCTGGAAGAGGAAAACTGAGGGAACTGTTTCACGGCCAGTTGGATTTCATGGCCGCATCCTTAAGTTAAACGTTTAACTTGCCAGGTGCGCTGTCTAGCCAGCGATTTTGGCTGCTTTAGTGCATATCTGCCGAAAAAGAAATCGCGGTGCTTTAACAGGGTTTGTCTCAGGCCTTCAATCTATGCAATTAATTTTGGGATATGATTTTACTTTGAGACCAAGCAATAGTATAATCAAAAAGAGGGGTGAGAACGCATGCTTGCATCTGGAGTGACAATTGATAGGATAAGGGAGCTATGCCGCGCGGTCGATCTGGACATTGAAGGATTGACTGACTTGGAGTGCTATAGAATGCTAGAAACGTTTTATGCAAGATGTGTAGACGCATGGGATGTTTACGACCAATGCAGTGACGGAGAAAAGGCTTTAATACAGCTTCACGTTTGGAACAAAGGCTATGAAAATCCCTTGATTGCGCAATCCATAGCGGAGAAGCATGGCATGAAAGTTTGCAACGAGAACGCAAAAAAGAAGATGCTGAAGTACATAGACCCTAAATCGCCAGCCACATTGCTGTTTGTAAATGGAAATGAAATGCCGGGTGAATTTTTGGAGATGTTTTATGCAGAATTGAGGCCAGTGGAGATTGAAACCAAGGACAAAGAATACGTCCCGAATGACAAGCACATAGTTATATGCCGGGAGGATAGGGTTTTTGACTTTTTGAGCCTGTCCACAATATGGGCTGGGATAAATTTGACAAAATATTATGGAGGCATGGCAAAAAAGGCAAGTTTGGCAATGATTCTTGAAAAGGGAGAATGGCAAGACGCTGTTTATGGCGACGGGGTGTTCGTCGAGCCGAAAAAGGCGAAAGCGGCGTCAAGTTTCATGATAACGTCAGCAATGTTTTTAGTGGCTCAGATGAGCGGAATGTTGGAAGAAAAATCCGAAATGTTCACGGTTATGAAAAACAAGGCAGATGCAGAGATTGTAAAGAAGTTGCTTTGGCACTACTTGAGAAGCGGAAAGTACAATGAATCTTCTCTTTGGGCTGATGGGGTGGCACGCGGCTACTACGGCCAGGCTAGAACTGACATCATGGAATGCATCGAAACCTTGATTCCAGGCCATTTTTATAAATTTGAGACTTTTGAGAAATGGGTAGAATTAACAGCTTACGGATTTATAAAGGGAAACCGCTTGTCACAGCGGCCTGATGATATGGAAAGCCACAACGTAGAATTTTTGGAGGTTTTGCTTTGCGGATTTTGCGCTATGGGCATAGTGGATCTGGCTTTTAAGGAGATTTGGGAAGAACCCAAAGGGAGAAGAATCAGCGGAGTGAGGCTAACCAATCTAGGCGCTTACGTTTTGGACAAAGGGAATGAGTACAAACCTGAGCCAAGGGAAAAGAGGGCAGAGGCTGGCCTTGTTGTTAACTCTGACTATTTTGCGGTTGTTGAAGGACGCAAGTCATTGCTTAAGCATTCTTCCTTTCTGGCAAAGTGCTCGGAAAAAATGAAAATATCAATTGAGACCGCAAGGTTCAAACTGGACTTTAAAGGGTTTGCCAAAGCGCTTGACAAGGGCATAAATGGCAGGCAAATCAAGGAATATCTCATTGCCAACAGCTCGAAGCCCGTGCCCAAGAAAGTTTTGAAGACTCTGGATGATTGGATAGAGCGGTCAAACAAGGTAAAGATTCACACGATCACTGTAATTGAGGCCGATGATGAGTTCCTTTTGGCTGAGATAGCAAGCATAAAAGGCTTGAATATTGAGATCATCCCCTGCGCGGCGAAGATTGAGGCGGATGACGCAGAGAAAATAAAGAAGGCTTTGGAGAAGAGCGACAGGTATGTCAAGCTTGGCAGAGTATATGGAAAATAGTGAGGGATCAGGCGGGATGAAACAGGCATGGCGGGCTGTCTGTTTCAGATGCGCGGACAGGATGAGATTTGTTGAAGATGCAATGAAGCCTGTGTTTTGGCTGGCATAGTGGAGTTAGCTTTTAAGGAAAGCCGTTTTCACGCTTTTAATATCCAAGATTCAAAAAAGGCGCGGGGTAGCGTTTGTCCAAGGGCGAATCGCCCAAAGGCATGCAGCTTTTCCCGCGCCATAAATTAATATTGGGATATGCTCTTGGATAACGCCGATCAGTAGAACGGGTTTGGGATTGGCGGAATGGCCGCATACGTAGGTTAAACGTTTAACCTGCGAGGGCGCTTGGTGTTTGAGTTAGATTTCGCAAGACATGCAAAATACGGACGGTTTAAAAACCAAACCGCCCGCATCTTCATTTCAATCCCTTTTTCAATGCCTTTGAGACTGCGATAGTGGATTCCAAAAACAGGGAGAAGAAAACAAACCCTAGTATCACCAGATGGAGGTTATTAAAAAACACCAAGTTGTCGGGATCTCCGGAAACCTTGAAGACGTCTCCTATATTGGCGATGAAAACAGGATTCATCAATGACTTGTTTAGCAAGATGATAGAAGCGGTAATAGCTATGCCAAAATCGCAAGGGAGAGTGACAATGGCCAGCGTCCTGGTGTATTGGCCTTCAAGAAGCCTGAAAGAGTCAACCAGAATGGTGAAGGTTGTCCAAAGGATTATGAGAAGCCAAAGGTCTTGAAGAGTTGATGAATTGAAAGCGGGGACCCAGCCTAAGCCGTCTATCCACACGCCAGCGAAATCAGGGAAGACAAGGAATAGCGCGGCGATGACAACTCTGAAGATCATTCCAGAGATAGGCTCGATAGGCTTGATTCGCTCTCTCTCTTTGGGGGCGGACGGAAGCCCGGTAATAAAGTCATTGGTGTTAAATGCAATTTTGAGATGCTCCAACACGGTAAAGACAAGCGTTACAATCCCGAACGCCATAAACTCGCAGCTTATTAATTCGGCAAGGAGTTTTGCAAAGGCTGAGAAGAGCAAGGATGGCGTGTTTAAAGATTTGTCCCATTGTATCAAGGTTCCCACGAGGATTGCAAAAGCTAGGCTTGCAGCTATAATAGGCAGGACAATTTTCAAAATCCGTTTGTACAGGAGGAAATATGGCCCGCTGATGAGACCGCGATTTTCGTCTCCGCTGTATTTAGCTGCCAGCTCATCTGGCGCACCTAGCTCAGTCAAAACTGCAAGGATGTCTTTTTCGGATGGCTCTTCGCTATCGGTACGCTCGGCTAGCATATCGGATATCAAGCCGTCTAGTTCCTTTGCCACGTCTGACCGCGTTTTAAGCGGAAGATGGCGGGCGACTGCGTAGGTGTAGCGCTCAACCCAATCGTTCATATCTCAATCCTCCAGCATGGTATTCAAGCTTTGCACCGTGTTCTGCCAATGCTTTTTAAGCTCAGACAAAACATCCTTGCCCAAGGCTGTAGTGGTATAATACTTTCTGGGCTTTGCTCCTTCGGTGTTCCAGGAGCTATCAAGAAGACCTTGGCCTTCCAGACGCCGGAGAAGGGGGTACAATGTATTTGCCTCGATGGCTATTCCTGTCCCAGACAAGTCGGCTATCAAGCTGTATCCGTATTTGGGCTCCTTGAGTTTTGAAAGTACGCAAAGAATGATTGTCCCACGTCTAAGCTCTAAGAGAAAGCCAGATACTAGCTCTTCTTTTTCCAAATCCATCACCTCGCACTATGTAAGCAATAGTATTATAATGTGTAGCACACAGTATGTCAAGAGAAAGATTAAGGTCAGGCGGCTAAGACGCGCGATATTAACAAGAAGAAGTGCTTGAGATGAGGCTTTTGTGCGGGTGACGGTTTTTTGGCTGCAATATTGGTAATATATTCTAAACTACGATAGCAAAAGGGGCCAAACCAGTTGCCTTTACTCATGAGCGAAAAGAACTGCACTAATTTGTTAAGTTGGCTGTAGCCGACGAGCGAAAAATAGATATATAGACACATATGATTTAGCTCGATCCAATGTCATGCCCGGGGGGGTGGGTGGCATCAAAGGCGTTGGCGCGTATTCTATAATGTCAAAAGGGCGCTTGAAAAGGTCTGTGGGCTACCAAAGGAATAAGCCAAAATGTCATGCGCCTTTGATGTTTTCGCCCGACAGCATAAGCAACAGAATCTTCAAGTCCCTTGCGTGTTCTTGGTTGATGCGCAGAATCATGTTTCGCGTTATGGAACGGCTTGACAGGATTCGCGGCGTCAACAGATAAATATGGTACACATTAGCAACGTTCGCCAGTACAATTATTGTATCGGCTCATATAGATACATTTCTTAGAGCATATCGCGGGAAATCTGAAAAATGCTTCAATCATTTTAAAGGGGGGTTGCTCCGGGGAGATAAGAAAAGACGAGAATGATTTTGACAAGGCTTAAAGATCCGGAACATGGCAAGGCCCCAGCTGGCCTTGAGGAACTGTCAGACGAAAAATAGGAACATCTATTATTATGCCTTTTATGAGGAATTCCGAATCATGTTCCTTATCGTAATTCAAATAAATTTCGATGCAATAAATCCCATTTGATGACGATGGAAAGCCATAAGAGCTGACCTTATTTTTAGGCGGCACCTATTTGAGTTGCTCATTGTTTTTGGTGATAGTATAAAAAAGTGAGATGCGACTCATTCGCATTTAAATTCCCACTTAATGACATATTTAAGGCGCATTTTTATGAACTTTGGGTTCAATTATCAGATCTGGTCTAAGAAAGTGCGTGCAATTTGGATAAATTAAGAAATCTCCTGCTCTAAAATCCCGAATTATGGATTTCAGAGTTGATGTCTGACTCACTCAGGTCTCTAAATGCGAATGATAATCATTCTCATCACACTTTTTTATACTAACACCTTGTTTTTAGCCCGAGCAGTAGGGTAAGCGCGTTTTGCTTTTGGATTTCGACCGGCGCTATTAAGAGCATTGTCATAAAAAGGTTGAGCGAAATTTCAGGAATTGTAAAAAGGCACACGTTAAAGCACCGTATGCCTTGTATTTTGGGATTTGTGATATGTACCTAATGAGTCTGCCGCTTGAGTTTCTTGGTCGCTGGTCGATATCAGGAAGTTGATTTTCATATCGCGTCAAGGAGTGCGCCCAAGTCCAACGCGTATGGTGTACAATTGCTTTCTTGAAAATAAGTTTTATGAGAGCTCCTGTGGTTGAGAAGAACTCGACGCCATGTCATAAGAATTATAGTTAGCGATAAATCTCGATGGCTCTAGGAATTTGATTTCTCCCCATGACATTTTCTTGGATTTTGCGTAAGATAGGTAGCATAATCGATTTGAGCAGTTCACAGCCGTCTGCAAAAGGTCTCTTTCTTGTGATATTGCTCTTTCACCGAGTGAGACAGCTCTAAAATCAGGGAATGTGCCTTCAGCTAGATCTATTATAAACACAGTGTCAAATGTTAAATGGCTAAACATATCGGGAGTTAATAGTTTCACACATGAAGGCAAGAAGATTCCGTCAAAGCGCATTGAGGAAAAAAAAGAATGTATACTCCATATTTTATGCGAAGGTTTTTTGAATTTTTTCCATTGTTCAGTCCATTCTCGAAAGTCGTTCTCGAAAAGATAGTTGTAATAAGCGGAAGACTGAGGAGGAAATTTATGTTTTAAGTCATTTAAAATATTACCGAAATCCAATTCGTTTGATTGAGAGAGATTACCGATGATATTTATCATCCAATCAAATTTCGTGCCTTTAAGGATTTGTTCGACTAGATTGCCTTTTTCTGCGTGTATGGTCAGCTCTTTACGATCTAAAAGTTTGCAAAGAAGCATTTTATGATATATTTCTTTTGGGTTGTTTATGATTTTCATGACTAAGTAAAGAACTTTAAAAACATCAGTTTCTGTCGTAATATTTTGCTCCGATTTTAAAAAGCTGAATGGAATATTAGACTTTGAAAACTCGGCTGCTATGCTGGAAAAAGAATATTTATTTCGAGCGATGATACCTATTTCATCGAAAGTCAAACAGTGAGGCTTGGAATGTAGTAATTCGTCTGTTTTTAAACAAACAAATTTTGCTTCCTCGAATTCGCTTTTATAATAGTCTATTTTAAGTTCACCTTCGTTTTGGCAGGGTAGACTTATTTTAAGATTGGATAAATGGTTAGTAAAGTCTATTATTCTTCTGGAAGTACGATAGACGCTAGTAAATGTGTAAATTTTAGGATTAAAATCATGAATGAAATTTTGAGACATATTTATGTTGGCTTTAGCTGACGGAAGGATATCGCCAACCATGACAGGCCCTGTTTTGAGTGAGTCGGGGCCTATAAGAGTTTGAAACATTAGATATTGGGATTCGCTTAACTTATGAGCATCAAGAATATAATACTGAATATCAAGGCGGTTATACATATCTTGCAAATAGTTCTCAATAAGAAGCCTTGTTGTATGGAAAAGAATATCATCGTCATCTAATGCATTAAGATAGTTTAACGAATCATTGTATTTTTGATATATTCTTTGAAAAATACCATCTTCTGTAGATAGCTCCGGTGCAATGGAATGTTGCTTGTGGTACGAAATGAGATCAATGTATTTTGTAAGAAAACTATGCAACTCGTTATCGTTTTGTGAAATTGTTTTATATATCGGATCGTTGCAAACTATATCTGATAAAATCGCCAGCTTATCATTCGCGTCGTCCAACGGGTGGATATTATGACTAAAGCCAAGGCGATATCCAAAGCGCAATAAAATTTTTAAGGAAAATTCGTTAAATGTATTCAATTTTATTTTATCATAAAGATGTTTATTGCCGTATGAACATAATGTATCTAACTTTGTGCGGAGCTTGTTAAGAGGCAAATGATTAGGCGCTAATATAGTTATGTTAATAGAACTGGAATTACACGATTCAATAAAATGTTTGACTCTCTCGGCTATCACTGTTGTCTTGCCAGAACCGGGTACTCCCTGTAAAAGAACCCCCCAGTAGTTTGGTTTATAATTTCTTCCTGTATAGGTGAAAAAATCATCTTAATTCCTCCGAAGATTTTGTTTTGATTTAAAACGCTAACTTTATTGATGATCATGAGAGAACTGGGCAAGCTATACGGGGAGGTGTAGCCATGCCAGCCGATTACAATAGGGGCAACCACACAGTCTACGATATCAAGTATCACATAGTATGGATAACAAAATACAGATACAAGATGCTGGTGGTGAAGGTTGCGGAAAGGCTAAGGGAGCTGATCAGGCAAGGATGCGACGCAAGAGGGCTGACAATAGTGAAGGGAAGCGTTGGCAAGGATCACGTGCATTTGCTGCAGAACGAGTTCCCGAAGTTTCGAAAGAGGTACTGGGGGCAGCACTTGTGGGCGCAGGGGTATTTCTGCGCGACAGTCGGAAGCGTTGATGAGGAGACGATAAAGAAATATATAGAACAGCAAGATCTTACCGGGGAAGGCGAAAACTTCAAGATTGACGAATGAGTTTCAGTCATGATTCAGATAGCTTAAGCTATTGGTCTTTAGTAGGCTTCAGCCTATAAGCTCGATTTCCATGGCTTAAGCTATCTTCTTTCAGTAGGCTTGAGCCTAAGTAGCGACTTTAGTCGCAGCGCATTTATGCGCTAACCCGCCTGCTTTAGCAGACGGTAGTTTAGTGGACATCATAGACGGTTGCTTTATCTAATCAAAATGCAATTTTGAATTTTTATAAAACAGGATTACCGCTTATAAGTTAAGGACCAGAACTATTTTGAAATTTTAACTATCTCCTGGAGCGTCTGACGGTTCGTCGCTAGCATTATAGTCTGCGATAAATCTCGATGGCTCTTGGTCTATAATTTCTCCCCAGGGCATTTGTTTGGATTTAGAGCAGGATAAATAGCATAAACGTTTAGATTTGTTCACAGCTGATTGAAAGAAGGCTTTCTCTTGTGCAATAGCGTTTTCGCCATTTAAAATAGCTCTGTAATCTGGAAATATGCCTTCAGCAAGATCTATTATAAACACTGCGTCAAATGCATAGTTGCAAATCATATTAGGGGTTAACAGTTTAATGCTGGAGGGCCAGTTAATTTTTTGGGATTCAGCGCAGAAGAAAGAATATATAAGCCATTTTTTCTTATAGATTCGGCATCTCTTCCATTGCTCAGTCCATTCACGCAAGTCATTCTCAAAAAGATAATTATAATAGCTGGATGATTGGTAGGGCAAATTATGCTTTAAGGAGTTTAAAACATCGAGAAAGTCAAGCGTATTTTCTCTTGAAAGACAGCCAATAATATTTATCATCCAATCAAATTTGGTATTCTCGAGAATTTGTTCGACTAGATTGTTTTGAGCTTCATTGATAGTCAGATCGGTACGCTCTAAAAGTTTACAGAGCAAGTTTTTGTGAAAGATTTCCTTTGGGTTGTTTATCAACTTCAAAACTGAATAAAGAACCTTAAAAACATCAGCTTCTGTAGAAATATTTTTATCAGATTTTAAATAGCTGAACGGAATATCAAACCTGGAAAGCTCAGATATAATTATGGGAAATGAATATTTATTTCTGGCAAAAATAGCTATTTCGTTACGAGCGATACTATGCTGATTAGCATGGAGTAATCTATCTATTGCAGAACAAACAAATTTTGCTTCCTCTAACTCGTTATTGAAAAAGTTGATTTCAAGTTCACCTTCATGATGACAAGGCAGACTCACATTAAGCTTGGTTAAATGATTTACAAAGGCCACTATTTTATTGGATGTCCTGTAGGTTTCTTTTAAATTAAATATTTTAGGTTTGAAATCAATAACAAAGTTCTGCATGTAATTGAGGGATGGAGCGCCGATTAATGGATTTAAATCGCCAACCATGATTAAACTAACTTCATTGGTTACGGCACCTATAAGAGATTGAAACAAGCGATAATGAGATTCATTTATTTTATGAGCATCGAGAACGTAATATTGACTAAAAGTAGCGCTGTTTGTGCTAAAACCATTATCTTCTATAATTAACCTATTAGCATAAAAAAGAACATCATCATTATCTATCGTGTTACGTAACCTTAACGATTCGTTATATTTGCGATATATTCTAGGAAAAGGGTCGGATTCCACAGATAGCTCTGGTGGTATAAATTGTTGCTTATGATTTGAAATAAGATTAAGATATTTTGAGAGAAAATTCAATAAATCATTTTCGTTTTGGGAAATTGTTTTATATATCGGATCGTGGCAAACAACATCTGATAAAATTGACATCTTATCTTTAACGCTATCAATTACCCGTATGTTTATTCCTAGACCAACTTGATAACTATGATGTAATAGTATTTCGAGAAAATATGTATAAAATGTAGTGAATATAACTTTTTTATTTAGTAGTTCACTGCTGATATAATGATTATTACTTAAAATTGTATGAATTTTGATGAGCGGCAAATAGCTAGGCGCTAATAAAATTATTCTGCTAAATGCAGACGGTTTCATAACGCGATTAACTCGCTCTGCTACCACTGATGACTTGCCAGAGCCGTGCACTCCTTGTATCAGAAGGGCCCCATTGCGAAAATTTATAATTTCTTGCTGTATAGGTGTAAAATTCATTGTAACTCCTCCATTGAGTTTGTTTGTTCATCAAAAATATTTAGCGGGTATATCAAAAAAATTCTTAATGCAGGATAGCGTTTGCTTGATATGAAATTATTGAAATAAGGCAGAAAAACAGAATTTTTCAAAGCCTATAGCTTCAAACGCTATCAAGATGGCTCATTTGATTTCTCCTCATGGTATTTCCCGGAATTTAGCGCAGGATAATAGCATTGAGCGCTAAAACGGTCTGATCAGCAACACGCGTCATCGGCCTCAATCTGAGCGAAATGTTAAAAGATCTGATCATCTTTACTTTTGCTTTGAAATATGCATGTCTAATCATAAGATCTGGCTATATAATTGTTTATTGCATAGTTTATTTCGAGAATCGAGTAAATAACCTGATTAAAGAAAGTGATAAAATATTGATTAAAGATCGTGCCGTAATACAATATCGGTATTGCCATTAGAAATGGCTCTGTAGTCAGGGAATGCACCTTCAGCAAGATCTATAATAAACACAGCGTTAAATCATTATTGCTAAACATGTTAGGCGTTAACAGTTTAACGCCTGAGGGTAAGTTGAATTTTAAATCTTGGCTTAATTGCAACGCATGGAAAAAGCATATATACTTGAATGCAATCATTATAACGCTCGTGTCAACTGCAAGCAGAAGGCTAAATTAGTACAGCGGCGTGCTAAGGATGGTAATTTAGTTTGAGCCAAGCCAATTTTGAAGCTATTGATTTAGAATATAATCTCGTTTTGGCAAGATTTACTGGGAGTATACCACTGACGTTTACTCATAAGATTGCGTGCTATGATTATAACACATTGCTATGGGCCATGTCAATAGGCAAATCGAGATTTGTTCAGTCATTAAAATGGCGGAAATGCTGAAGTGTCGACATCTAGGAAAAATTACATTGGAAAAAAATATGCTGGCAAACAAAAGGCTTCTGTTGCGCGCAATAGACAATAACCAATACTCCAGCCCTCCGCCCCTTTCACTTTTGCAGTTCGGGAAAGTGTAACTCTGAAACTCATTTTCTCTTGATGGGCACCCATGTGTGGAAACGGTTTATCGTTGCCCGCCTATGAACTAGGCGGGCCCGATCTGCAAACATACACATATCTCTCGCCATACTGCTTCCTCAGAATAAAAAGCGCAATGCTTGAAAAAGCATTGCGCTAGCATAACGTTATATTGATGTATATTCACTCTCGCGGCAATGATCAGTCTTAAGCCTGCCGCAAGTCAGAGGCAAATCGCTGGCAAAACCCAAGCAGGGTTGCTGCTCTTGAAGAGGAAAGCCACAGCTATCACAGCAAGGCTGACGAATGAGCACAAACCTCCCTTAGCGCCAAAGGAACCCCTAGTCAGTACCTCAAGCCCGTTGATCTCAAGCGAGACGAGGGAGGAATGGGGCACTGATTCCACTCACGGCTTCCATAAACAACGCTATGGAAATTGCTACTGGTTTAATGATGACCTAAGACTGAATTTGGTAATTGAGATTTTTTTGCTTAACATCAAGTGGTTTTTTGAGTAGCAAGTAGGAGCTAAAATATAAGTTTAGCTATATTACGCTATTCCATAGAGTAATTGACTCTCTCGGAACTCCTTTTTGACTCGAAAGAGCCAAGTCGCTTCTTATACAAGAAGCGACTGGCTGGTTTCACTCGAGACTTCTTACTGCAAAGGTGAGAAAATAATCTTAATGATTTTGCGTAACAACCAATGGACCAATAAACGTAGATGGCGTAAACACAGGATTTGTTCGCCGAATCAGACTTTAGTCAAAGCCTTGATTTTAGGGGATTGTTAGAGTTCTTGCGGCAGAATCATCTTAATGATTAATGCTAGGATTCAGCTGTAACAACCACCGGACAAATAAACTCTAATGGCTTAACTTGTAGAGGCGAAAAAATCATCGTTGCAACCTCCATATAAACCTTTTATTGCCTCAAAGAGATTCTTGATAAATTGAGGAATTCGCTTATTTTCGTGATCTAAAGAAACGATGCCGTTAGCTATGACAATGGCAAACAGAACTTTGTTTTCAGGATAATTGGTAATAAACCACATGCTGGTAGGTTACCGAAAGTATAACCTGTTAATCAAAGTCTTTTGAATAATTGAGAAGACCTGCTCTCTTTTGCGAATTTGTAAGATTCTTCTGAAACACTTGGCGACTTGTCGGCAGCGTTATAGTCAGCAATAAATCTCGATGGTTCTTGGAACTTGATTTCACCTCTTGACATTTCCTTGGATTTTGCGCAAGATAAATAGCATAAACGTTTTGAGAAGTTCACAGCTGACTGCAAGAGGTCTCTTTCTTGAGAAATAGCTGTTTCGCCACTTGAGATTGCTCTGTAATCAGGGAAGATGCC
>JAISWZ010000187.1 GCA_031270945.1 Clostridiales bacterium | reverse complement strand
GAGAATGACAAACTTGAAGTACGCTCTTTTAGCGATTAAGGAGGGTGTAGACATAGTGCAAGTGAAAGCGGAGACAGAGCTATCCATGTCTGCGTTGAAATTTCTTAAAAGCATGAAGGCGATACCTGAAAAGGGAGAAGATTTAGAGTTGCTGAAGAGATTTGCGTACATGGAAGACTACCTTGGGGATATCGAATACTATCAAAGGCATTAGCGGCGCAGGATTTGTGAGGGAGAGGCTTTGGCGCGTTGATACATAAATAGGGTTTGCCAGTGAGCGATAAGAACTGCGCCTTTTCGCTCGCGTCAGTGGTTGCTCTCTGTCGAATGCAAGCTTGAATTAGCGGATGCTTTCGAAAAGAGTCTTGCATATTGCAATGAGATGGAAAAGGAGGCAATAAAGTGGAAAAGGAAATCGAGGTCATAAATTGGTCTGAGTTTGATAAAATAAAAAATAATGGTGCCATTGCGGTTGGAGAGATCCGCTATACGATAAAATTATTGCTGGAAAACAAGGGCAAGAGTCTGGAGGATTTAAAAGAGATTGCTATGTTCGTTAGTGCGCCTATTGCTTTAGCGCGTGAGATAGTCAAGCAAAAGACAGTGGATGAAGCCTTCGAACTCTGGAGAATGACAAACTTGAAGTATGCTCTGAAGGCGACTATGGAAGGTGTAGACATAGAGCAAGTGAAAGCGGAGACAGAGCTATCCATGTCTGCGCTGAAATTTCTTATAAGAACGAAAAAGATGCCTGAAAAGGGAAGAAAACTAGAAATGCTGAAGAAATTTGCATATACGGAAGACTACTTTGGAGAACTCAATATTATGTTGCGAGGTGATATTTGAAATTTGGGGAGCATGGTAAAGACTAGCAAACGTGTCGGATTAGAATAAACCATTCATCTAGAATGAAGGCATTCGAGTGAAGCTTTGACGTCGGAATTTTCTCATCGTTAGCGAGAACGCCAGGAATTCTTGCGGAAAACGATGAGAAAATTCCTTTTTGCGTCAAGGGTTTTTATCACATGAAGAAGCGTTCTTAATCGCTGCCTTGAAGCGTTTATGGAAATTAAATGAATTCAAAGCTATTGTTGACACAGCTGCTGCTTGATGATAGAATAAATCAGGAATCGCTGGGACAATTTAAAGCGTCTGACGCTGTGCTCTAAACACTCGAATACTGTGAAAGAGCGTTAATGATTTGGGGGTAGAAAGATGGAGGGATTTAAAGACACATATAACGGAGCTCCATGGATCTCCAGAAGCGTTGAAGATGAACTTCTGCGTTCCGCGCCATATAACTATAAGAACCATCATATGGGCTATTGGGTTAAGGGATTGAGACAGGTTGGCAAAACTTCGCTTTTAGAGAAGTTTGGCAAAGAGCGCTACAAGAGTTGCATTATATTTGATCTGTCAGATGAAGAGATTAGGACAAGCATTGAACACGAGCTGGATAGAGTGTTTTCGGAACTGGGATATTCGGCATATGACAAACGTTATGCTTGTGCGGCTTTCACAAAGCTAGTCCCGAGCTTTGCGGATGATCCTTCAACGCTATTGATTTTGGACGAGATCCAAGACTCCCGGTCTATCTATAACAGGGCAAGGAAAATAGTCAGGGGATTGAACGCTAAGGTTGCCTTTTCGGGAAGCCATTTGGGCAACGTCATTTTCTGGGATTCCTACAACGACCCTACAGGGGATGTGCAAGAGTTCAGCATGCAACCTGTTTCTTACATTGAGTTCCTAAATTCCATCAAGGGCTTGGAAGACTACATGAGCTTAAGGGAATTCACCAGGGGGTCGGATGCAGAGGCATTGAGAAGCGCTAAAAAATATTGGGAGATTTATTGTGAGCTTGGCGGATTTCCGGCATCTCTAACTAACTTTCTGCAGCATGGAAATCTTGAAAGCGCAAAAAGCATCAGAGATGAAGGGCTAAATAAACACCTTGCTACGCTGTCTGAAAAGTCACCAATACATAGCGTGGAATTATGGAAGAACGTGGTGAATTATATCATATCATCGATCATACAAGGGAACAGCCCAAATGATCTAGTAAGGAACAAGCATATTTATGATCGATTTGTTTTAGAATTCGGCATTTCCGAAAAGTTAATATCTGACGCAGTGCAATGGATGCTAAAGAGTGATATTTTAGGGTTAATAAATGTTAAATCTGATTTTGAAGATGACGATTCCTACTTTAACATTAAATATAGATTTAATCACTACGCTGTATTAAGCAACTTTGCTGAAATGTTAATTAACCGCAATGTTATTGCGATGATAAAGGGAGCAAGAGACGAAGACTTCGTTTTAAACAGTTTGATTTCTTTTTCGAAACCCCTAAATCTAAAGCAGATTTTTTCATATCACTCTCATGCAGGGTTTCCAAGTGAGGAAGTTGATTTTTTCTTCTATACTCAAGAAGGCGTAAAAGTATTAGTGGAAGTCAAAAATTCAAAAGGGAAAACCATTTCGAGTGATAGAATCCTTGCAGACAAGAGAGCGGATTTTCTTATAAAGTTCTGCGAAGGCACAGTATTTGTAAAAGATAATACCTTCACTATACCAATGTGGAATATCGACAAGCTGTCTATCATAATACCATTAATAGACCAGGCCTATTTGAATAAAACAAGTTTGGAAGATGAGTATAAAAGGTTTATAGATTTTAAGGGGAATTGACTGGTCAGCAACTACGCTCTGAAGGCGACTATGGAAGGCGTAGACATAGCGCAAGTGAAAGCGGAGATTTGGAGAACTCGATTATTATGTTGCGAGGTGATATTTGAAATTTGGGGAGCATGGTAAAGACTTGCGAACGCTTCGGGTTAGGATAAACCCTTCATCTAGAAATCAAGGCTTTCGAGCGAATTCTTTGACGTCGGAATTTTCTCATCGTTAGCGAGAACGCCAGGAATTCTTGCGGGAAACGATGAGAAAATTCCTTTTTGCGTCAAGGGTTTTTATCACATGAAGAGCATATCCCAAAATTATATCCAAGGCACCGGAAAAATCCGGCGTTGAAGCGTTCGCCAGGATTTTTCCAATGCCATTCGGAATTTTGGGATATGCTCTAAGAAGCGCTTGAAACATTAATCTTCAGCTCTTCGTGATGTAGCAAGCCAAAGCACTGCAATTGACACATAGGATAAATTAATCCCAAATGCTCATCGCATCATCCGCTACGTGATTTCGCAAATCTCTGATATGACCTCATAAACCCAACTCGATGTTAGTCTAGCCTCTTTGAGAAGGGTTTCCTTTTCGGCCGCTGTTAGCATCGAACTTATACATTTCTTAGCCCGATCATTGACGTGCCCTTTCTTTAGGGTTCTAATGGCTTGAATCACGAGCATGTTCTTAGCGTTGATTCCTATGAAGTCAGATTCCTTTCCGCGCCAAAACTCTATCTTCACGTTTCCAAACCGGGCAACTGTAGGTTTGCCGGTGATGACAAAAATCCAATGAGGCATAACATCGGTGATTACTCTTAACATGCACAAAGCAGTCAAACAGATATCTGATATATGCCAGTTGTACTTGCGGGCAAGTGCCTTTGCCACAAATTCTGGATTTGGCCGCGAGTACATGTTTAAACTCTTAGAGTAATACGGACAGTAATACATGCCCGGCATGATACGGGTGATCTCGCCTTTGCTAGCCAATCTGTTCAAAGCCTTGCTCACTGTGTCGTAGCTAGCTATATCGAGCAAGTCTTTAATGATAAAAGCATTATAATTAAATTCACCGATCCGTTCCTTTATTCTCTTGGTAATGTCAGAGCTCATGTAGACATTGCCGCCGCCTTCCTGCTATGACTCGCATATCTCTGATATGACCTCATAAACCCAACTCGATGTTAGTCTAGCCTCTTTGAGAAGGGTTTCCTTTTCGTCCGCTGTTAGCATCGAACTTATACATTTCTTAGCCCGAGCATTGACGTGCCCTTTCTTTAGGGTTCTAATGGCTTGAATCACGAGCATGTTCTTAGCGTTGATTCCTATAAAGTCAGATTCCTTTCCGTGCCAAAACTCTATCTTCACGGTTCTAAATCGGGCAACTGTAGGTTTGCCGGTGATGACAAAAATCCAATGAGGCATAACATCGGTAATTACTCTCAACATGCACAAAGCAGTCAAACCGATATCTGATATATGCCAGTTGTACTTGCGGGCAAGAGCCTTTGCCACAAACTCTGAATTTGGCCAGGCGTACATGTTAAAATCCTTAATGTAATACGCACAGTAATACATGCCTGGCATGATGCGGGTGAACTCGCCTTTGCTAGCCAATCTGGTCAAAGCCTTGCTTACCGTGTTGTAGCTAGCTATATCAAGAAAGTCTTTAATGATAAAAGCATTATAATTAAATTCAACGATCCGTTCCTTTATTCTCTTGGTAATGTCAGAGCTCATGTAGACATTGCCGCCGCCTTCCTGCTATGACTCGCATATCTCCGATATGACCTCATAAACCCAACTCGATGCCTGGCTGGCTTCTTTCACAAGCTCTTCTTTTTCGGCTTCTGTTAGCATCGCGCTAATCCTTTGCTTTGCCCGCTTGTCATCGCTGTTTTTTCCAAGGGTTCTTATCGCCTGTATCACGAGCGCGTTTTTATCGTCGACGTCAATAAGCTCAGACTCCCTGCAATGCTTGAACTCTATCTTCGAGTTTCCGTGCTGGACAACAGCAGGCTTGCCGGTGCTGACAAAAGTCCAGTTTGGCATAGCCTGGGTGGACACTTTTGACGGATTCAAAGCGGTCGGGTCTATATTGGATGTATGCCAGTTGAACTTGCGGGCAAGGGCATCTACGATGAGTGGAACGCTTGGCCGATTGAAACGTTCGACGGAACACGGGCAGCAATACATGCCTGGCATGATTCTGGTGATTGTCCCTTTGAGGGTCAAGCGGTTCAAGAACCTGCTCACAGTGCTATATCCAGCTATGTCGAGAAAGTCCTTTGTGATAAACACCTTGTCTTCGAGTTCTGCAATCCGTTCCTTTATTCTCTTGGTGGTGTCGGTAGCCATAGACAAAACTCCTTGCTATTTGCGATTTGCTGCAAGCAATAGACTGGGCTATGCTGACGAGCGCTCAAATATGGAATTTACTTTTCGTTGCCCGCCTCTGAAACCAGTCGGGTAGCTTCCGCTAAGAAAATCCTAAATCATGCCACTCGTCAGCATTAAAAACTTAAATTTTCGTGGAGACTAAGCACGCTTACTTAAGTTTAATTGGCAAAGCGATTTTTCCCAAGTCCCCATGTTGGAGGCTTGCTAATTTAAGATTTGTTTGGAATAGTCGAGTCAAGAAACTCATGGTCTATCAAAGCTGAGCATGCTTGCTTGAAATGCAATAATTCTGGCCAAGTTCCAGAATTATGCGCTAGCAGGCATTTTTAGCATCATCCACTATAGCACAGACTGATATTTTTGTCAAACACAAGCTGATCCATCGCAAACCAAATGGGTTTAGCTGATTAAAAGGGAAAAGGCTGGCTTCATAGCAATAACCATGATTTGGCACCAAAAAACAGCTAGTTATTTACGCCTGCAACGATCAATTTCCATAACTTACACATTAAGAGCATATCTTGTGAAAGTCACGCGTTAAAGCATCGCGAGCCTTTTTTGAATTTTGGGATATGCTCTAAGCTTTTGAGTCGCACAGAAAAGGGCATACAAATTTTCATGCTGACGAGCGCCTTGCCTCGCTAGCATAATGCATGCCCGTATCCAAGCCTTCTCTATAAGTTTTGGATTCTGCGCTAAAGTATGCAATTGCAGAAGACCAAATCCAGATCGATGACAAAGTCATCCAATGCCTCAATGCAAGCCTTTTCGCCTTTGCGAAAGATCGTAGAAACATATTTGCCGTCAGATAGCCTGAACGCGCTGACTGTCATGGAATCGGGATGCGCTATCCAATATTCTCGAACCCCAGCTTCCAGGTATTTGAGATATTTGACTACAGGGAGGTGATCGTAGTCGCGCTTTGTATTGTATCCTGACATGACTTCGACTATCAAGTCAGGGGCGCCTTTGCATCCCTTTATGGCAATCTTAGAGCGGTCGCTTATGACTGAGATATCTGGCTGGAATACAGTGTCCTCGAAAAGGCGCACACCATAAGGGCTAGGAAAAACGCAGTACTTCTCACTATCCAAACCGCCGAGTTGGCGCGCGATTTCATAGGCTACATCCTGGCGCTCGGTTAACGGAGCGGACATCATGATCAGTTTGCCGTCAACCAACTCATAGCGGTTGCTGTCATCCAAAGCAGCCCAGTCTTCATAAGTGTACCGTGTCGAGTTATTTGCATCCACTTTGCAAATCCCTTCCGCAGAAGCTTTTTTAGAGCATGCTTTTGGCGTATGCCCTTAGTGCATATCCCAAAATTCCGTAATGGCACCGGATATAATTTTGGCGTATGCTCGTATATGCTCAAATCATTAAACGGCGTAGCAAGCGCATATCCCAAATAAAAGCTGTCGGGCCGCTCCCGCTAACGATAAGAAAATTCTAAATCATAATGCTCGTCAGTATAGTATACTGCAGAAGAGGACATTTTGCAAGTCTTTGTACGTAGATAGAGTTATCTGATAAATGTTGGCATAATTAAGAGCCTGTGCCTTTGCAGCCCCGTCATTTATGGAACTTATTTGAGGCGCATGCACGTTTAACGGAGCGAAAAAACTGGATTTTAGATCGAGCCGGCGGTTGCTCACAAGCGAAAACAAAGAACAATATATTCTAATGTTTTCGCTCAGAGCATAACGCCTTTCCCTGTCTTTCTGCTCAAGCCCCTGCTGAGCCATCAGCGCGAGAGACTCTTGTCCTTCTGGAGGAGTCTTTGAGCGTCTTGGCCCAATCCTCCATATCCTTGAAGCGTCGATACGCGTAGTCTTGATCTTGTGCGAATTTTTGCATTTGCAACTCGTTGCAAGCGTACGTAGTCCGTCTCGATCCTTGGAGCGACCGAGGGAGGAAAGTCTGTATTGAGGACTTTTGCGAATTTTTATATGGAGACATTTTTGCTGCTCCTCGCTTTCTATACCAGGCAAGATTCCCTTTGCCCTAAGCCGGTTGCACAAAACAAAACGTTTGGGCTTGCTGGATATACTTAATCGCAAGCTTATTGAAGGCATTGCTTATATAAGTTGCTCTAACGCCAGGTCATTTGGCTATTTGTCCGTTGTATGATTTATCATGCTCGCCGCTATCAGAATTATTGAAGAAATTCCGCCATTTTGGGCGCAACTCATCTCTTTGCTTAATAATCATGCAAACTTCCCGCGCTTTGATTTTTCACCTGATTTAGTTTCGTGGCATCGATAGTATGGTGCGGGATGCGTGATTTTCAAGCTTTGCAGTGCTTGCAGTTCAGGCCCTTTGACTATGGCTCCGGTGCCTCGCCCCATCCTCCGTGGCACATAGGGCGTCCATGAGCATAGTCCTGAACTTGTTTGCCGAAAGCGCTTTCTTAGTGCATATCCCAAAATTCCAAAAAGGGTGCAACGAAAGTCATCGCGATGCTTGAACGCATGACTTTCACAAGCCACAAAATTAATTTTCGGATAAGCTCTTGGTTTCTGAGGATGGGTACATCACGCTTTGCAGCGGATAGCGGCATAGTCATGCAAATTTGGCCATACTTATATTTCGTACAATTACCGCTTAATCTTGACATATTCTTGCTAAGCGATATGCGCCGCGCTCAAACCAGATGCGGCAGTGCGCCCGATGTCTAAGACTGCCATATAGAACCAATATCAAGCGCCTTAAACTCAAACGCCTTTTTTGCCATGGCAGCGCTGCCAAGACATAATTGCCTGTTTGCGGACTTTTGTTGATTGC
>JAISWZ010000461.1 GCA_031270945.1 Clostridiales bacterium | reverse complement strand
ATCACGGTGGAGTTTTCCGGGGGATATGGAGTCAAGAGGTTCAAGTACCCGTCCGTGTTCGAGTCATTTCTTACGCCTGTAAACCCTGAGACAAAGGAATCGATGGCTTTGGAGCTCAAAGGCATCAAAGACAAGGAAGACGCCGAGAAAAAAGCGCGTGAGGACGCCCAAGCGGCAGCAAAGAAGGAAGAGGAAAAAGCGGCGGCGGATCGCAAGAAATCCACGACAAGGAAAAAGTCGACAACTGCAAAGCCAAAAGCGAAGACCAAGGAAGCAGCGAAAAAAGGGGCCACGGAGTCCTAGAAACCAAGAAAAGCGGCATACGCCGCTTTTCTTATTTTTTTGGTTTTGTTTTGTTGTTTGTTTTGGTTTGGTTTGTTTTGGTTTGTTTTGGTTTTGGTTTTTTTGTTTTGCTTTTGTTTTTTTATTTTTGTTTTTTTGTTTTTTTGTTTTTTTTATTTTTTATTTTATTTTTATTTTGTTTTTTTATATTTTAGTTCCTCAGGTAGTCCAAGATCTTTTTCATCATCCTAAAAGCGGCCATAGCTTCTTCTTGCTGCATCTTATAAGTCAGGCTGGGGGCGCCGCTCTGGGTGAACAGGAGCCTTCCCTTCTGGGCCGTCACAGCTTTGGCGATCTTGTCTTGGTTTAGCTTGATGTCTGACTTGAATGTGGCAACAATGGCTCTTCCCTTTTGGACAACGGAAAGCACTCCAGCGGCGTGAGCCGAAGCTTTGAGCAAGGCTATGAAAAGCAGGGAGTCCACGGTCTTTGGAAGCGTTCCGTACCTGTCTTCGATCTCTTCTTTCACTTCAGCGTAGTCCGTGGTATTTGAGATAAGCGAGATCTTTTTGTAGATCTCAAGCTTTTGCTCTTCATTGGGGATGTATTCAGGGGGTATGCAGGCGCTGACTGGAGCGTCAACAAATGTGTCGAAATCTTCGGCTTTTGGCGCGCCTGAAAGCTCGCCTACCGCTTCAGCCAAAAGCTTGCAGTACATGTCATAGCCTATGGCGTCCATATGCCCATGCTGCTGCGCTCCAAGGAGGTTTCCTGCGCCTCTTATCTCCAAGTCTCTCATGGCGATCTTGAATCCTGAACCGAACTCAGTGAACTCCCTTATGGTTTGGAGCCTCTTCTCTGCCACTTCAGCAAGGACTTTGTCCCTGCGGTACATAAGATAAGCGTAGGCAAGGCGGTTTGATCTTCCGACGCGGCCCCTGAGCTGGTAGAGCTGGCTGAGCCCCATATAGTCGGCGTCCTGGATTATTATTGTATTGACGTTTGAAATGTCAAGGCCTGTCTCTATGATAGTTGTGCAGACAAGGACTTGGAGCTCTCCCGAAATGAACCTGAGCATGATAGTCTCCAGCTCGCGCTCAGACATCTGGCCATGGGCAAAGGCAACGCTTGCTTCTGGAACCAGGTCTCCAACTCTTTTGGCCTCTTCCTCAATGTTCATGACCCTATTGTGCAGGTAGTAGACCTGGCCGCCTCTGCCTATTTCACGGGTTATGGCGTCCCTGACAAACTCGGGGCTAAACTCCATGACGTAGGTCTGGATTGGCTGCCTTTCCTGCGGCGGCTCTTCCAGGACGCTCATGTCCCTTATGCCAGCAAGGCTCATATGGAGGGTTCTTGGTATTGGGGTTGCTGTCAGGGTCAAGACGTTGACATTGCCTTTTAGGGCTTTGAGCTTCTCTTTATGGGTGACGCCGAAGCGTTGCTCTTCATCGACTATGACCATGCCCAGGTTTTTGAAGACCACGTCTTTAGAGAGAAGCCTATGGGTGCCTATCACTATGTCGCAGGTGCCGTTTTTCAGGCGCTCAATGGTCCCTTTTTGCTCTTGCTGGGTTCTGAACCTGGAGAGCATCTCAACCTGGACCGCGAAGCCTTTCATTCTAGTGGTAAATGTATTGAAATGCTGCTGAGCGAGGATTGTGGTTGGAACCAGGTAAGCGACCTGGCGTCCGTCCTGGGTGGTCTTGAACGCGGCCCTGATCGCCACCTCGGTTTTGCCGTAGCCTACGTCTCCGCATATGAGGCGATCCATGACCTTGCCGGACTCCATGTCAGCCTTGACATCCTCTATGGCCAGAAGCTGGTCTTCGGTTTCTTGGAACTCGAAGTTGTCTTCGAACTCTTTCTGCCAAACATTGTCCTTGGTGTAGACAACGCCTTTTGAGTTCTGTCTTTTGGCGTAAAGCTCAACCAGATCCTTAGCCAGGATGGCGACAGCCTTCCTGGCTTTGTTTTTCGCCTTTGACCACTCAACCCCGCCCATTTTCGAAAGCTTTGGCTTTGCTCCGTCTCCTCCTATGAACTTCTGGATCAAGTCCATCTGGCTTGTGGAGATGTAGAGTATGCCTCCGTCAGCGTAATTCAGCTTCAAGTAGTCTCTTGAGATCCCGTCAACCTGGATCTGCTCTATCCCTTCGTACATGCCTATTCCATGGTTGTCATGAACTACATAGTCGCCTGGGCGGAGATCTGTGAAGCTTTCTATTTTAGCGCCAGCTTGGCGAACCCTTCTTTTTCTCTTTTTCTCAGTTGCCGCTGAGACGGTTGTAACTATTGTTTTGACTTCCGGGTACTCAAACCCTGACTTCAGGGCTCCCCTGCAGATGATGACAGTCCTTGGGTCAGCGTCTTCTTCGCCTTCGTAAGCGGCGCTAAATCCCAGCGAAACTATCTCGTCAGCAAGCCTCTGCGCTTGGTACCTGGCGCCAGCCAGCATGAATACTCTGGTTTCAGACTCTCTCCATTTTTTCAGCTCGTCTTCTAGGTTCTGGATCTGGAAGACAGGATGGGGCTTGACGTTCAAGTAAACTGTTTCAGCTATCTCAGCCTCTTGGGATGTGGCGGCGGCGCTGGACATTAGCGCTAGCTTGAACCTCCCGGCCATGGCTGCCAACTGGGGGTATGAAAAGACCAGGTTTGCCTGGGACGGAAGCATCATGCCCTTCATGATCCTGTTGTGTATGCTCTCGGAAAACTCAGTCAAAACCAGCTCCAGCTGGGATGCGATGCGGTTTGGCTCATCCATGAAAACAAGGGAGTCTTCCGGCAGGTAGCTAAACAGGCTGACGCTATCCGGGTAGAAGTAGTTGACGCACTCATCCGCTCCAGAAGATCCGGCCCTGAGCTTTCTGGCCATCTCTTGGGCATGCTCCGCTATCTTGTCCGCAAGTTCGGCATCGCCTCGATCACTCGCCTGGGCCATCGCTTGGGTGGCTTCCATTGACAGCTTTCTTAGAGCGTCCTCAAGCCTTTCGTCATCATATACAAGCTCCCTCATGGGGTATATGACGCACTCGCTTAACACCTCAATTGATCTTTGCGAATACGTGTCCAGGAACTTGATTGACTCAACCTCATCATCAAAGAAGTCTATTCTCAAGGCGTAGTCGTAGATGGCCGTATAGATGTCCAGTATTCCGCCCCTTATGGCAAAGTGCCCTGGCGCTTCCACCAGCTCTACCCTCTCGTATCCTATCCTGGACAGAGACTTTGCCAGGCTTCCCAAAGAGACGATGTCTCCTGGCTTTAGCGATATTACGCTCTTTCTCAGCTCGCTCTTTGGAGGCAGCCTGTCTAGCAGCGCGTCAGCAGAGAGGACTATGCATGGGTTCTCTCCGTCAAAGATTGATTTCAGGGCGGCGAACCTCTGCTTCAAGATTTCGGTGCTTTTTAGATCCGCTGAGTAAAAGATGATGTCCTTTGCAGGGTAGAGCTTAACCCTGTCGTCCAAGAACAGCCTCATGTCCTCGTAGATGGCTTTGGCTTTCAGCTCCGAGCTGGCTACTATCACTGACGCTTTGCTCATCTCAACAATAAGCCCTGCCGCCAAGTGGCACTTTTGGCTTTCCGCGCAGCCATTGACCATTACAGGCGTTCTGCCCCGTTCCATGCAATTGCGAATCCTCTTGTATCCATCAAGCCCATCAAGGAGCTTGAGCAGTGTGCTCATGTCTTATCCTCCCCCAAAGCTTTAGCCTCAGGTCCCTTCTCTTTCTTTTGGTCTTCTTTATTTAATTTATCTTTCTCTAACTTATCTTTCTCTTTCTTTTCTCTTGCCTCTTTTTCCTTAGCCGTCTCAACTTTCCTGTTGTAAAGGTTCATTGCGTTGTCTATGCCCTTTGAAAGCATCGCCTCAACCGCAGCCGCTCCTTTGTCAAGGCCGATAGCCATAATCTCCAGCTCATCCTTTCCAAACGAGCCTAGGACGTAATCTGCGAGATCCCATCCGGAAGGCTTTTCTCCTATCCCGATCTTAACTCTCGCAAATTCGTCCGTTCCAAGCCGCTCTATGACGCTTTTCAGTCCGTTGTGTCCGCCAGCGCTGCCTTTCTTTCGGATTCTTACTTCTCCAGGCGGCAAGCTCACGTCATCGCAGACGATGACTATGTCCAAAAGCTCCGCTTTGTAGAAACCAACGAGCTCAACTACGGCGTCTCCGCTCAAGTTCATGTAGGTTTGCGGCTTCGCCACAACCACCTTTCTCCCTGCGATCACGCCTTCGCCCAAAACCGACTTCCTTTTTGCCTTGGCTATTTCTATGCCATGCGCCTTCCCAAGCCGGTCAGCCACCTCGAATCCAGCGTTGTGTCTTGTCCCTCTGTACTTGGGCCCAGGGTTTCCCAGGCATATGATTATAAATCTGCCCTCGCCCTTTGGCGAGAGCAGGTTTCCAAGCTTATCCCAATTCATCTGATGCCCTCTTTCGACGAAGTGCTTTTCGTGTTTTCTTGCGTGTTTTTTTGCTTGATTTTCTTTACTTGATTTTTTTGCTTGATTTTAAGCGCTTTTTCTTGCAAGCATCATGACAAAGCCCAAGCCGGAGGCTTGAGCTTTGCGCTGGATATTTTATTTATCAAGCAAAATTTCTATCGATATAGCCCCGGTTGGCTATCTCTTTTCATTATGCCCCAAATTCAGCCTGATGTCAACGGCAAGTTGATAACGGGTTTTTTGGGCTAGATGTAATTGCGTCTTTTGGAGCATGTCCTAAATTCGGAAATCATTTGTAATAGCATGTGTAATAGTTAACTGCGGCAATTTTCTTTTAAGCTGCTTTTCTTCCCACCCGCTTATGGAAGAGACATTAAGAGTTTTCAAGTTCTGGATGCCATAAAGCGGCGAAAAGTTTTTAATGTCATTCCCATACAAGTCAAGTTCAGTGAGATTATTGAGACGCGATAAAGGAGTTAAATCTTTTATAAAGTTACCTCTTAATATTAATTTAGAGAGATTGCGCATGATTTCCAAGCCTTTCAAATTTACAATTCCATTGTGTGATAATGAAAGTTCTTTCAAACCAGAGCAACCACATAGATAATAAGGAGATATATCATAGCAATTATCCAAATGCAAATGTGTAAGGAGATATGTATCAATATTTTTAATCTCTATGCCTGAAAATCCACTAAGGTATAATTCTGTAAGCCCTTTCATGTTAAATAATGCTTCAATGCTATTTAATTTTCTACAACTTAAACTAAAACTTTTGATTTTTTTAAGTCCCGCTAAAGGCTTAATATCTTTTATTGAATTACTAATTAGGTGTAGAGTTTCTAAGTTATGCAATCCTGACAGCGGACTAACGTCCGTTAAGTTGTTATTAGACAAATTAAGGTTAGTAAGATTATGTAGGCCGGACAGCGGGCTCAAGTCGCTAATATAGTTAAACCTTAAATTTAGTTTGGCAAGATTCTGCAATCCAGATAGAGGTTTCAAATCATCAATATTGAGTTTAGATATAGAAATATTGACAAGGTTTTGTAGCTTTGACAACGGTTTCAAGTTTAGTGGCGAGCGATATGAGAATGCATTATAATCTCTAACCCAATCCTTCTCATACTCTATATTAAGTGCAACAAGATTTGATAATTTAGAAATTCCTTGTATATCTTCCTGTTTTAATGAGAATGTTGTTATATTTAGAGCATCTGTTGATGTACTATATAGCAAACCATTAATCATAACTTGCTCTGTCGGTTTTGGTTGTTGCTGTTGCAGTTTCACCTGTGGTTGCGGTTGCGCCTGTGGCGCAGCAGGTTGCGCGCTTGACTTTTTTTGATTCATTGGTTTAATCAAATTTTCCAAGTCGCTTTTCATCTCAGAGGCGTTCTGGTAACGCTGCACTCGATCATAGGCGCAAGCCTTTAAAATGATAGCAGACATGCCTTTAGAAGCATTCGCTGGAGGCGGAAGCTGCTCCCCCGTAATTCGCCTTTCAAACGCTTTCTCTCGGTCATTCAAGTTTATCCCAGCAGGATAAACAGGAAAGAATGGCATGCGGCCATTATTCATAATCTTATACAAGACAAGCCCCAAGGAGTACAGGTCAGCTGACGCACCGTAGCCCTTCCCGTAGAAAACTTCTGGGGCCATGAAGACGGTCGTCCCTGTTCGGGTCATAGCCGAAGTGATGCCTTCAATCTCTCTGGCGATCCCAAAGTCGGCAAGCTTATAGTCTCCGTGCTTCGAAACCATGATGTTCGCAGGCTTTATGTCCCTGTGAATCGTCTTGTTCTTTGCAAGCAGCACAAGCGCTGCGCAAATGTCAATGCCTGCCTTAGCAGCGTCAGCTTCTCCAAAATTTGTCCACTCAAGGACTTTATCCAAGCTGAAGAGCAGTTCCATGCGCATTAGTATGTAGTAACCTATCTCGCCTTCTTTAGGCATAACCTTGTAGTCATCGCAACCTACAATATTTGTGTTGCCCCTGAACTCTTCAACGAACTTGATCTCTTTTAAGACCTTGGCGACCTGTGCGTTTAAGATATTGTTTATATCAGCTTCGTTTAACCCTTCCGACCTAAGATAGCTGATCTCTTCAACAGAGCTTGGAACTGATATAACCTTCAATGCGGCCGTGCTCTTTAAACCAAACTCCTCCTTGTAGATCTTATATACCTTTCCGAAGGAGCCGTTGCCTATCAGCTCTTGTATGCGCCACGACCCATTGTCATACTTGTCTATAAAATCCACAAATCTCACCTTCCCCTGGCAAAACCCAATAGATCAAAAATGCCCGCTTTTCAAGCATAGCATAAGACTGAATTCTTGTAAAGCTCGTTAGCCTTGCGGCCTAATGCCATCCTCTTCCTGAGAAACAAGGGCAGAGTAAACAGCATATCCGAGAGCGAATTCAGCCCCGATCAGAAGATAACCCAGCCTGATGTCAACTGCAAGTTGATAACGGGATTTTTTGGTTAGACGCAGTTGCTTTAACTAAAGTCGCTCAAGTCCGCCCCCATCACTGCAAGCACATATTTGGCTTTCTCGTTTCCGTATTTAGTCCTAAAATCCTGCAGCAACTTTTCCAGCCGATATGTATAAGTCTTGTTTTGACCTGCGAATGACAGCTCCTCGCTGAACACATCTACAGGGCAGTCCTGGTTCTGGCATTTGAATGTGTGGATTTTCGCTCGTATCCATACTCCGGTGTTCCAACACGGTGCCTCCTGGATCGTCCTGATGCTGTCTTCATGAAGGGTGACGCTTTCAACGCCGCAGACAGGGCAGTTATCCGCCGTCTTGAGCGAATTCATTTTTACGACGATTTTCCCGTCCTCAATTGTCTCATCTGTGACTTGGTACTCGGGATAGAATAAAGCAAACATCATGACCTCATTGCTCATGCAATTGCCTCCAATCAAGAAAATATAAAGCTTAGTGCATATCCCAAAATTCCATTGCGCCCATAAATAGATGAGTCGAAATGTGACTCCTCGCGGGGCTGGGTAGATTCCCCCTTAAGCAAGGGGTAGGTAAAAACGTCAAAGTGGTTAAAAGCCACAGCCTATTATCCTGC
>JAISWZ010000444.1 GCA_031270945.1 Clostridiales bacterium | reverse complement strand
CCCGAGCAAACTAGTTGAAGCATTCGCCAGGACTTTGGCGATTTGCCCATGAACATTGGGCAAACGCTATCCGGCGCCATTTCGGAATTTTGGGATATGCACTAAGAGCTTCTTCTCTTCTATTTTTCGAAAGCGCTGAAAAATCCGGTCTTTTCCGTCGTTTTACATAAAAGCGCGGCAAAGCCGCCCAGTGTGCTGGACGGCTTTGCCTTCTCTCTCTGCGGGCTAGAAAAGCTGGAGTCTAGCTTACTGCCCCAATGGCGATTCCTTTGACAAAGTATTTCTGGAATAACGGATAAACGACAAGCACTGGAAGAACGCCCATTACCTCTATCTTCATTTTTATGGCAGTAGACGGCATCTTCCTGGTATCTATGTTAAGATTCTGCCGTAATAACTCCATCAAGGCCCTAAAATCAAAGCTTTGACTAAAGGCTTATGCGGCGGACAAATCTTGTGTTTACGCCATTTACGTCTATTTGTCCAGTGGTTGTTACGGCAGAATCATGTAATTAAGCTTTGCGCCTGCTGAGCTATTTAGGAACTGGGTGTCCAAGAGCATTTTGTTCAAGAGCACCTGGACGCTGAAAAACTTGTCTTGATTGATGTAGTAGAGCCCGTTGAGTCAGTCATTCCAGTAAGCCAGGCCTGCAAGGAGGGCCAGGGTTGAGATGATAGGGAGGGACATGGGAATCACCACTTGAAGCAGTATCCTAAGCTCGCCGGCGTCATCGACCTTTACCGCTTCTATGACGGCTTCTGGGATTGTAGTTGTGAAGTAGGTTCTCATCATTATGACGTTGAAGGCGTTCATCATAAGGTTTGGAACAATAAGGGCCCAAAGGGTGTTCTTGATGTGAAACGTCTGAGTCCACATTATATATGAGGGGACTAGGCCTCCGTTGAATAGCATGGTAAAAAAGAGGATAAAGGAGATCACGTTTCTGCCGGGAAGGTTTTTTCTGGAGAGTGGATACGCGAACAAGGTTGTGAGCGTCAGGTTGAAGAGCGAACCCAGGACGGCTACTGTAGCTGAGATGGCATATCCTCTGGCCAGATCTCCTGAATCTATCAAAATGTACTTATACGCGCTCAAGTCCAGATCTCTTGGCCAAAAGGAGTAGCCTTCCCTGATCAGAGAAGTCTCGCTCGTCATCGAGGATGAGAGCAAGAGAAGGAACGGCAACAGGCAAAAGGCAGTTAACAGGATCATGATTGCGTTTGCTGCTATCTGGAACGTCTTGCCTCGATCAACCATGGGGTCACCTGCCTTTAGTGCATATCCCAAAATTCCGAAATGGCGCCGGAAAAATCCTGGCGAATGCTTCAACTAGTTTGCTCGGGCTTCTGTGAGCAAACACCCGGATTTTTCCGGCGCCTCGGATATAATTTTGGGATATGCTCTTAGAATAGAGCGCTGTCTTTATCCATTTTTTTTGCAATGAAGTTGGTGGCGAGCACTAGCGCGAAGCCTACAAAGGACTGATAGAGGCCTGCGGCTGAAGACATGCCTATGTTGTTAAGCTCTATGAGCCCTCTATACACGTAGGTGTCTATTGTATTCGTAACGTCTATGAGAGGGCCGCTATTTAAGGGAACCTGGAAGAAGAGCCCGAAGTCAGAGTAGAAGATCCGGCCTACTGCCATGAGGGTCAAAATGGTGATGGTTGATCTAAGGCTGGGGAGGGTTATCCATCTAGTCTGCCCCCATCGGCTGGCGCCATCTATAACGGCGGCTTCATAGTAGCTTCTGTCAATGCCTACAATGGTGGCGTAATAAATTATGCAGTTATAGCCTAGGTTCTTCCATACATTGACGATGAGCAATATCCAAGGCCACCACTTGGGCTGGGAATACCAGGAGATCCTCTTTTGGTTTAGCGCTTTTAGGAGGGAGGTATTGAGAAATCCGTATTCAGTGCTAAGGAAGGCGTAGACCAGGTAGCTAACCACGACTATAGAGATCAGGAAAGGGACCAGGATCACTGTCTGGTAGAACCGCTTACCCGCCACCCATCTAATCTCATTCAGCAGAATGGCTACCGCTATTGCTAAGATGGTTCCCACGACTATGAAGAGGGAGTTATACAAAATTGTATTTCTGGTAATGATCCAGGCTTCCTTTGTTTTAAACAGGAACTCGAAGTTCTTGAGCCCTGCGAAGTCGCTGCCCCATATGCCTTTTTGAAAGTTATAGCTCTTGAACGCCACTATCGCTCCACCCATGGGCAAGTAGTTATTGATGGCAAGGTAGATGATTCCTGGCACAAGCATCAGGTATAGGGGCAAAAAGCTTTTGGCTCTTTTAAAGGCACGGGAAGACATGGCGGCCTTCTTTCTGGTTTTTGGGTTGTTTTTATTTTATTTTATATTTTTTATTTTATATTTTTTTATTTTATTTTTTATTTTTTTATTTTTTATTTATTTATTTTATTTTTTATTTTATTTTATTTTATTTTATTTTTTATTTTTATTATTCCGCCAGCCACGCATCCAGCTGCTTCTGCTTTTCCGCTATAATGGCGTCAACCCCTGCGTCCTTGAGCTCTTGCAGATATTTGGGCAACGCTTCGTCTGGGTCAAGCATGCCGCATTCCAGGGCCATCTGATATTTTGCCTTGACGTTGTTGCAGGCTGCGATCTCATTCAAGACATTGAAATTGTCCCACATGAAGCCTTTCGCCAAGGAATTTCTCGCGGACTTATTAAAGGCTACTGTTTCTGTCCAGATGTCTTTTCCGTCAGAAGCCCAGGGGGTGGTGATAAGCTCATTTAGCCAAGCCCAGGCTACGCTTGAGTATGTCGTGTTGGAGGCGTCCACGCCTTCCGGGTAATCTATGACGCCGTTAGCCTTGTCGTAAATGAAATGCTCTCCTTCAAGCCCGTTTACAAAGGTGTCTTCTAATTCTGAATTGATGTACATCTCGTTCAGGACCTGCATCGCCTTCGCTGGCTGGATGCTGTTATGGGCTATAAACCACTGGTTGGCGACACCTGAGGTAGTTGAGAACGGCGGAACCACTTCATAGACTGTCATAGGCACGCCTGATTTGCGCTCCCATTCTCCTTCTATGCCTGGCTTGGTATTTGTGAAATAGGAGAAGCCTCTTCCTGCCGCCATGAGGCTATAGGCGTTTTCGGTATTGGTCGAGGCGTCAGGAAGGATGATTCCTTCTTGCGCCCATTCATATCTTTGCTCTATCAATTTGCGGTAAGGCTCGCTTTCAAGCCAGTTGACAACCTTTGCTTCTCCTCCTGAGAACGCTTGATCCAGGAGCATGCCGTAGTCGCCGCCTAGCTCGTCTCTGGCATAGAGCAAATATCCCATTTCTCCGTTATCAGAAACCAGGGGATACATGTCTGGATAAAGCTCCTTCACCTTTCTGAAGAGCTCGGTCAGATCTGATTCGGACTTGACTTTTGAAAGATCGACGCCAGTCGAGTCAAGCACGCTTTTGACCATGGCTATACCAAAGCCCATGGCTTTTTCCTTGTTGTTTGGCACTGCGTAGATCACGCCATTGACTGTGGCGCACTCCCAGTCCCCTTCTGGGATCTGCTCAAGCATTTCTTTTCCATTAACGGCTAGCAAGTCCGCCAGGGGGAGGATTTGTCCGCTATTTGCTGCTGAAGAGACGTTGAACGTGAAGTTTGGCATCAGATCCAGCTTTTCGCCCGAAGACAGCATCAGGTTCACCTCTTGCTGAAACGAGCCATAGCCTATCCTGATCAGAGAAATGGAAACTCCCAGCTTTTCTCCAATCAGAGCTGTTGCCTTTTCCGCTACGCGATTAGTAGCGTCTGTAGTAGCATCTCCTGGAAACACAATGGACACTGTGTACTTCTCCGCTGGAGCAGCGGCATTTCCCGATTGACTGCTTGGACTGTTCACTGGCTCTGCGCCATTGCTGGCTGGACTTGCGCAGCCTGCCAAAACAATCAGAAGCGCAAGCGCCAAAAGCTTTTTAACCATGTCATGCCCTCCTCAAACCGCTGGAAGCGGTTTCATTAGGTGCATCATATCACAAAGAGCAAACAAAGGTCTTTCAAATATGAAAGGCATTTTGGTGATTTTGTAACATGTTTTCTTGGAGAGTCAAATTTGTAAGGCGAAAATGTCAAAAACGTAAGGTGCATTATTTATAGTCGCTACATGTTGCATAACGGTTTGATTTTAAAGTCAAAAGCAAAGTCAAGCAAGCTCCCCGAATCTCTGCGAGATTCGGGGAGCTTTTCTTAGTCGCTTGGCGCTTCTCTATCGCTTGCGGGACTCACGTCAAAGTACCGCTTGTATACTTGGGAAAAGTGAGAGAAGTTCGAATATCCGGTCTTCTGGGCAATGACTGAAACGGACAGGCTTGTGGTTCTCAGCAGTGTCCTGGCAAGCTTCATCTTTTCTCCTGTGATAAACTCCTTGAGGGATATGCCCATCTCCTGCTTGAAGAAGCTGGACATGTAGTTGGGGTGAAGAAAAACCGCTTCCGCTATCGTTTCTCTTCTGAGCTCGCTATCCAGGTTTTCATGGACATACCTGATGATCTGCCTAAGCTGGCTGGATTGGGACTGAAGCTCTGATTTATTGAAGAATCCCGTGATATGGCGGATGAAGGCTAGGGCGTCTTGCGCGCTTGACTGGGCTTTCAAGGATAGCTGGAACGCCTCGTCATTTGGGTATACTGTATCTAAAGGGATGCCAGCCTGTTCCAAGGCTAGGCTGGACATCTGGAGGAAACTATGATAAAAGCGCTTCAGGCTTTTTGGGGACACGTAGTTGGCAAAAAACTCCTCTGCTTGGCGCAAGACCTCAGAACCGTCTCCCTCTGCCAGAATGGATCTCCAGGAAAGCATATCTGGAAGTTTGCTTTCACAAGCGGTTGCCGCCGCCAAGTCGGCGTCGAGGACGCCTTGCTTGCTTAGGAAGGCCATATTTACAGCCTCCAAGCTATGCGACAAGTTTTGGTTTGGCTTTAGCGCTGACAGGCAACAGGAGGCTTGGACGCTATAAGCGTTTTGCCATGCTGCCAAGAGCTTTTCCATCTCGCTTAGCGCTTTGTCCTTTGCGCATTCATACTGGCCTTGGGGGCAGATGAGCAGACAGAAGTCGGATTTCCTAATTTTTGTCAGATAGACGGTCTGCCCATATCTGGAAAAGGCCTCTTTTGCTTGATGGATGAGCTGTTGAGTACAGACATCCGGCTCTACATGGATTCTTGCGATGCAGACAAGCTTTCCTGGGGTGACAGGGACGCCAAGCATGAGAAGCGCGTCTTCAAGGGACTGGTCTGGCAAGTCGCTAAACCATCCCCGCATCAGCGCTTCAACTGCTTTTTCTCGCTCAAGCATGAAGCTCTTTTGGCTCTTCTCCCCTGCTATCTTTCCAGCCGCCCTTATCAGCGCCCTGGTTATCTCGGCATAGGGGGCTGGCTGGAGTATGTAATCAAAGCTTCCGTGTCTTAGCGCTTCAATGGCGTAGGAAACATCGGCATGGGCTGTAAGCAGGATAAAGACCGCATCCATTTTCATTTCCCTTGTATACCGCAAGACATCAAGCCCGCTTTCAACCGGCATTTCTATGTCGCACAGGACTATGTCCACCCGCTCTGATGCCAGGATAGACTTTGCCTCAAAGGCGTTTGACGCCTTATAGGCAGTTGAGACATTGGCGGACTCCCAGTCTACTCCTGAGAGTATCCCTTCGACAACGCTGGCCTGGTCATCTACGACCAGAACATTCAAGCCTTCTTCGATCATGATAGCACCTCTTATAATAGCCTTTATTATATAGGCAGGAACAGCTCTACGCTGGCGCCGCTTGAATTCATGAAAGTTACCACTGCCTTCCCTCCGTAGTGGATGTCTATTCTCTTCAGCGCGTTGGATATGCCTATATGGCCATCCTTCTCCAGAGCTGTGACAGCGCCTGAGTTCAAGGCTTCAAGCATCTTTTCGGAAAATCCCGGCCCGTTATCGTGAATGGCTATGTTGGCATGGCGCTGCCCTTCTCCCTCGAGGATAGATGCTCTGATTGAGATGGAGAGGGGCTTATTGAAAGAGGCGGCATGCTTCACGGCGTTCTCAACGAAAGTGATGATAGCCATGGCTGGGATCTGGTAGTCATCGAGCTCTTCTATTATTGAAGACTTAAGCATAATCGGCATGGATGAGGTCAGCTGAACCAGCGCTATATAGCTCTGGGTATTTGCGATCTCCCGGGACATGGGATTCAGGGCTCCGGCTTGCATGAAGATTGCTCTGAGGTAGCTGGAGAACAGCAGAAGCATGTTTTGCATCTTTTCTGACTCATTTCTCTGCGCCAGGTTGTAAAGGGACTTTAGGACATTCAGGTAGAAATGCGGGCGGATCTGCAGCTGCAGGTGCTGAAGCTGGGCTTCTTTGGCAGCCAGGGTTTTCTCATAGGCTATGATGCGCCATCTTCTCACTTGCTCTGTCATGCCAGTCAAGGCCTGAGAGAACTGCTTGAGCTCAAGTATGCTGGATTGAGGCAGGGATATCTCAGTCTCTTCTTCCCCGATCTGTTTCAAGGCTTCTGATATGCTTGAAAGAGGCTCAAAAAAGCGCTTCCTCATGATCAGGAAGCAGAGCAGAAGCAGAAAGACAAGTATGAAAGAAGCTCCAAGCAGAGCTGGGAAAAGAAAATCTCCCCGCTCCCCTATCCCGCTGAAAGCTGAAGCGTACCTGCAATCCAAGGAAAGATAGGTTGAGGTTGTCCTGACAACCAGGTACTTCTGGGGTCTGCCTGTTATGTAATAGCTTGGATCCATCCCTACCTGGATCATAGCCTCTTCTACGAAAGTTTTGTTCGTGAGAGCGCTCCCTTCGGAAACGCAGAATATCTCATCCTTTTCATCTCCGTACATGACACTGCCAGAGAGTCTGCTCAGATCTACTACGCATATGTTCTGCAGATCGCCTATCCCTCGGAACAGGATCAGAAAGGCTCTTCCCTCAACGATCTCGCAGAACCATTTGTTTGACAGTTCCGGACCTTGCAGCAACTCTGCCAGCCTGTTGGTCAAGGCTGTTCTCGTTTCATAGTCCAGCCCAGAGCCGAACGCTCTTCGAAAAAGCTCATTTTTTCCTGTGTAGATAGCCAGGCAATCTATCGTTTCCCTTGAAGAAATCATCCCCTTATGCTTCTCCAAGACGTTAAAGCTGTAGACGTGGGCATCCAGGGCAGACAGCTTATATCTCAAGCGTCCGAAATACAAGTCGTTAGCCGCGATATTAGCCATATAGGACTCTATGCTCCGGAGCTCATCCTCAAAGGCTTTGATCCGAAACTCCAACCGCTCCAGGTTTGTGAAGGCCTCCTGCCGCTTCATTATCTCAGCCATGTACAGGTTGTAGAAGATCAAAAACCCGGAAAACGGGATGATGAAAATCATGAAAATCGCCATGATCAGGCGGCTGGAGGATATGGGCTTTTTCAATGAAGTTCCTCCTTTGGTTTTGCAAATGCTTTCATTGCCTTAAGCGCAGGTCAATATTTTCACAACGACTTTTTCGTTTTTGCTTTTTTAAGCGGACACAAGCACCAAAATCTTAGCTATTTAATTGTATCATTTCGGCAATATCGCTTCAACCTATTTGAGCATGTTATTAACTGGTTTGATGGAGTGAACCGGTTGAATCGTTTAAGGATATTTTAATATGACTTTTTGATGGATTTAAAATAGCTATAGTTGAATTAATTTGAGTTGGGTTGGGTTGGGTTGGGTTGAGTTGGGTTGGGCCTCATATTTTTTAGACTAACTACGACTTCAGTTATTTAGATCAAAAAAATGAGCCTAAAAATTAGGATCATTGCAAAAAAAAAAAAAAAAAAAAACACAAAAGCCGAAGAAGCTATGCTTCTCCGGCTTTGCTATTGCAAGATTTCTTCAGTTGAATGAACCATTTGCTGTTTACAAGAGTTTGACGTATTTAGCTCGAGTCCGTATCTTATATCACTGCCGTGCCGCTATTGATTATAGCGTTTTCTGCTAATATTAACAGTCATTAGCTTATTGCGGTTTTTTAGTGCGAAACATTGCCTATCATCTGTTTCAGTGCATATAATAACAGTACTTCCGCTAAACCGTCAATCCTCTTGAACTGTACATGCCAGTTCTTTGCTGCCGCAATTCATCCAACCACTTTCCGTATTATCTTTCTGTGTCCGTGCAGTTCTCTGTATCCGCTTAGAAATCCGTATCTGCGAATGATGCCGCATCTGTGATTGACTGCCGTATCTGCGTTGATTGCTGTATATGGTAGATCTCTGTAACTGCGTTTTATGCCGTATTGAGGTCTTTGCTTCCGTTTTCATGCAAGCGCTTAAATCTAGTATGCTCTTGATGGCCAGTAGATTTCCTTGATGCTGTATATTCTTGTTTTCCTAAGACAGCCATACTAACGAGCGGTATGTTTTATTGATAGCTGTATCGGGTCCGCCTAGCTTCAAAGGCGGGCAATGCTGGATAGATGATGCGTTGGAGCGTTCGTTAGCATACACGACCAATGCCTGTTTTCCATGAGATGCGCTCCTGTGCTTGTACGCAAGCATCCACTCATCGGCAAAGCGGGCAGTTCCCTTGGCCATGCTCGTCTAGCTTTGGTTCGATTTGTTCCATCCGCATGCGGCAAGCACCCACAAGTGTTATGGCCATGCAATGCCGCCATTGTATTTGTTTCTTTGCCATCTCTATCTATCTGTTTCTGTCTGACCAGCATTTTGAGCCAAGCATGGCAACCCATGCTACCTATAGTGTTGCGCTAGAGCATATCCAAGAATCCCTAAGTTCTGGATTAACTGGATACGCTTTTAGTAATTCTCAGGCAGCCCCAAACAGACGGCAGGCATACCGCCTGTACCCCTTTTTAGCTTTAGTGAAAATCTTTCGCCATGTGCTTGTTGGTGTTAAACCCGATTGCAGCAAGACTTTGAGATGCGCATGGCCGCATGCCAAGACTCTTGCCGCCATTTGTCATCCGTTCCTATAGCCTAAACCATCCTATGGTTGCGACACTTTTGTCTCTCTAAGAATCGTGCCTGTCTTGTCCCATCTATACTCAAACCTTATACCCAGTCCATCCCTATGAAGCCTTGTTTTGCTGCAGCTGAGGATTTGCAAGATGTAAGGCCACATACCTGCATCCTTTTGCTGTTTTCAAGAAAATTTGGTGCACTCCTAGCGCCGCAGAACCCTGTCAAGTCTGCGTTGAGCTCTTGAGCTCTGGTGTTTTCCCGTCAAAATTTTTTTCTGGTGTTCTGGTTCCCTAGATAACGCTTTTATTGCAGGCGCACTTGCGCCGCTTCCTGCACTCAGGAAGCCCTGAATTGCCCCTCTATTTAAAGCATGCCCCTTTTCAAGAGCATGTCCAAATGAGACCGAACTGCAGGAACTGAGCCTAAGTCTGGCCGTCAAAGACCCAATTCCCGCAAGCTCGGCGAATCAGTGTTGGGCTGATTTCTTTCAGCTGCTTGCATGAAAGAACTCCCACGGACTGTTCAGTTACTTGTTGCAACACAGTGCATATCAGATTGGAAATCTGTTTGTCTCTACGCCTTGCCGTATATTATTCCTACCCGTAAACGCTTTTGAATGCTGTGTCCGTAGCTTTTTCGAAGACGTATAACCCTGAAGAGCAGTATATTTTTTTTACTTAGAGCATATCCCAAAATTATATCCGAGGCACCGGAAAAATCCGGCGTTGAAGATTCGCCAGGATTTTCCGGTGCCATTTCGGAATTTTGGGATATGCACTCACCGTGGGTTGTACCTTGCAGTTATCGGTGGTTCCATATCAGCAACTCCCCGCTCCGACAGTATGAATTGGGTTTGAAACCGTGGCTGGCGATAATCCCGAAAATAAAAGATTCAGGACTTGCTTTCTTGTTTTTCCGTATCTCGCTGTGTTATGCGTACATGAAGCGTCTTTTGTGCTTGTACTGCAGACCTGGTTAATCCAGTCCGCGTTGCGTTGCCGTTTGTCGCCTTCAAAAACCTGTGTCTTTTCTTCGCAGCCGAAACTTGACTTTCACTGTGCTTCAATCAGCGTTTCCTAAGAGTCATGCTTAGCGCAATCCCAAGTCTGTTGAGCTGGGAAAGCCATGCAAGCCTGTGTGCGATAAGCTCTAAACTTGCAGGGCCATCCCAGCCTTATGGTTTTAGGTTTGCGCTTACTGCCGTTTCTTTCTCGATGCCGTGCATTGGTTTGAAGCCGTATATAACCAAGGGCTCTACTTCGTTTAGGCAGTTCATAGAGCCAACCGCCTTGGCTTTATCTCAGTATCTTTTTGTGTGCCGCATCGTTTTTATTGCCGTGATTGTCATTTCTCTTGTCTCGCTAAAAGGCTTTCACATGATTTGGCATAATTGAAACCGTGCTCTCTACGAATCTGTGCCTAACAGGTGTTGCCGTCTCTAAGCGCCTTGCAGAAAATTGGGGTTTGCCGTGATCCAGGTTCAAAGCTGTATCTCTGTTAATCCGTGTATGCTGGGCGTTGCCGTATATGGTAAGAAAGCCGCGTTTTGAGTTTGATGCTGTGCCTTTAATGGATTGCCGTATATTTAACATTCTGCTTGCGGCATCTTTCAGTTGTAAGTTCCACCAAACCGTATCTCTGCTGTCGCTGTGCAAGCCTACACTTTCTCCTGAATCTCTTTTGTGCCTTGCCCGACATAATCCCCTGTTGCTTTTGCGCAAAGCGTTCTTGGAGCAGTCTTGCGCATTCATTCGTATTTTCACCATATATTAATTTAGAGGACTTTCGAAGGGGGCTAGGAAGGCGGGCTTGTCTTAATATTTATAGGCCGCAGTCTTCCTTTTCGAAAAAGCCTGTTCGTTTTGCAACGGCATTCTGCCGCTGCAGATCATAAAGGTCTGAGCAAGACCTTTCTTGCCTTAAAACTGGATATGCATTAAAAGCCCAGCCTACTCGACCGGCTCCAGCTTATCGCTTTCCTGATCTTCCCTTGCGTTTTCCTCGCTTTTTTCAAGAGCCCGAAGCATCCAATGCTTGTCTCTTCTCGCGTTCATCTCAATCCCTCCCGGCATTTGCATGAAGGCAATGATTGTCTTTTGTAAGGTGGCTTGCGGAAATCCAGGCGCTTTGGCATGGCTTCCCGAAACCCAGGTCCCTGACTTAGCGCGTTCAAACAAGAAATTTGGTTATCGCTACCCGTCGTTGAAGCCTGACGCGCTCACGCTTTAACTGGAAAACAGAAAATATATCTATTTGTGAAAAAATGATCATTCATGTTTTTTGCATTCTTTTGTTTAACGCCGTAAAAAAGATAACTTTTGTCTCTTTTTATTACACATCGCGCAATTTGACGCGATATTACATAAGGTTTGGCCACCTCAGCCCGTAGGCTGCCTGGCCCCTGCGTTTTATTATAACACTTATTGGTTTGTTTTACAAGAAGCAATTAGTGTTATCTTTTATTTTTTATCTCCATTTTCTTTCCTTTGGTTCCATCTGTAGGCTAACTCTCTCAAGCAATCATGTGCCATTTTTCTGACTTTTGGGTTCTTCGCGTGCTCGGCCTTTTCACTAAGATCGGCAATGAAAGCCCGTACTTCCTGGGCTCGCTTCAAGTAGAGCAGGTTGTCCTTTCTGCCTATTGGCTCTTCCAATGAACACCCTCCTTGGCGCTCATGTTTACAGGAGCGATATGAATGATTGCTCACAGAGGGCATGCGTCTTGAGAGCAATTATAATTTAAGGATGCGACCTCAGACCTGTCCCAGCCATTTGGTGAATGGCGTTTTCAGCAGCGCCAAGCGCCCTGTTATGCCGACGGCGTGAACCAAGTTGATAGTCCTATGAATCTTTCTTCGGCACTCGTTCCGTTTTGCTAAAGCACCATATATTGGTGCGCGTTTCGTCCGAACGGCGGCCAGCGAGCGAAAAGAACTGCTTGTTTTGTTTAAAGAGTCTGTTGATTGTTGGGAAATCAAAGATCTACGCCCCAGATGTTTTTGCTCCGTCTATGCTCTATCACCTTAGAGTTTGTATCTCTGGCTCAAGAAGAAAACCGCCAAGCTCGCAATTCCGACAAGTGTAGCTACTGAGCACATTTTCTTGGAACCTCCTCTTTGGCTAAAGCCGTTATT
>JAISWZ010000417.1 GCA_031270945.1 Clostridiales bacterium | reverse complement strand
TTGTTTCTTATTACCTCAGCGCCCAACCCTATCATCAGCCGCTCTGGAACCACAACCATGATATCATGAGCCTCAAGGCCGCCTTCTGCCAGGTTCCGCTTTATCTCTTGAACTACCCAGGCGTCATGCTCTTCTTCTGACCTAAATGCCTTGAAGACTATTTGCTCCTCTAGGTTAGGATCCGCATCCAGCCGGTCTATCGATGCCCTTCCCATAACAACGCGCTTGCCGTAATCCAGGCATCCGTCAATGACTTCATATCCCAAGGCGATCCACATCGAGATATTCTCAAGCATTTGCAGCAGACCAAGTTCATCCCATTTGGGTCGGGGCGCCCGGTATATTCCAAAAGCCAATGCATGCGCCGCCGACAGCACAGCGAAAGGCCTTCCATAGCACCCGCCAAGCACAATGTCCGAATTGGGCTTGAAACCGTCGCGCAGGTAAACGCTCTCAAAAGACTTTCCGTCATTAAAATTGGCAAGAATGTCTTCTGGCGGCGGCAAAGGCTGAGAGCGAAAGTTTTGCAATTCATCGTAGGCGAACACAAGCCTTTTGGGGTTGCGAAGCATCGCGTAGCACAGGCGCAGAAAGCTTTCAGGAAAGTCCTGAGCCTCATCAATGATCAGAATGTCAAATATCTCCTTTGGGTTGTCGAAAACGTTCTCATATCGGCTCCTCTCGCGAGCCTCAATATCATATAGGCCCATTTCGCAAGCTTTATTAAAGCCATCAGAAAACCCCAAATTAATCTTGTCCTTTGAATAGCGATACAGCCTGGTGAAGTTTGCGGCGCAAAAGATTTGGCACATGCCCGCGTCGCCATTCATGCCATTTTCCAAGCCCCAAGCCTGGCAAACCGTCACGTTTTCCCAATTGGGGCTCATGCCAGTCAACTCGCGATAAAAGAACCCGATAGCGTTCATATAGTAGCTTCTCGCTGACAGCGTACTGTACGCAACCCCTATCCTCCAGCCTGGATGGCATGCATGAACATAAGCCGCCTTCAAAGCCAAAACCGTAGACTTGCCAGAGCCTGAAAGTCCGCGAATCCGTTGCGTCCCGTCTGGCGTCTCCATCACAGCCCTGATCTGGTTGTGATACAGAATTAGGCAAGACCTTTTCTTGACTTCAGTGCTGTGCGCTTCTTTGTAATCTAGCAAAGGCTTTTCAATAGTTCGAAACACCGCGCTTAGAGCATATCCCAAAATTATATCCGAGGCGCCGAAAAAATCCGGCGTTGAAGCATTCGCCAGGATTTTTTCGGCGCCATTTCGGATTTTGGGATATGCTCTTATCAAGTCGTACAGCTCCGGCTTGCCAAGCACCATATCCGCTAGCGTCGCATCCAACGTTTTCTCATCGCAGAGCGGGTAGTCTTCTTCACCACACAGGTCAACAGCGGCATTAGGGGCGAATGTGACAACGTTTATGTCCACAATGACCTGACGATTCTTCAGCAGGTTTCCGTCTCTTCTCAAATGCCAGTCAATCACTTGGTAAACCTCATCCTGCTTCATGCCGTAATCCGGAGGAACAGCTTCTTCTATCAAGTTGAAAGCAACCAAGCCTTTTTCGGGTGAAATCAGCAAGCAGTCAATCCTGCTTGTTTTCAGCAAGCCCATTCGGCAAAGAAAAGGATACCCTACATACAGGTGGCCGGAGATCCCGTCTCGCTCAAGAAAGCAGGCTATCAACTTCTGGCAAGCCAATGGCTTGTCCGTATAGCCATTTATGACTTCTACCATATTTATCGCCTTTCATTTTAATAACATGCGTGCGTGCCAATAAATCGCATTACCTTTCGCTTTTCTTCATCTGTTCATTCGTCTTCACCTTCACCTTCACCTTCACCTTCATCTTCACCCCCATCTTCTTCCAAACTACCCTCCTCACAGCCTTCAGCCCTATCCCTCAACTCGTTATAGTACTCCTCTTTGCGTTCGATCCAATCTTTCAGCCGGAAATACTGATCTTCATCCAATTCTACCTTGCCAAGCCTTATCGATTCCAACGTATTTGCCAACGTTTTCCGAAGATACAAAGGATCTGACACAATCGGCTCATCCCTGGCTTCCCTGTAAACCAGCCGCAAAACGTTATGTCTAGTAGGGTATACGAAATCCAGCTTAAAGCCCTTGCTCTTGATTCTCTCATATTCCGAAACAAGGCTATCCATTTCTTTTCCAAAACCACTTACGCGAACCCAGGCCTTGCTTCGGGTCATGGCTGAATACAGCAAATTTCTGGCCTTAGCCGCGTCAAACTTCGAGAAGAATGATGTGTGCGCATCAATGACATAGACCATTGGCGCTTCATTTGACCTTGCTTTGAAAAGGTTGCAGATTGCAACTGAGTCTCCGTTCCAGAATTCGTCTTGCGGATTGTCTTCTCCAACCATGTGGCAAAAAATCTTTTCTTTTTTCAGCTTTTCCCGTATCACCGCAGTTCCAGCATACAGCAGCTGCAGCTCAGGGATTATCACCATAATGTCGCGGGCTTGCATTCCTTCTTCTGTTATGTTCCGTTTTATCGATTCAACCACCCATGCGTCATGTTCTTCCACTGACCCAAAAGACTTGAAGACTATCTGGTCATCGATGCTTATGCCAGACGGCTTTTCCAACCCGCCAGGCAAAGCTCTTCCCATAACGACGCGCTTTCCGAAGTCCAAGCATCCGTCAAGGACTTCATATCCCAAGGAGCTCCACATCTCAATATTCTCAAACATCTGAACCAAGCCAGCCTCGCCCTTTGGTTGCTCCCGGTATATCCCAAAAGCCAGCGCATGCGCCCCGACAGTATAGCGTGAGGTCTTTCATAGCACCCTCCAAGCGTTATGTCTGCGCTGTCTTCAAAAATGCCCGCAACAGGCATGCCATTGTCCCCATAGCCAAAGATCTCTTCAGGCGGTGGCAAAGGCTGTGACCGGACATTTTGCATTTCATCGTAAGCGTATGCGATCCGCTTGGGACGTCTAAGCATGGAAAAACACACACGCAAAAAGCTTGAAGAAAAGTCCTGCGCTTCGTCCACAATCACTATGTCAAATATTTCTTTTCCCTCGTATTCAACGTCATAAAGCCCTCTTTCACAAGCTTCAGCAAAGGGATCAGTTGAGCCCAGATTTGCTTTTGCTTGGGAGAACCCGTAGAACCGAACTGAGTTGATATCCGTAAAAATCTGGTACATGCCCGCTGTCCGATCTTTCCCGTTTTCATTGCCCCATGCCATGCAAACCGTGAT
>JAISWZ010000381.1 GCA_031270945.1 Clostridiales bacterium | reverse complement strand
TCATCATAGGAGGCTTAGCATGAGCAAGGTAAAAACGCTTGTTTTGCTTAACGACTATTGGCATCCCCGCTCCAGCATAGAGCCCGCGATTCCAACGATATTTCCTGAGAGCCAGTTCGAGGTGACTGTCACGGAGAACCCTGAGGACATAGGCCCTGGCTTTGATCTCATCGTCAACTTCAAAGACGGGATCGCCAACACCCAGATTCCTACCCCCAACTGGTATGAAGGGCCATTGGATGGCTTGATAGCGGATCTGGTTCTTGGCGGCTGCGGATATTTCGGCATCCACTGCGGAATTGCCAACGTGCCAAAGGAAAGCAGGGTTTTCACTGACATTTTGAAAGGGCGCTTCTTGAACCATCCGCCAGCATGCCCTGTCTATTTCGAGCCAGCCGAGGGACACCCGCTGACAGACGGCGCAAAAGCCTTCGATGTCACAGACGAGCACTACAACGTTGAGGTACTCTCCAAGGAAACCTCCGTGCTGGGTTGGAGCAGATCTTCCCATGGAAAATTTCCAGCGCTTTGGGCTCACAAGGCTGGAAAGGGAAAGGTTTGCGCTGTCACGCCAGGCCATACGCTTGAAGTCTTGCTTAACCCTGAGTATTCCAAGCTTTTGAGGAATGCGGCTTTGTGGTGCGCAGGAAAGCTGTAGGAGTTAAGGAATCATGGTTGAAGCGTGTTACGCGGATGTCTTTGAGAAAGCGTTTTAAGTTTTGAACACGCTTTCATTGGATCTCTTAGAGTGCGAACATATGAAAAACCTGTGATTCCTCCGCAAGCCTTGAGCCAAGAGCACAAACGGCTTAAATTCAAAGTTTAGTTGAAAAAAAACCTAATAAAAACGCCAAGAAAAGCGGGCCAAATGATCTGGCCCGCTTTTCTTCACTATTTCGCTCCTCCATTGTTCAGCCTCTTCCAGGCGCGCCTTCTCCTTGTCATATCCAGATCCACTACGCCGTCAGCCTCCTGGTTTACGAAGTCAAAGTAGTCAGTGGCTGTGCAAAATAGCACCTTGGATCCTATCATCACTTTGTGGGTTGTAATAGTGAATGTCATGCCGCATCTGGGTGCCGTAAGCTGGTAGATCGAGGGATCCTCAATCACTCTTGCGCCTGGCACACCCTCAGCTCTTGTCTTGGCAGCCTTCAAGGATGCGTCGCAAAATAGATTTTCGCAGGCGTTTTTCAGCTCCACGTGCACACGCGCGTTTATCGCTGGCTCAGTTTGCTCAATCATCTCATCAAGTATCGTGGGGCTTAAGCCAACAATCTCTCCTTCGCGGTACGCAAGCCCAATTTCAAGGTTAAGCTTAACTTCCATGGTGTCCTCCTTCTGCGAGCTTTCAACTACTATATCGACAAGTGTATGAAATTTATTGCGCCTCTGCCGCAAAGGATTGTACAAGAAAACGCCCACAACAGCATGCGAAAGCCTGGGGGCGTCAATCTTGAGCGGCTTTAAATCCTGGGGCATGCCTGATAATAACATTTTACATCAATTCAGGCAAAACGCAATAACTTTCGATTGATTTTTGTCGGGCAGTTGATCTGCTGTGGGGAGAAATGACGTTAAAGAACAGTTAGGTAAGTGCAACACGTTTCAAACCCCTTTCGGGGGAAGTAGACATGGCAAACTTCTTTTCGTTCCGCTCTGTTTCTCAGACTTAAGCTATAGCGGTGTGAATGGCTTTTAACGACAGGCGGATTTTTTTCTTTCGCAAACAATAGTGTGATTCTCCCGAAATAACTTTCTAAAGACCATCAATTCAAGGCTAAAGCCTGTTTTTCAGTCACTCGTCAACGGCTTCAATCTGAGCAATATGTTACAAGACCTTACAATATTGCTTTTGCTGAGCAATATGCATGTCTAATTATAAGATTTAACGGTGAAGATGCCATAGCTATATAATTATATATTTCATGATTTATTTCGAGAAACAAGTAAATAACCTGATTGACGAAGGTAATAAAATGTTGATTAAAAATCGTTCCGCTTAACACAATCCAAGCTCATCCCTGATAACAACATTGTAACACCAATACAAGCAAAACGCAAGTATTTTTCATTAGAATTTCAGTCAGCCATCGGGCGCCGTTAGCAAAGAAAATATTTGGGCAATTATGGGCTTAACAGGGCGTTTAGTGACAAGCGGGACGTTTTTCTTGAGCGATATAAAAATTTTGCTCGATAGTAACCTCGCTGGGTCAATAAAAGCTCACAAGCTAAACTGTAGGTTTGCGCTTGTGAGCCTATGTCATACAGCCCTTTATCTTCTTCTTTGTTTTGCACCTTTAACTTGCCTTGGGGGTTTTTGCGAATGGTCAGCGGCGCTTTGCCTGAAAACTTACTTATTAGGCCAAATTTTAGGAAATCCCGAATTCGGTTTTCTGCTTTGCTTCATTAAATCCTTGAAATACTCTTTCTCTCTCTTTTCCAATATCCCTGTCAGTTCTTTTATGTCCTTATCCTTGAACTTTGACAGCTCTTCTTGCAAGACTGTCTCCACATAGGTTCCCGTGCGCTGTGAAACAAGCCCAATCAAGCTGCGAAATTTAACGCCGTCAATGGATATCGCTTCTTTTACTATCGAGGGCACAAGGACCTTGAAGTAAGTTTTGTTTTCCATCAATCTACTTATTACATCACGTGCCGTATCAGGATCCATGTTCCTATTGATGAAGCTAGAAATGAAATCTTGGATAAACCCCTGGTTATCCTCAATAAGCGGAAAATCTCTTCTATCTATCCTTTTAAATTCCTCAGAGACCAGATCCGCGTAATCAATTATATGCAGAGCATAAAGATGCGCAGAATTCGGGCACTTAGCCAAATCAGGGCGTTGGGTGTAAATTACTCTTGCTATATTGCAGTAGGCGCTATCCAATGAGCTTAGCTTCTTGTCCAATGATTCAAATGCCGCTCTTTCTGTCTCGCCAAAAGTTTTTTGCGAATATTTTTTCATCAAATTGATCAATTTAGATATGTAATTAAAGCCTATATGGTTGGCAACACTTCTTAAGGCCGCTCCATAATAGCCTTGCAATGGGCCCTGTGTAAGCTCATCGAAAAAGCTCTCCATTATTTGGGGAGAACTCAATAAGTCACCGTCCATCTTAACTCGCATGTTGATGATGTATTCGCAATAGTCTTTGTTTGAGCTGTTATCTAAAAGTATTGACATAAGCGCGTTCTGCATTTTTCCTTTGTCTTTGTTAAACGCTTTTTCCAAGGCATTGTAAATTTTTCTTGGAAATTCGTTGGAATCTTTTATGCTGGATTTCAGCCCGTAGTCAGCAATGGCTGTCAAATCTTCAGGATCGAGGTTCTCTAAAACTGCAGAGCATTCCAAGATTATCAAAGCAAAAGCTATTCCTTCAGAAGGGGTGAAGGCTCTTGCGTACTCTCCATATTCAATGAACGTGTTGGGAGACAGCATATAGGCTGCCAAGGCTATTGCGTATTTGCTTGCTTTCACGTCATTCCAGAAAGCGCGAAACTTCTCTTCATCGCGTTTAACAAAAATGAGATCGGCAAACGTCTTATTCAACAAATCGCCGAAGGATATGTCATCTCCCTTTTTCAAAACTTCAGAGGCCTTTTGCAGCCAATCCATGATAACAAGGGCGCTTTCTGCGCTTTCCTCTAAAAAGCTTTGCATCTTCGGCTTAATCGTAGAATACAAATCAATAAAGTACTTGGATTTAATCATTTGATATTTAAGGAGAGTGCTAAGGCTATCCGCCGTAACTTTAGCGCCAACAGGATGATCAAGAGCTATATATGCTTTGTAAAGGCTAAAAATATCATTTGTTGGA
>JAISWZ010000349.1 GCA_031270945.1 Clostridiales bacterium | reverse complement strand
TGATGAGCTGAATGCTTTGCGTAAGTTCATCGAAAATGCGGGCTTGACGATTACGACGTAGCCCAATTCCGAAATTTCAGCCAACCTCCCAATTATTTCTGATAACCAATGCTGAAGTTCTAATCAAAAACAGGAATAATGCACTAAGAACAAGGCTGAACATTTCCTGTAATCATGCACATTTAACTATAACAATCATTTCCCTCAGAGGCATGGCCAAACCATTTGGCAACCCCAAACCCCATATCCGCGCATCACGCTATAGGCATATAAGAAAAACAGCAATTGTTGAATGACATAATAATGCTAGTACATCTATCGCAATGCTATAAAAAATTGTGCATCATGGAGAAACGACTTAGAAAGCATAAAAATCTTCTCCAGGTAGTTGACATTGGAAAGAGGCTGTGTTAGAGTAAAACATATCAAACATATATGAAATGAATTTTTTCTGGCCTGACGGTCAGCATAGCCTGAACTCTAATTAAATAAACGCCGACCGGAAAACCGGAAATTGAGCCTAAGGCTAAATTTCCGGTTTTTATTTTTGTTTTTTTGGTTTTTGTTTTTTGTTTTTGGTTTTTGTTTTTTTGTTTTTTGGTTTTCTGGTTTTTTGGTTTTTTGCTTTTATCGCAAGCAAAACGCAATACGCAAATCTCAAAACGCAACCCAAAGGGGGAATATGCATGAGCCTACGCGAGGAAGAGCTGCAAGCGCTGCTCTCTGAATCTGTCTTGGAGATGGAGGAAGAAAAAGCCGCAGAGTATTCAAACGCAGTTGTGGCTGAAGGGTTTGACGCATACAACGCGATAGACAAAGGGCTTGCCCATGGCATGGAGCGGGCCGGAGCGCTGTTTGAGGAAGGAGAGTACTTTGTTCCGGAGCTTATCCTTTGCTCTGACGCCATGTACAATGGGCTTGAGATCTTGAAGCCGCACCTGAAGCAGGACGAAGGGAAGAGAAAAGTCAAGGCGGTGATAGGCGTCATAGAGGGCGACACTCACGACATAGGCAAAAACCTGGTTAAGATCATGACTGAGGCTGGAGGCTTTGAGCTCATCGATCTAGGAAGGGACGTCCCGCCTCTTTCGTTTGTTGAGAGAGCTGAAGCTGAGGGAGCGGAGCTGATATTGATATCAACCCTCATGACTACGACCATGAAGGGAATGGCTAAAGTAATCGAGCTTCTTAACGAGAGAGGCACAAGAGACAGGTTTAAGGTAATGGTAGGAGGCGGCCCGGTTTCTGCAGCGTTCGCAAAGAAGATAGGAGCGGATGGATACTCCAAGAACGCAGCTGAAGCGGTGAGGCTTGCCAGATCACTCTCAGGAATAGAGGTGGGAGCATGACGCCAAAGCAGGTATATGACAGCGTAATTGAGCGAGTTGCGCCAGATCGCTATCCAACAACATTCGGAGGGCAGTCCATAGCAGTAAGGCAGCTGGGATACACCCAGGAGCAGTTCATGAACTTGCCGCCGAAAGAGTCAGCGGAGATAAGCTATCATATAGCAAAGCTGTACGGAGGAGACCTTTTGCACGCAGGCTTTGGAGGAACCCTGTTCACAGCGGCTTTAGGGGGAAAGGTCAAATTCAGGGAACATGGATCGCCTGACGTTGAAGAGCCTTTGATTAACAGCATATCCGAGCTGGACAAAATAGACATAACTCGGATCAGGGAGTACCGCTATTACCAGAGAGCGCTTGAAAGCGCCAAGCATACGATAAGGCTTGCTGGCGGAGAGTACAATGTCGCTGTAGGAGGCTGGGGCGTGTTTACCCAGGCTGGGCTCTTTTATGGCGCGGAGCGCCTTATGAGAGCTACTCTTCGAGATAAGCCCGCTGTCAAGGCGCTTCTGGACTTTACATTCGAGGTCATAAAGTACGCGCAGGAAGAGTTCATCGAGCTAGGCGCCACTGTAGGCGGGTGCGCTGATCCAACCTCCAGCGGAGACTTGATCTCAAAGAAGATATTCAAGGAATTCTCCCTGCCTTACTTGAGAAAGACGTATGACTGGTTCAAGTCCAAAGGCCTTAAGACGACTCTTCACATCTGCGGAAACATCAATGACAGGATAGACTTGATACCTGACACAAACACGGATGTCATCTCGGTTGACTACAAAGTGGACATCAACCGCGCGGCTCAGATTCTTGCGGGGAGGGTAGTCATAGGAGGAAACGCGGATCCCGCTGGCATCATTCTCACAGAAAAGCCAGAGGCAGTTAGAAAAGCCTATGAGAAGATCATTGAAGACCTGGATGGGATTCCCTATATACTGATGCCGGGTTGCGGCATACCATCGATCACCCCGATAGAGAACATCGCTGCTGTGAACAGGTTGGCTCACTCAACGAAGCCATCTCCGTACTTCAAGGAGGCGATAGCATGAAGCGCTTCCTTGCGGCGGCCAATAGCAAGCTTGAAGGCTTCTATGTTCTATTTGCCCTTCTAGCCCTATGGCAGGCCGCCGCAACATTTGGCTGGGTCAATCCCACCTATGTGCCGTCCATAACATCTATCATAACCCAAAGCGAGCTGACATTCCTGGAAGCGCTAGGGCACGTCGCTGTAAGCCTTAGAAGAGTGGTTGCCGGTTTCGCGCTCTGCGCCTTGATAGGCTTGCCTCTGGCTTTCATGTTGGCTGGCGCGATACCTCAGCTATCCTTTGCCCTGAAATATCTGCTCAGGTTTCTCTCCCAGATCCCGCCTTACATACTGTATCCCATTCTGGCGCTGTTTGCTGGCATTGGAGAGAAGTCTGTGATAATGATCGTTTTCTGGGCTGGCTTGTGGCCTCTGCTGTTTACTACAATCCAAGGAATCCAGGACATTGATCCTGTCCTGGTCAAAATGGCAAGATCAATGAGCGCCAATCAGGTCTTCATGTTCTTCAAAGTTGTCATTCCAGCGGTGTTTCCCAATATCATGAGAGGCATGAGGCTAGGGTTCAACAGCGGCTTTCTTATCCTTATTGGAGCCGAGCGCATAGGAGGAAAGTCGGGGCTTGGCTGGCTCATTGGCAACGCCAATAGCCTGGGAAAAGTGAAAAGAGTCTATTTTGGAGCGTTTCTTGTTGTCATCCTGGGTTTCGCACTCAACTTCTTGATGCAAAAGCTTGAAACGAGCGTTACAAAGTGGAAGCCGACGGAGGCGGAAGCGCTATGAAGGAAAATTACAAGAAGATCTTAAACACTGTCATAGCCATTATCCCTCTTATAGGATTCTTCCTTCTCTGGGAGTATGTAGCCGGACAGAGCCCAAAAGGGATCCTGAAGCCCCCAAGCGCAGTAATCCCAGCTACCCTTGACGCCATGCTAAACCCCAAGGAAGAGCTGCTTCGCCACTCCCTTATCAGCTTTGGCAGGATAGGGATGGGCTTTGGGCTTGCCGCAGTGGCAGGCATCGTCTTAGGGTTCCTACTTGGCACCTACTTCAAAAGGCTTGAAAGGATTCTTGTCCCGTTCTTCAGGATCTGCGAAAAGCTCAACCCCTTTGCCATCATCCCCATTTTCATGATATTCTTTGGCATCGACACAAAGGAGAAGGTCGCTTTGATCTTCTGGGTCTGCATTTGGCCCATATTCACAAGCACAAGGGAAGCGTCCAAAACCGTAGACCAGAGCCTGATCCGCATCGCGCGTTCAATGGGAACATCAAGGCTTAAGACATTTAAAAGCGTCATAGTCCCTTATGTGCTTCCCAGCGTCTTCACTGGCTTGAAGCTAGCTGTGAGGGTCGCTTTCTTTATCATAGTAGCCGCTGAAACCTACGGCTCTTCCTCCGGCTTGGGCTGGTACTATGGCAGGAAGCAAGGGCTCTACAACCTAAACCTGATATACGGAAGCGTGCTGTACATAACAGTTCTGGCTATACTCTCGGAATTCATTTTCTCAAAAATTGAGCAGAGGTTTTTGGGATGGAAACAGGCCGCGTTTAAGGCTTAGGCGAGAAGCGCAAAAATTAAAAAAAAAATAAAAAATAAGGAGATCAGTTTATGAAAACTGCAAGCAGGGCATTATCACTTATCTTAGCGCTGGCATTCTTTGTCTTTGCCACCTCGTGCGCATCAGGTGAAACAAAGCCAGCGGCAAGCACCGGAAACAGCTCGGGGGCGAGCACCGGAAACGCAAGTTCAGGAAGCGTTGCCTCAGCCTCAGAGTCTGCAAGCGTGTCTCTTAAATCTATTAGAGTAGCAAGCCAAACCGAGTGCACATCAACCCCGTTTGTCATTGCCGACAAGCTAGGGTTTTTCGCTGAAGAAGGGCTTCAGATTGAATATACAGGTGAGTTGACTGGCGGGGCAGCCAATGTAGCGGCACTTCTAAACGGAACCAACGATGTTATGAACACACACCCCAACAACTTCGCGACGTATGTCCATGAAGGCGCGGCCTTGAAGGCTGTGGAGCTTAACATAGTCGATCCTCCTGAAGACATTCCCAGCGAGTTCCGGCACATGAGGCTGTACGCGTCCAAGGACAACGCCAGCATAAACACACTGGCTGACGTCGCGAATTACAAGCCGGGAGAAAACCTGAAAATAGTAGGAACCGTGCCAAGCTGCACAACGTTCATCCTGTCATACATCTTCAAGAACAATGGCCTTGATCCAAGCCGCATAGAATGGACAACAGCGGATTCCACCTCTGCCGCCCTTCAGGCGCTGGAGCTTGGCGATCTGGATTTTGTTTTCATTCATCCTCCATTCTATTACTTGGCGGAGCAAAACGGGTATAAACTTCTTGCTGACAGCTTCGACTCAGGCTTGGGCCCTGCCGCTGGAACATACCTTTACGCGTTCTCAGAGGACTTTATTGCGTCATATCCTGAGACAGTCCAAAAGTTCATCAATGCCATCAAGAAGGCCCAGCAATACGCCAACGACAACACATCTGAAGCGGCAAGGCTGACCGCTGAGCACATCCAGCAGGAAGTGAAGGCGACACATTACTATTACACCGGAACTGGCATACCCAAAAGCTACATCCAGCCTTGGCTTGACGATCTGGTAGAGTCAGGCGCTTGGGCGGAGGGAGAAGTAACCGTAAGCGATTTGGTTGACTTCACGTTTGAGCCAGAACTAGAATAGAACTTTACAGGGGCGGGGAGGATTCCCCGCCCCTGTGGCGGGAAAGGTTTTGGTTTGGTTTTTGTTTTTTTGTTTTATCTTTAAAATTTTCAAATTCTGCCCGCGAGCGAAAGCATCAGCAGATCAGTGATTTGCGCGTGAGCATCCACGTTTTCACTTGAAAGCATCCACCCGCGCGAGTGAAAATCGGTTCTTTTCGCTCGCTGGCATAGGAGAGCCATGAACTACAAAATCATATCATGCAAGATATTCTACCGGGAGATCTCGCTGATTACGTCAACATCTGAGCACTACTATGATGTCACATACATCAGGCAAGGACTTCACGCGACGCCTGAGAAGCTGTCTGAGACCATCCAGAACGAGATAGACATGGTGAATGGCGGGGCTGACATCAGAACAAACTATCCTCCAGACGGGAGGCCGTTTGACGCGATACTTCTGGGCTACGCGCTTTGCTCCAACTGCGTGGAAGGCCTGTCTAGCTCAGGGAGTCCGCTTGTGATACCCAGAGCCCATGACTGCATATCCCTTTTCCTAGGCTCGGCCAAAGCGTACACCGAGAAATTCTTTGCTAGCTCGGGGACTTTTTGGTGCAACCTGTCCTGGTCAGAGAATTGCTTTTTGCCAGACAAGCGGCACCAAGAATGGGAGTACGAGAGGCTGAAAGCCAGGAGAGGCGAGAAAATAGCAAAGAAGCTGCTAAAGGCGGCTGAGGGCTGGAAAGGGAATTACTGCGGGACAGCGTTTATCAAATGGAAAGAGTTTGAAGGGCCCGCCCAGGAGGCGGCGCTCAAGCGCTGCCAAGAGTGCGCCAGCTTCAATGGATGGAGTTGCGAGACTTTGGCGGGAGACAGCTCCTACATGAGAGACTTTTTGCATAGCGATTGGGATCCTGAGCGTTTTCTTGTGGTTCCCAAAGATCATAAAGTTGTGTTGACCTTTGATGAAAGGCTTATAGACTATGAGTGACATTTCCCCGAAAGAGCGCCTTTTCCGAAGACTTTCGAAAAAAGGGGCAGACAGGCTTCCAGTGATATGCCCTGGAGGAATGATGAGCGCTACGCTTGTTGATATATTAAAGAAAACAGGGCATTCCCTTCCGGAAGGGCACAGCGACTCAAAGCTTATGGCCCAGATTGCCAGGGATGTGTCTGAGGGCACCGGGTTTGAAAACTATGGCGCCCCCTTTTGCATGACCGTCGAAGCCGAAGCCCTGGGTAGCTCCATAGACTTTGGCTCTTTGTCCTGCGAGCCGAAGATCAAGGAAGAGCGGTACAAGAGCGTGGCTGACATAAATTTTTCGTTTCCTAGCCCAGCCGGGCTGGGACGGGTTGACGTCGTAGCAAACGCCATCCATGAGCTTTCAGGAGGAGACATCCCTGTCATAGGAAGCGTTACAGGCCCTATCAGCGCGGCTGCCTCTTTGGTAGACCCAATGACGTTCCTGAAGCAATTGAGAAAAGATCCAACCAATGCCCACAGGCTTGTTGATCAAGTCACGGATTGGCTGATAGAGTACGCGCAAATCCTAATCGAGAGTGGCGCTGACGTCATCTCTATAGCCGATCCTACCGCAACAGGCGAGATTTTAGGACCAAAAATGTTCAAGGAATACGCCCTCAGGTACTTGAACAAATTGGCAGATGCAGGGCATAAAGCGGGACGCCCTGTCATCATTCACATTTGCGGAAAACTTGAAGCGGTTTCGGATCTGGCGGCAACTCTCCACTCGGACGCATTAAGCGCCGACGCCATGGTATCATTGAAAGCCTTAAAGCAAAACCACGGGATTACAACAATGGGAAACCTGAGCACCTTCATGCTTCAGGACTCAACCCCAGCGCTTATAGCAAGGGCAACCGAAGCCTTGATAAACGGAGGAACCGATATTGCCGCGCCCGCATGCGGGCTCAGTACATCAACCCCTCAGGAAAACATCAACGCTTTCACTTCCTGTGTCAAGGAGGCGGGCAAGTGACCGAAGTCTTTATAAACGGCAGGAAATATCAAGCCCAGCCTGGCCAGACCATTTTGGAGCTAGCCCGCCTAAATGGCGAAAAGATTGAGTCCCCCTGCAATGGAAACGGCACATGCGGAAAGTGCAAGGCAATCGTAGACGGAGAAACAGTTCTGGCTTGCATGCATCGCATTGATAAGCCGATAGATATAAAAATTTTAAGCAAAGAATCAGAAAACAAGAGCATTCGGATTCTAAGAGCGGGCGTATCCGCCCCAGTGGATCTAAAGCCATCCTTTGACACAGGCTACGGGGTTGTTGTTGACATCGGCACGACTACCCTGGTCGTGTCCCTTATAGATCTCAAATCAGGAAAAGAGATAGGCACGGACTCCTGCATTAACCCCCAGACCGCCATTGCCCAGGATGTGCTCTCACGGATCAGCTTCGCTTCTGAACCCGGAGGGCTCAAAACGCTTCAGGATCAGATTATTGGGGCAATGCGTGAGATCATCGGAAACCTGGCGAAAGCCGCTTGTCTTCACCCAACTCTTATCCGTGAAGCCGTCTATAGCGGCAACACTGCCATGCTCCACCTGGCTTGCGGCGCAGATCCCGAATCGCTAGGCCAGTACCCCTATAACTTAAATCTGGAGTGCGGAAGATCAATCCCGGCTGACAACCTTGGCATCTCCGGAAACCTGTATCTTCCGCCTGTCATATCAGCCTTCGTGGGAGCGGACATAACCGCAGGAATACTGGCTTCAAGACTGTACGAGCAAAAGCTCACAACACTTTTCATTGACATAGGCACCAACGGGGAAATGGTCATAGCAAAAGACGGAGAGCTAGCCGCGACTTCAACAGCAGCCGGCCCTGCCTTCGAAGGAATGAACATCGACTGCGGGATGCGGGCCGCCAATGGCGCAATAGAAAAGTTTGAGTTTGGCGAAGACGGAGGTTTTACCTACCAAGTGATCGGAGGCGGCACCCCCGCAGGCATCTGCGGATCCGGGCTTTTGGACATCGTAGCGGAGCTTGTCCGAACCAAAAGGGTAGGGAAGTCAGGACGGTTCGCCAACAAGAAAAAACAGTTCGACATAACTGATAAAGTACGGCTCACCCAAAGCGACATCCGCCAAGTCCAGCTAGCCAAAGGCGCCATCCGCTCTGGGATAGACGCGCTGCTTAAAGCG
>JAISWZ010000334.1 GCA_031270945.1 Clostridiales bacterium | reverse complement strand
AAATCAAAACGGAGCTTGAGCTACTGGTCAATGCTGAGAGGGGAGGGGACGAGGGTGGTAGTCTACGTTTCTCTGAAATCAAACGAGTATTCGAAAAAAGAGCTGTTTGAAATCACGATGCGACCTTTCAAAGCTTCACGCTTGCGACAAACCATTAAAAAAACTTTTCTCCCAGGTGTTTAAGCTCTATCCATTCCGGCCATAATATTTATGGCTGTGTTGTTAGTGCAAAGGCGGCACTGCCTCCTTCAAACCCCCTTCGTCCAAGTCCAAGGGGGTTTGCTTTCAAACCCTGCAACAAATGTCTCGAACTGCTGGCTCCGTAGCCAGGGTGAGTGATTGCAATATGATTTCCTACATTTCGAACATATATTCGAAAAAACGCACTGTTTGAAAAAGAGGCATTTTTCATAAGCCGGGGGGTTTGGGGACGTTTGGGTAGGGCGGTTGCAAGGGCAAAGAAGCCTGTAAGAAAAAAGGCTGGGCTTATGGTCGGCCAAACGCAACGAGTCTGAAGGTATTGAGTTAGAATGCCTTTAAATTGCAGTCTAGCATGTATAAGCTCCATTCATCCGGGCAATAATATTAATCCCAGCGTTGATGGCGCAGGGCATCATTGACCTCCTAAAACCCCCTTGATCAGGGGTTTTTTTATTATAATCATCCATGTCAGGAGCCCAGCTCATCCAATCCCGTATAGCATGACTCTCTATCCCTATTCCAGGGAAGAGATCGCTTTGAGCAAAAGCAAGCCTCATCTCTCAATCGTCATATCCCGGCTTTGAACTGCCAATCTCACCAGAAACAAGAATCTCAGCTGGATCGGATCGCTATCGCATCAATGCGCAAGACAGGCCGAATGGCAAGGCTATTTATGCAAGTAGCAACAAGAGAAATCGGGATGGGAGGCTAAACGATAAATATTTAACGACTGACTGCGGCGAAAACAACACCGATTACGGCATAATTGATCTGAGGGGCAAAATTCATGTTATTTTAGTACATGACAACAAATGAAAGGGGGATTCCAAATGAAAACAAAAAATATTTGTTTTCAGCGTGGGCTAATAGCAGTCATGATTTTTCTTGTGTTGCTGTCTACAAGCGCCACAAGGTCTCTGCTGACCTACGCTGCGATGATCAATGGCTTTTTGGGGGTAGAGACAAGCAACATAGTTACAGCTGGGACAAATGGAGCACAAGACTCGGTGTACTACAAAAGCGAGTTCGGAGAGTTTAATTCTGCGAACCTCCAGAGATTAGAAGAAGAAGCCTTTGAACAAAACCGCAATGAAGTCAGAGAGGGGAGCGTACTGCTTAAGAATAAATCAGAAGCTCTACCCTTGGCAAGCTCAGAACGCAAAGTCACTCTTTTTGGACATGCGAGCTATGAGCCTCTATATCGCACATTCGCAGCAGGTTCTTCTCTCACGTCAGTGCCAGAAAAGACAACAGATCTTAAAGAAGCCCTTGAGGGCGTCGGATTCCAGGTTAACGGGACGCTATGGAATGCGTACGCTGATGACCCTGCCGCAAAGTATGAGAAATCTCATGCAGGTGCAGGCGGGCCAGGTGGTGGAGAAAAATCTGATACTGTCGCTGTTTTGGCAGGAGCGGCTACAGGCACTGAGAATCCTGGATCCTTTTATGAGAAATACGCTTCCAGCTGGGCGAATGATTATAACGACGTGGCCATTGTCATGATTTCCAGACAGGGCAGTGAATCAACGGATGTGTTGGTTTCTGAGCCTGATGATGACGGAAGCGGCCCAATATCAGGGCTTGCTCTGCATAAGAACGAAAAGGACATGTTGAGCCTCATTTCCGCATCCGGATTCAAAAAGGTGATTGTTTTAGTCAATAGCCCCTATGCCATGGAACTGGGTTGGCTTGATGATTACGACATAGATGCATGCCTATGGATATCTACTCCAGGATCAGTTGGGCTTGAAGCAGTAGCGGAAATTTTGACAGGTGCCGTCAATCCATCAGGGCAACTGGCAGACACATTTGCCGCCAATTCGCTTTCCTCTCCTGCAGTAGCTAACGGAAATGGAAATACGCCAAAATGGGCAAACGTCGATGATATACATAACAGCGGAATACTTACAGAAGGCACCGGACAGCATCCGTTGGATAACGCCAATGTTGTGTCATTCGTAAATGTTCAGCAGGAGAATATATACATAGGATACAAATATTATGAGACAAGATATGCGGACGGAATAACCGGCCAAGGCAACGCCCTTTCTCCAGTCGGAAGCTTTGCGTCAAATGGCAATGCTTGGAGTTATGCGGATGAGGTATGCTACCCATTTGGGTTTGGCTTGTCTTACACCGAGTTTTCTCAAGAAATAGAAGATGTCAAATATTCAGAAGAAGCGGATAGCTACGACGTGCAAGTGAAAGTGACAAACATAGGAAGTGTTCCAGGCAAGAAATCAGTCCTGCTCTATGCCCAAACGCCTTATGGCGATTACGAAAAGCAGAATAAAATCGAAAAGTCGGCAATCGCCATTGTTGGATATGGGAAAAGCAAGGCTCTGTCACCCAATGAGTCAGAGACTCTAACAATACCTGTTGACAGGTACTTGCTTGCATCCTATGACTCAAACTCAGCTGAGGGGTATGTGATCAGTGGAGGCGCCTATTATTTTGCGGTAGGTGACAGCTCCCACGAAGCGCTCAATAACATTCTGAGTTCGCAAGGGTTCACCAATTTGACAGACTTTGACGGGTCTGCAGTGACCGGCGACAAAAATGCCGTAAAGACAGTTTCGTCCGGTTTGCCTGAAAGCAACTCTAATCCAGATGCGCATTCGTATTCGCACTCTGCCGCTACAGGAAAGCGAGTAACAAACCTCTTTGATTACGTGGATTACAATTACTACAAAGACGAGACTGGCAAGACCATAAATTATCTGTCCCGCCAGGACTGGCCCGGAACCTTTCCAGTCAAGCCAGCTGAAGTGGATCTGGCTGGTTTCACGATGGAGTCGCTGATGAACGGCAACGTCTATTCTACCTCAGCAGACGCTCCTTCAGTCGCTTCTTTTAGCCAGAACCAAAACGCCAACCTTACATTTGTCATGATGAAAGACGTTCCCTGGGATGATGAAGCTACTTGGAACAAGTTCCTGGATCAGTTCACGCTAGAGGAACTGGCTCAGTTCGTAAAAGACATGCCAGGAAACTTTACCATGGAGAAAATTGCTCTGCCAGAGATTAGGCATGCCGATGGATGCGACAGCGCTGTCTCATCATTCCCTGACACATTGGGATATGGCGATGACGTTACGCAAAATACCTATAACGCAGGCCTTGGCGGTGTGGTCTATACCTCTCTGCTCACAGCCTCTTACAACAAAGATCTCCAAAAGAGACGTGGCGAGCTTATGGCTGAGGAAATGCTCTTTTCAAGAATCAACCTGTCCTCCACTGGAGGCGGAAACTTAAGACGCACTCCCTTCTCTGGCCGCAACGCTGAGTACTTCTCTGAAGATCCAAACCTCTGCTCCTTTGTAGGCGAGATCGAAATGGGAGCAATGCAGGATAAAGGCGTGATAGGCGGACCAAAGCATTTTGCTGGCAATGACCAGGAGTACATGCGCTTGGGTGTCACAGTCTTCTCAACCGAGCAAGCCCTAAGAGAAGGATCCCTGAGAGGCTTTGAATATGTCCTGCGCAGTGACAAAGCCAATCTTCACAATACGATGACAACAAATGTCCGTCTTGGCACCAAGTGGACTCCCCTCAATAAGGAGCTCCTAACGGATGTCTTGAGAGGCGAATGGGGATTTACAGGCACAACAAATACCGACGCCAGCTTCACCTGGCCTACAGGATTCGTAGGCAATATCATCCCCGCCCTTATGGCTGGAACAGACAACAACTTTGGCAACACAAAGGATGACGCCTCTGTGCGATACTTGAACTACATCAAGGAGAACAACGACGGCGACATGGTCTTGAGGCTCCGCGAGGTGGTCAAAAATTGCATCTATGCCTGGTCTCGCAGCGCTGGCATAAATGGGCTGTCATCTGACGCGGCTATAGTGCACGTAACACCTGCTTGGATATATGCCGTTTACGGGGTTGACATATTGCTGGGATTGCTGTTTTTGTTTACCGTATTTATATTTGTCAAACACCTGAGAAAGGTTTCGAATATGTAATAATAATGATTTTATTTATTGCAAAGTACAACTAAACAGAAAAACATAACAGTGAATTTATAGATGTGCTCACAGGCGAAAATGTTTTAATCAATCTTGTGTTTTCGCTTGTGGGCTGTTTCAAACCAACAAACCGATAATTATCTTGAAAATCCAGCTTGATTAACAACCATCTATAAATGAAAAGGAGGCGTTAAAATGAGTGATTTTGCGAAGCGTGGACTCAGCTTCTACTTGAACATTGCGGTTGTCTTGTTTGCCGTCATCTCGACATTCTCGTATATCGCGTATACATCAGCCGGAGGCTCAGCCAAGTACGGAATATACTTCGTGGCAGTGGCAGCGGTAGTGACGGGTTGTGTGTCATTGCTGGTTCAGAACAAGTATAGCGATTTGATCCTGCTGTTAGGATCAGGTTTTCTTTCAGCTGGGTTTGCCCTTTTCGTCACAAGCGATGATGTAATCCTGACTTTCGTGGACTATATCTTCAAGATCAACTATTGGGGCAACACGGAGCTGATCCCTAATATCATAACTACTGCTGTCTTGTTTTTGGTTGCGTCAGCGCTTGCGATTTTGGGCTGTTTTGTTGCCCGGACAAACAAACCCGATATAACCGGAGGTCAAGCATGATTAAAGGAAAGCTGAAAACCAGGATATTGCGAGGCCTCACTTCAGTGCTTGCCTGCTTCATGAGCGTTTTGCTTGTTGGCACAGGCCTTGCCTTGCAGTCTGAGGCGCTCATAAGTTTGTATATCGGCGCGTCAACGTACAAGATCACCGAATCGGATACAGCAAACGAAGATACCCAATATATCAAATCCTCCTACGGAGTTCAATCGGACAATACATATGAGACGATGCTGGCAGACATATACCAGCAGGTGATCAGCGAAGAGGAAGAGGGTGCCGTCCTCCTAATCAACAATGGCAATGCGCTGCCTTTGGATGTTTCAAAGGAAAATCGGATTACCCTATTCGGAAGATCCTCAGCAGACCCTCTGTATTCCTGCAGCGGATCCCAAAGCTTTATAACAGGCGAGTTCAATGGAGATTCAAGCCTCTGCGTCGACTTTCATGAAGCGTTTACGCAAGCGGGATTTGAACTAAATGAAACGCTGTACCAAGCTTACGAATCCAGCCCGACAAAGCGCCTGATACCAGGTAGGGAAAGCAAAGAAACGAATATCGGGGAAGAAGACATCTCGTTTTACACCGAAGCCTTGAAGCAGTCCTGGGCAAATGACTACAACGATGCCGCAATCGTCGTGCTGTCCCGGTATGGCGGAGAAGGCACGGATATGCTCCTGGATACCCAGGACGATGACGGAACTCAAAAGCACCAGCTCTCGCTTTACAAGAGCGAGAGAGACTTGCTTGACATGATAAAGAACCAAAGCTTTGAAAAAATTATCGTGCTTCTTAATAGCCCGTATCCCATGGAGGTCAATTGGTTCAGCGATTATGACGTTGACTCTTGCCTATGGATAGCATGCCCAGGAGTTACAGGCTTAGTCGGGGTGGCAAATATCATTTCTGGCAAGGCCAATCCTTCGGGGAAATTGACGGATACTTACGCAACAAGCGCTCTTTCTTCACCTGCCCTTGTCAACTCAGTTGGAAACACCGGCCTATTTGTCAACGCTGACGAGGTAAACGCCTATACCTCTAGCGGGCAGGCCGCAGGAACCCCGTACATGGGCTATACGGACTTCACGGTTCAACTGGAGAATATATACTTCGGCTACAGGTACTATGAAACAAGGTATGAAGACTTGATCCTGAAACAAGGCGGAGCAGATAGCTCTCAAGGGTCTATCGATGGCCAGCCGTGGAATTACGCGAAAGAAATGTCATATCCCTTTGGCTACGGGCTTTCTTATACGACGTTTTCTCAGGATCTAATCGATGTGGCTTATGATCCGGGAACTGACAAGTATACCCTTAACGTGCTTGCGACCAATACAGGAAACGTTGATGGCAAAAGCGTCATCCAAGTCTACGCGCAGACTCCTTACGGCGAATATGAAAAACAAAACAACGTCGAAAAAGCCTCTGTCAGCTTGGTTGGGTTTGGCAAAACAAAACTGTTGAAGGCAAACCAGTCGGAAACAGTAAAAGTCGAAGTAGACAGATACCTTCTGGCAAGCTATGACGACAACAAGGCAAAAGGCTATATCCTAAGCGCAGGGGATTACTATCTAGCTATCGGAGACGACGCTCATGACGCGTTAAACAACATTCTTGCCGCCAAAAATGCAAACGGCATGTATGACCAGGACGGCGACGCTGTCCCGGGAGACAAGAGCAAGACCTATAGCTTTAGCAACAGTGCCTTAGATACGCAATCCTATAAAGTTTCCAAGAACGGAGTCGCCGTTACCAACCAATTTGATGACTGTGACATCAATTACTGGGATACAACTAAGGTGACATACCTGTCTCGCCAAGACTGGGAAGGAACCTATCCAGCAGAAGCGCCAGAGATAGTATGCACCCCGGAAATGATGAAAATTCTCAATAACGAACTGTACGAAAAACCAGAGGATTCGCCTTCGGTCGAAAGCTTCACGCAAGGCGCAGACAATGGGATCAGCTTTGTAATGATGAGAGATGTTCCCTATGATGACCCGCTGTGGGAGACCTACTTGGATCAGTTTACGCTGGAGGAAATGGCAGCCAACGCAACAGACAACTTTGGAATCCCAGGGAACACATCAGTAGCTAAGCCTACTACAGCCATCGGAGATGGCACCAACGGATTTAGGGGATCATACGCTTACGGCGATAAACGCTATTCAGCCCAGTATGCGAGCTCAGGCATCTTAGCCTCTACCTTCAACAAAGACCTCATGCGAAACCGAGCGAAGTCCCTGTCTGAAGAAGCCCTTTTCTCAGGCTCTGCGTTTGAAGCAAGCGCAGGAGCTCCCATAGCCTTTGGCACAAGCATTGGCGCTGATCTCCATCGCACTCCATTTGGTGGACGCACAGGCGAGTATCTGTCAGAATGCCCCAACTTCACTGCCTTGATTGGCGAAGTGATGGCAGAAGAAATGACTGCTAGAGGATATGCTGGAGGGCCTAAGCATTTCGTAGGAAACGATCAAGAAACCGCTCGCGGCGGCGTCAGCATGTTCTTCACTGAACAAGCTTTCAGAGAAGGCGCGCTCCGGGGTTTTGAAGGATCCCTTGGCTGGGGCGGAAGCAGGTACACAATGCAAAGCATGGGAAGAATAGGCCTTTACTATATCCCAGCAAGCTACGCCCTAAACACAAAAGTGCTCAGAGATGAGTGGGGGTTCGTAGGCTTTGTCATGACAGACGGAGTTCTGTCTCCCTATGGCCAAGAATACTTGTCTCAGATCACTGCTGGCACCGAAAACATCTGCCTGTCAACAAGGCTCGATCTGGATCCGGTAAGCGGAGTAAGCCGCCCGGGATACCAGTATATAGATGCCATCAAAGCCGGAGACGGGAACATCTCAGCGCACCTCCGCAAGCTGACAAAAAATGTCCACTATACCTTAGCTCATACCTTGGCTATCAATGGGCTCAGCTCCTCCGCGAAGATGGTATCCATAACGCCATGGTGGAAAACAGCGTTAATTATCATCGATGTCCTCTTTGCCCTGGCGACTTTGTTCTTCTTGGCAGTCCTGATACTAAAAGAGTTTTATCAAAGGCAAAGGAGGCAGGCTCAATGAAAGAATACTTGAGCAAGAAAACAATCGCAGAGTATATCGAAGCGCTTGCTGCGTTTATCGCCCTTGTCTTGCTGTTCGCATACAGATTATTCGCTACCCCTTACGGCATTTTCAATTCGACGGCCTTCACTTGCCTATTGCTTGCGGCCATAGCGGATATTGTCCTGATAGCTTATAAAACGAAATACGACAGCTATATCCAGATACTAGCAGTTGTCCTCTCGACGTTGGCGCTGTCCTGGTTTATAGCGGATTGCTCTGGCACGATCAACGATTACATTAACCATGTCGTGTTTATGGGCAGCGGAGCGCCAATAAAGGGCATTGTTTATATATCGATATTTATGGCCTTAGTCGTGATATCCAACATAACAAGCTCTTTCTTCGAAAGGTTTAAGGGAGAAAGTTAAAATTTGTATGAAAATACAATAATTATGTTTGATTTATAATAACATATGCTCGCAAGCGGAAAATAGAAAATCATTGGAGCTGTACAAGGTTACCAGTCTTGTCGAATACTGCCGACTATTTAGACATTTAATGCTCGCTTAGAGTGACGTGTTAGGGAGTAATACGCCTTCTCGCGACGCTCTAAGAAGCGC
>JAISWZ010000297.1 GCA_031270945.1 Clostridiales bacterium | reverse complement strand
TCCCTTATCAGGGGTATCCTGCCGCATGCCATGGCAAACGTTGATGACAGGTTGACAAGAGCCACAAACACAATGAAGAACAAGGCTATGCTTGTGGCAGGCACAAAGATTTGATTGCGCCTTGTGCTTTTTGTTCTTGCCTTGGCTCTGGCAACGACGTATTCAAGGGCTGGCGGGGTATTCTCTAGCTCTTCCAAGAGGCTCTGGTACTCTTCTTTCCTGTCCATGATCACTCCTCCTCCGAGAGCCCGATCTTCAGCAGCGCCAAGGCTCTCCTCTGCCTGGTTGCCGCTGTTCCTATTGGTATCTCAAGGCTTTGGGCTGTCTCGGCCAAGGTAAGCCCTGAGAAATACCTTAGGATTATCACATCCTTTAGCTCCTGCGGCAAACGGCGTACCGCCTCCTTTAGCGGAAGCGAGTCAAACTCTTCGGTTGCCGTTTCAGGGAGAGTGTCCATCAGGCGCTCTCGCTTGTTGCGGTTGAGCTCTTTCTTGCACTCATTGATGAGTATTCTTGTCATCCATGTTCCGAAGAACTCTGGCTGACGCAATTTCCCCCTTGACTTGAACCCCTTGAACACAGCCTCCTCTACTGCGTCAAGCGCCATGTTTTCGCTGCCCAGGTACATTGCCGCTACGCGGTAAAGCCTGGATTTTGTCTTCTCAGCCTGAGCCCAATACTCGTCAGCCTCCATAGAGCCCCCTCCTTCTCCTCGCATCGCTTTCATGTATTAGATTGCCTTGGAGGTCGTTTTTATTTGATGGAGAATATTTCTTTTTGGTGACAGGGGCATTGCTGGAGGGGAGATGGGTAGAGAAGAAAATAAAAATTTAAGTTAAAATTTTATCAGGCAAATTTCTTATATTTTTGTATGCTGCCAAATTAGCTTAAAAGAAGCAAAACCAGCAGGGCTATCGGCTGTGAAACAGCCGAGAAATAAAAAAACCAAAAAAGGCGGAAGCAAGCATGCGCTTGCTTCCGCCTTTTTCAATCCTAGATCGTGTACCTCGCTAAAGACGATGTTGCCGAACCTGCCGTCCAGGCAGTCACACAAGGCCGGACACAGGAGCTCTGCAGGGCTTTTGACGTGATCGCAAAGAAAAAATCCCGTCACTTTGCCTTCTGAATTCTTGTTTGCCCTAAAGGCCCAGTTCCTCAACCACGCTTGCGGCAAGCCCTATCTCAGGCAAAGCGTCGACCAAGCTCTTGCAGCTCTGGCCGTTAGCCACGCAAGCAAAGAAGTTGGCCCACTTCTCATCGTTTCCCATGCTCTCAACAGGAGTCTTTGGGAGCCTCGGCAATATGACAGTCAACACAGCTATATTCTCGGCAAGAATTTCGCCGTCCTCACTTGAAAACACGAATTCGTAGAGCCAGTTGTCGCTAGCAAACAGGGGTTGCTCAAACAGCACAATCTCGCGGACATATGCGAGATTCCTGGGATCAGTCTGCCTTGACAAAAGCGCGGCTGCCCTATATGCGCTGTATTCCTTCATGCCGTCGACGCTTTCGCTCAGTGGAACAGCGGTCAGATCCACGTGAAACTTGTGATTGTCCTTCGCTCTATTGAACTGAATGGACCAGCACTCTTCGTATTCTCCGCATACCCCATTGTTCCAGGTTGGCAAGTTTCCTTTCACCAGTTCCAGGTTGTCAGCCCCAATATGCAAAAAGCTTTCAGCGATGCTTTTCGCTATAGGCAAGGCTTGAGGGGATGACAGCAATGCTGAAATGGTTTTGTTCAGCCGATCCGGTATTGCGTTCTTGTCTGGCGTAGTCTCAGCTCCCTTCTTTTGTCTGTGTTCCAAAAACAGGATATGCAAACTTCTTGCATATTTCGTGCTTATATTCATTATAGGCGAATCTGAAATGGTTGTCAAGACTTAGATTATCTGTCATAAAATAAAACAGAAAAAACTTAAGGCAAGGCTCTCCGAGAGAGCCTTGCCTTAGTGCAGAACCGTTAACTCCTAGATCGCGTTTTCCTTGCTATAGACGATGTTGCCGAACTTGCCATCGAGTCTTCTGTAGCTCTCGTCCATGGCGGCGGCTCTGAATGCATTTCTGCCGAAGGCTTCGCATGGCAAAGCGTCATCTTTGCCAGCCAGGATTCTTTCGCAGAGCTCGATATTGTCGTCAAGGCACTCGGTTGGCCCTATGGCTGGGCCATGGGAGTAATAAACTGTATCGTAGTCCTTTTCTCTGCTTTTGAAGGTCTTCAGGTTTTTCAGGTATTCCGAAATGGTTGTGGAATACTCTTTCATGATAAGGGTGTTTATATTGCAGGCGTCACCAAACAGGATAGCTCTGCATTCCCTGATCAGGAAGCACACGCTTCCTTTTGTATGGCCATGGAGAGCAATCGTTTCTACTGAAAGCCCTCCCAGGTCGAAGATCTGGCCATCAGCGAGTTGAAGGAACTCGCCTGTGAAAGAGGGGGCCAAGTCTTTTGTTGGAATATCCGGGTTGCGTTCCGCGCGAAACTCGATGGAAGAGTGTTCAGTGGCTAGCGGGATATCGTTGGGATGGATATAGGCTTTGGAAAAATAGCCTATGCCTCCTACGTGATCCAAGTGGCCATGGGTCAGGGCCAGGTCAAACGGGAGAGCGGTGAGAGATTCCGCTTCTTTCTTGATGTTGTCCATGCCCATGCATGTGTCGATTAGCAGTCCTTTATTGGATCCCAGGACAAGAAAAGCCGCGACGCCATAAAGATCTTGTATGTGCGCGACACTGGCGTTGAGCCATTGGGTAGTCAGCCCCATAGGCGCCTCCTTGGAGAATTGGTGTCCCAGAGAGATCTGATGACTCTTTGGGATATCAATAGTATACCATGGGGATTTGCAATTGCAAAGGCTAGGCTACACCGATGACTATTGTTTGTGGAAATTTCTTATCTTTGCCCGCCTCAGAATGGGATCCGCGTTTGGAAGCTCTATGAGCGCTGTCGTATTTGGCGGAACAGTGTATTTTCTTGTTTCGCCCATTCTGACTTAATCGGGCCATAGGGGCTTTCGAATGCGCATTTTGCGAAAGTTAGGGTGCCTCCTGGGACTGGCTTTGGCGAAAGCGCTTGTATCCGGGAGTGGAATCATCAATGCGGAATAAAAGTTATTCCTTGACTCCACCCAGCGTAATCCCTTTGACAAAATGCTTCTGGAAAAACGGGTATGCCAGTAAAATCGGCAGCAGTCCCAATACCGCAAGGGCCATGCGGATTGTTGTAGATGGAAGGTTTTGGGTAGCTGCGGCTGTTGCTAGCTGCGAGTTATTGGATAAGTAGTTGATGTTCTCGTTAATGCTATTCAAGACAAGTTGAATTGTGTAAAGATGGCCTCCGCCACGCTCGGTAAGGTAATAGAGCCCATTTGTCCAGTCATTCCAGTAGGCAAGGGCCCCCATGAGGCCTATTGTGGCTACGATTGGCGCTGACAGCGGCAGGACTATCGCAAGGAAGAGCTTGAGCTCGCCGATCCCGTCTATCCTTGCCGCTTCCAGGATATTTGGGCTTATGGTTGTCTGGAAGTAATTCCTCATCAGGATCACGTTAAAAGCGCTCATTAGGAGGTTAGGCAGGATCAATGCCCAGATCGTATTCTTGATGTGAAAAACCGAAGACCAGACGTAATAAGTTGAGACAAGGCCTCCATTGAATAGCATTGGGAAAATCACGAGGAGTGTCAGGAGGTTTCTTCCCGGCATGTCTCTCTGGGAGATGGCGTAGGCGAAAAGGCAAGTGACCGCCAGGCTCAGGAGCGTTCCTCCCACTGTTACTATGAAGGTCATGGAATAAGCTCTTCCGACAGTTCTCCATTCACGCACCACATAGTTGTAGGCGTCAAGGCTGAACTTCTTGGGAATAAACGCAAAGCCCTGCGCAACGGCGGTCTGGTTGTCGGTGAAAGAGGCGGAGACAAGCAAGACGAAGGGCAAAACCGCCGCAAGCGCAAACAGGAACAAGACAATATGCGCAACAGATTTCCACGCTATGTTTTCAAAGCTTTTGACTTGCATAAGCACCTCCTTGCTTAGAAATTGATTTAAAATTTAAAACAGCGCATTATCCTTGCTTATTTTGCTAATCAACGCGTTTGCGGAAATGATCAGGACAAAGCCCACTATGGACTGATAGACGCCAGCGGCGCTGGACATGCCGAAGTCGCTATTTCTCATCAACGCGTTGTAGACATAGACGTCAATGGTTTGAGTGACGCTATAGAGTGGACCGCTGTTTCTTGGCACTTGATAGAAAAGGCCAAAATCGGAGTAGAATATCCTTCCGATGGAGAGGATGGTCAAGGTTATCATAGCTGGCTTTATGAGCGGCACAGTAATCTGCTTGACCTGCTGGAACTTTGACGCGCCGTCTATTGTAGCCGCTTCGTAGTAGTCCTGGCTGATGCTCATGATGCTGCTGAGGTATATTATCATGCTGTAGCCGATTGATTTCCAGGTGCTGCAGATGACAAGGATGAATGGCCAATATTGCTTGGAGTTGTACCACATGATAGGCGCTTTGCCCATGGGCTTAATGATGCTGTTGTTGATAAGCCCTGAGTCAGCGGCAAGGAAGGCGTTGACTAGATAGTTCACTATGACCCAGCTAATGAGAAAGGGTAGCAATATCAAGCTCTGGTACAGTCTGCTAGCAATTTTACCCTGCACTTCGCTCATAAGTATCGCAAGCGCTATGGCAAGAGTTGTGCCTATTACGAGAAACGCCAGGTTGTAGAGGATTGTGTTTCTGGTTATCCTAAAGGCGTTGTTCGAGGCGAACAGGAACTTGAAGTTGTCGAAGCCAGCCCAGTCACTGCCGAATATGCCTTTTTGGAAGTTCAAATGTTTGAAAGCGATCACTATGCCAGCCATTGGCAGGTAGTTGTTGCACAAAAGATATATCAGTCCTGGCAAGGCCATTATATAAAACGGCATGTACCGTCTTGCTTTCTTGATTGCGGTCATTGCAGATCCCCTTTCAGGGCATATCCCGAAGATTGAGATATCCACGCGAGTGAAAAGAACTGCGCTTTTCACTCGCGTGAGTGGATGCTCACGAGCGAAAACAACCAATTAATTCTCTTGATGTTTTCGCTCGCAAGTATATGCCCTTTTGCTCAAGTCAAGAACGTTTTTGTTCTAAAAATCGGCTATTTGCTTGCAAGCCAAGCATCAAACTGCTTCTGGTTCTCAGCTATCAGCTTATCTACGCCAGCAGCCTTTAGAGCCGCTTGAAATTCCGGCAGGACATTCTTGGGATCTACAACGCCTAGTCCCAGGCTTCCGCTGTATTCGCTCAGCACGTCGTTTACTGAGGCGTATTCTGTCTTGACGTTGTCAACGTTGAAGCAGTAGCCCAAAGCGATTGATGTGTGCTCAGGCGTTACGGACTGGTTGAACGCCTTAAGGACTTCAGGATAGGTTTCATCGCTTGGCGGGCGGACATAGTCTTTGCTCTTGTCGCCCCAGACATTGAGGATTGCCGAGTAAGTCACATTCGACCCGTCAACGCCTTCAGGATATTCGATAACGATGTCGCTTCCCTCAACAAACTGCCAATGCACGCCTTCAACGCCCTCGTGAATGAGGTTGATGATCTCTTGGTCCTTGTAGAGCAGGTTTAGCCATTGCATTGTCTTTACAGGGTTTTCGCAAGTGATTGGCAGACCCCAAACAGTAGTCTGATAGTTTTGCGTTACAGCCATGGGGGCTGTCGTATATATCGGTACCACGTCAGTGCCCAGAGCGGCTCTTGCCGTGCCTGTCCAGCCTGATATCATGTCGGGCTCGCAGTTGCTGAACACTCCAAAGAAATTGCCAGCCTGGAATTGGGCCAAGGCTGAGTCTGTTATGGTGTTGCAGTCAGGCGCCAAGTAGCCCTTGAGGTACCAATCTCGGACAATGTCCAAGGACTCGGCGTATTCTTCGCTTTCAAACACGTTAATGATGTTTGTTGAGCCGACGCCATAATTAGGCAGGACTCCGCTCCCTATCCCCGCTCCCAAATAGTCTCCAGTGAATGAGTACATGTCATACGTTCCATTCACTGCTAAGCAGTAAAAACCCTCGCCTTCTCCTTCTTTCACTTTGCCGAAGATCTCAGTTACCTCTTCAAGAGAATAGATTTTGTTGGGGTCAATGGATATCCCGTTTCTTTCCAAGACGTCTTTCCTGGTCAAGAACCCTTTCACGCGGGCCATTTTCTCTTCCGCCGGCACTGCGTAAAGCTTGCCGTTTACGTATCCTCCGCTCATTGCTATGCCTTCAGCCGCTACTATGTCTTGCCCATATTTTTCTACCAATTCGTCAAGCTCAAGCAATACCCCTTTATTTACATAGCCTGATACGCCTCCGCTTTCGAAAAGGCTAATCATCAAGTCCAGCTTCTCTCCTGTGGAAATCATGAGGTTAGTTACGCTGTTGACTTCAAAGGCGCTGACGGGCAAAAAGGTTACATGAACCCCAATCTCCGGTTCAGTTCTCTTGTTAAGGGCATCCTCGACCAGTTGAAGATCTTGAGGTGTGCTGCCTAGAGTTGGGAACTGCATTATGACTTCATAAATCTCGTCCTGTGAAGCTGGCGATTCGGATTTTGGCTCGTCGGCTGCTGGCGAGTTGGCTGCTGGCGAGTTGGCTGCTGGCGCGTTGGCGGTTGGATCAGCTTTCGTGGCATCAGCCTCCGCTGGGCTTTTAGCGCATGAAGCCATGACAAAAACCAAGAACAATGCTAATGCTGGCAATACAAAACGTTTCATTAAAGTCCCTCCGATTTTATGTATTTTGACCAATTTCCTTTAGTATAAACTTGGATGCGCCGTCATGCTATACAGAAAGCCGTCAAAAGTTTTAGGTTTTCCGTTATTCTGCAAAGGG
>JAISWZ010000269.1 GCA_031270945.1 Clostridiales bacterium | reverse complement strand
TCGTCAACTTCATCGTTCTCATGCTCAAGCGTCTGCGCCCACCCTGCTGAGAGGTAGGTGTTTTCGTGGTCGTAAAGATGTATGTTCAAAATGTCCTTGGCCGGAACATCGACGAAGCTGGTTCTGATGATTTGCGCCTTGGGCTGGAGAGCTTTGACTATCGCCTCCACTTTCCCTGCTTCCTCTTCGGTAAGCTGGTCGACCTTGTTTAGCAAAACCAGGTTGCAGAACTCGATCTGCTGCACTAAAAGGCTCGCGATATCCTGCTCGTCGGGATCAAGCAGATCCTCTCCGCTTGAGAACTCTGTCAGAAGCCGGTAGGCGTCCACGACAGCTATAATGCCGTCAATGCGGCAAAGGGTTGGGAACTTGCTCTTTTGCGCCGTGCCATCAATCAAGGAGATTGACTGGGCGATTGGCAATGGCTCGCAGATGCCGCTGGCTTCCAGCAGGATGTAATCGAACTTCTTCATTTTTGCGAGCTTGGCTATTTGCTCGACAAGCTCTGTGCTGAGAGAGCAGCATACGCAGCCATTGGTAAGTGACACAAGGCTTGTGTCCTCAACGCTGGCGTGGCCTTTCGCGGCTATAAGCGCGGCATCGATGTTTATCTCGCCAATGTCATTGACGATTACGGCAATGCGCATGCCTTGCGGATCCGCAAGCAGCCTGTTCACTAGCGTTGTCTTGCCGGATCCCAGGTAGCCGGTGAGCACTGTCACTGGAATTGGAGTGTGTTTTCTCATGATTTCCCCCTAGTGCATATCCCAAAATTCCGTAAGCCCTAAGATTAATTTTGGGATATGCTTCTATTGAAAACGGGCTCTCTGAACGCAGGGCTGCGTCTTGAAACCCGGTTGAGTGCATATAACGGCTTGAAAGAGCCCAGAACAAGCTTGCCCGAAAAAAGCCCGAGGCGAAAGCGTTCAGGCTTTTCCTGTGCCGGTTGTATGCTCTAAATGAGAATGATTTTCATTTATTATATGTGTATGGCATTGAATAGTCAAGCCTGGATTAGCGCATGTCCCCTCGCAGGAATATCAAGAGCATATCCCAAAATTCCGAAATGGCAGCGGAAAAATCCTGGCGAACGCTTCAACGCCGGATTTTTCCGCTGCCTCGGATATAATTTTGGGATATGCTCCAAGCTTATATCAATCCTTCAATTCTAAAATCAGCTCGCGCCAAGTATATTGTAAAAGCAGAAGTTTCTGGCGCGGCTTGTCCGCGCCGGCCTGACATAGGCGCTTACGCCTGAGGCTTTGTAAGGGGGTTGCTTGATGCTATGCGAATCGTGCGGACATAAGCTGGCCAAAGGCGCCATTTATTGCGGCAGCTGCGGGGCTAAGATAGCAGGTAGGCTGTGCCCGGCATGCGGGGGCCCGCTTGGGGAAGACACCAACATATGCCTGGTTTGCGGCCAAGACGCCACAGCCATTGCGCCAGCCAAGCCAAAGGCGGTAAGAAGGTGGGCGTCAAACAGGAATGACGCCTTTGAGCCTGCAAGCGCTGAGGAAAAGGCGGCGGAGGTTGCGGAATCCGAAGTTCCGAAGCTTGAGCTTGGTCCAGAGGTTGAGATAAAAGAGCCGGATCCGCCAAAAGCTATTCCTGTTGGACACGCAAAAGAGATCAAAAGCGCAGCGCCATCAAGAGCTGCAAGCGCGTCTTCGGGAGAGATCCGAAGCGCGTCTCCTAGAGAGATCCGAAGCGCGTCCCCAAGAGAGATCAAAAGCGCAACTCCAAGAGAGATCCGAAGCGCGTCACACAGAGAAATCCGAAGCGCCTCTCCAAGAGAGATCAAAAGCGCGTCTCCCAGGATTGAGACGCCGTCTCTGAGGGAAACCAGAAGCAAGGAATCAGCCTCTGTTCGAGAGGGCAGGATCAAGGCTGTTCCAGCCAGGGCCTCCCTAAGGAGCAGAAGAAGGAGAAAAGGCTTCTCCCCTCTTGGGACAATCTCGTCTTTGCTTGATGTCGCGGCGCTAAACACAAAGGAGCATGACATAAGGTTTGGACGGTTGTTTTCAGAAGTCTTCAAGGATCACGGGGTAGATAGCGCCAAGGCGCTGCTCTTTGGATCAGCCAAGGAAGACTCGGGAAAGCCGTGGCTGTTCTTCCCTGTTTTTGTGGCGCTTCTTATGGCTTTCTCCGCAATGCAAGGAATGGAGAGCGTAGTCGTGATGCTCAGGGGCTTTAGCTCACATAACGCGATGATGCTTCTTCCTGGCATAGTCTTCTTGGGATCCATAGCCGCTCCTGTTTCTTACTGCATCCTCTTCTTTGAAACCAATAGGCGGAGGGACATAAAAGCTTCCTCAATCGCCTTGTGCATAGCGGCTGGCTGGGTTCTGGCCTTCGCGGCCTCGTTCCTGTACTCCCTGTGCTGGTCTAGCCTATGGCCAGCCCAGCTGGGGGTGGCTATCGCCGCAGCGTACGCGGCGCTAAAAGAGGCTTTAAAGCTTTTTGCCCTTTATTTCGCCCTTAAAACTTTTTCCGGAAACAAAATCCTAAACGGGCTGGCCGTCGGGTGCGCTATTGGGGCTGGGTTTACCATATTTGACACTTCTGGCGCAGCGACGTCCGCTTACCTGATCAAGTACGGGTTCTCGTCTTTGGCGCTGAGAGAGTTCCTGTTTTCATTTGGAGGTCACGTGCTCTGGACATCAGCGCTTGGCGCGGCTGTTTCGGTTTCCGCGAGATCAGGATTCAAGATCAGCAACCTGTTCTTGCCGGATAGCCTTAGGATAATAGCGATGGCGTCCATCGCGGGAATAGCCTGGGAGATGTCTGATCGCTACGTGCAAAGCGTTACTGCGACCGCGCTGGTATTCATAGCGCTAAGCGTTCTAGCCCTGGCGTTCTTGCTGAAGCTTGTAAACGCTGGATTTAAGGAATACGAGAAAGAGGCGGCGCAGCTTTCAAAGCTGGCGTGAAATAACAACAGGGGCTGGCGCATGCCAGCCCCTGTTGTTATGCCCGCTCCGGGTCGAGCTCGCATTTCCCCAATTGGTATTTTAGCCATTTTAAAGGAAACCATGCCTGCTACAGTCTAAAAACTTAAATTAATAACAAATGAAGCGCTGCGCTGCTGAACATTGGGCCGACGCCGTAATGCGCCTTTTTAAGAGCATATCCCAAAATTATATCCGAGGCACCGGAAAAATCCGGCGTTGAAGCTTTCGCCAGGAATTTTACTGCGCCATATCGGAATTTTGGGATATGCTCTATGAAGTTTTGGACAGGCTTTAAATTCAGGAATTGTCAAATCCAATCCTGCAATGCCTTGACGAGCCATAACTGTTGTGGTATAAATAGAATGTGGTTATCCCAAAATAATCGAAGGAATTAACGCTTCGGTGGAGACTAAAAGCGTTTGTTTTCGTTATTAATAATGCAAGCTTAAGCGTATCCAACCTAAGGGGATATGCGTAAGAGCATATCCCAAAATTAATTCCATGTCTTGAAAAATTCCGGCGTTGAAGCATTCGCCAGGAATTTTTCTGCGCCTTAACGGAATTTTGGGATATGCTCTAAATGGCTCATGCCAAAATTTGCAGACGCGCCAAATGCGATTTTGCGGAGAAACCCCCGCGAACAGCAAGACTTGGCTGGTCGGCAAGACGGGGGGATTATATGGAGAAGTGCCGCTTTTGCGGGGCGGAACTAAAGAAGGGAAGCACATTTTGCATGAGTTGCGGAGAGCGGGTGGATATGCAGAGCCAAAATCCCGCCAAAAAGGGCGGAGGCGGAGGCGCAGCGTTTTTGTCGATCATATTGGCGATCCTCCTTGCGGCGGCAATCTCGCTTGGGGGTGCCTTGCTTGCGGCTAGAGCGCTGGCCAGTCCTGCCACAGTAGAAAAGATAGTTTACTCTCTTGACTTGAGAAGCTTTAAGATGGGATCGATCTTTGGCAATGGGTCAGACGCGACTCTGCCAAAGCTCCTTCATGAAAAGCTGGGGCCGCTTATCACTGTTACCCTGGGCATAAAGGAAGAAGAGCTTGGAGACCTGCTTGAAGAGTCCACTTTCAAGAAGTTTGCGTCACAGAAGCTCTCGAGCTATATAGATGCCGTCAAGGCAGGGAGCGACCGGGGACAAGTTACGTCAGACGAGATCTTGGCGCTGATGCATGAAAACGAGAAAGTGATGGAAGAGACACTTGGCGTCAACCTTTTCGGCCTGGGTGAAGGCGCTGTAAAGCTGGTGCTGGACAACATAAGCTTCGATGCCTTAAGCCTCAGCAAGCTTTTGAAGCCAGCCATAATGGCGAACGTCAAGCTCGTGCTTGGCCCTGCCACCCTGTACGCGACTATAGGAGTTGGCATAGTGCTGCTTCTGCTTTTGCTTGTGGCAAACAGAGGGCGCTTCCATATGGCGATCATCTGGGCTAGCGTCAGTTCAGCGATTGCTGTTTTGGTCTTTTACCTGGCATCGATCAAGAACTTGCTGCCTAAAGAGTTTTATGGAAAGCACACCGATATTGCGATGCCTGTGATGGAAGAGCTTAACACAATATTCAACACGTACTTTCAAATATTGGCCATTGCGGCTATAGCGCTTTTCTTTGTAGGCGGCATAGCTGGGATTATGAGAAGAAAGAAGCAATAGCAAAAAGCTCTGCCTCCGGCAGAGCTTTTTTAGGTATATAACAGGGTTAAAAGCTTAAAAAAACGGGATCCCTCTCTTGTTGATTCGCGCTTCAGGATCAAAGAAGTAAAAGTCGACTCTTTTAACCCATTTGTCCCAGCGGACATTCTGCAATGACTTGCAGTTCCTGAAGGGCGCGTCTATTAGCCGGAGAGAATTGTCAAAGCGGTGAAGCACATAGTCCGGGTCAAGATCGACGTCCTTTGCGAGATGAACATTCTGGAGGCTTGCGCAGCCATAGAAGGCGTTGGGCTTTACCTTGACGCCGCATTGCAGGTCTACGCTCTCAAGCCCGGAGTTTTGAAAAGCCATGCTTTCTATACAAGTCAGGGAACTTGGCAATTCTATGGACTTAAGCGACTCGCACCCGTAAAAGAAGCCTATGGGAATGGTCTGGAGCCCTGCCGGAAGCTTCACCGACTCAAGGGATTTGCAATTTTTAAAGAGATTTACCCCCAGCTCTGAAACCGTATCAGGAATGGCAATGCTCTTTAATGAAAAGCAGTTCATGAAAGCCTCGCTTTGGATTTGCTCCAAGCCGGGCTGAAGCTTGACCTGGGAAAGCTTTTGGCAGTCAGAAAAGGTCTGGTACTTTATTGTCTTGCAGCTTTTGGGCCAAACGACGCTTGGCAGGGATTGGCAGGAGGAGAAGCACTTCTCCCCAATCTCTGTTATTGTGTCAGGAAGGCTGACAGACTTGAGTTTTGTGCAGGCTAAAAAGGCCATGGATTCCAGCGTCGTGACACTCTTAGGCAAAGTCGCGCTCTCAAGCGCCCGCATTCCGCTGAACACTGCGGATTGCAGAACCTTGGCCTCGGGCGGGACAGTTACATTGACTGAAGATCCTTTGTAATTTTTAAGGGTGCCGGCAATGATCTCATATTCGCTTGCGCCGCCTATGATGTAGACGTTGTTGGCGCTAACGCTGTAGAGGTTGACAGCTTTTTCAACAACAAACGGAGTTCCGCAGTATTTGCAGATCGCCGCGTCCGAGGAACTGTCAACATTGAGACGCGCTCCGCACTGGGTGCAAATGGCAGGCACAAGCGGCATTTGCTTCATCTCCTGATCTGGATTTTTTT
>JAISWZ010000236.1 GCA_031270945.1 Clostridiales bacterium | reverse complement strand
GCTTCGCCAACCGCTTCTTCTTTGCCTTGCCTCAGTGGAGGGTAGATCCGAATCCACAAATACCCTAAAAGCGCAAAGTCATTTAACCTAAATCTTTTAATTCTTTGCAAATAGCCTTGCCCTCTCCAGCCTCCAGCCCTATATCCTCCAGCCTTTGCAACCAAACTCCAGCCTTCGTAGCACCCTAATTCCAGCGCTCCGCTCCATCCCTATCTCTTCACAAACCCCTTTGACCCGCCCTTGATCCCTATATTGGCGTTGGCCAGAATGCTCGTGTCTATGGAGAATGAAAGGTTAGCTTTCTCTCTTTCGCGCTTGAGGCCCAGCTTAATCATCTCATCCAGGAGCTTGGGATACTTTAGGCCTACTGGTTCCCAAAGGTAGAAAGAAAGAGAGCCTGGTATGGTGTTGATCTCGTTAAGCCAGATCTCGCCTGTAGAGCCTTCCATGAGGAAATCAATGCGAACAACGCCGTTGCAGTTCAGGGACTTGAAAGCTTTGACGGCAAGATCACGGATTTTTTCTCTCTGTTCCGGAGTTATGTCAGCGGGAAGCTTTCTTTGGGTTCCAGCCATTCCCTTGGAGCCGCCACCGTACTTGTTCTCATAGCTAAGGATCTCGTCTGTTCCTATCGGCTCTTCGCATTCTGAGGCTCTGGCGTTCTCGTAGTCTCCCAGGACAGCGCAGTTTATCTCTCTCAGGTTTGTGACAGCCCGTTCAACCAAGGCGCGTTGCGAGAACTGGAGCGCGTAGTCAATCGCTTCAGCTAGGGATTCGGGATCTTTTGCCTTTTTTATGCCTACGCTTGAGCCAAGATCAGTTGGTTTCACAATGCAGGGGAAGCCGATCTTTTCCATGATGCTTGGGATTAGCTTGCCATCGTCTTGGGCGTACTGGGAAGAGTCAAACTGGACGCAATCAAGGACAGGGATATCATTGTCCTTCAGGATTGCTTTCATCATATATTTGTCCATGCAACATGCGCTTGCAAGGCAATCGCATCCTACAAACGGGATCGGTATGCTTCTGAAATAGCCCTGAAGGCTTCCGTCTTCCACGTTGGTGCCATGGACTACAGGAAAAGCTATATCCAGGCTTCCTAGAAAGTTTGAGCTAAACCTCTTGGGGGGATGCCTTAGCATTTCCACCTTGTTGCCGGTATTGCAGAGAAGGATTCTCTGGCTTTTTGACAAAAGTTCCTTGATGTTCTTATAGGAACTTATATCCCCTACGTCAGCGCCAACAAACATTTGGCTCTCTCTTGAGATGTATATCGGTATCGGCTCATAGACATCCCTGTCTATGCTGTTCAAGGCCTGTATGCCGGATATGACAGAAACTTCATGCTCGACGCTTTGCCCGCCGAAAAAGACTCCAACTCTTATCTTCATTGAAGCACTCCCCTATGAGTCGCATAGAAAATGAAACGAAAAAGAAATCTTTCCGTTTCCTGGTACAATCATTATATTCAAGTTTTAGGGCTCTAAGACCTGGCCATGCCGGGGCTGCGCCCCGGCATGGGGCAAGCGCCTGCGGCGCTTGGGGTTTTGTTTTTTTTTTTTTTTTAATTTAATAATTATCCGGCAAGTCGTTCTCTAGGAGTATAACCTTCTCTTTGCCTTTTGCATCCAGCGAGTACGCCTTATCCAGCGCGTCATTGAGGGACTGCGCTACATAGATCTTGTCAGGGCTGAAATTTTTTGATTCAAGGCCTTTTAGGATGCTTCTGGTCTGGGCCTCGCCGACTAGGATGGCAAAGTCGCAAGCGTCAGCCGCTTGCTCTCCGAAGACTCTATTGCATTCGTCCTGGGCGTTGCCTAGCTCAACCATGCCTGGGGTGACAAGGATCTTGAAGCCGTCAAAGCCAGCAAGCGTTTCTAGGGCAGATTTGGCGCCTTGGGGGTTTGAGTTATAGGCGTCATCTATTATGGTGCATCCATGGCCTGGAACTAGTTCTAGGCGGTGCGGGACCCCTTCGATCTTTTTCGCTTGGCTGGCAAGCTCCGCTTTTCCGACGCCCAGGTAATCAGCGACTGCCATTGCGCCTACCAGGTTCAAGACGTTATGCGCTCCTAGAAGCTTTGTTGTGACAGGGAAGCTGTCGCCGCTTTTGGAATGGAAGACGAAAGATGTTCCCTTGCTGGAGGACTTGGCGTCTGTGGCATAGCAATCCAGGCCTTTACTGGTGACTCCGAAAGAGGTGAAAGGCTTTTGGGTCTTATGGTTTCTTATGATGTCGTTATCCAAGTTTAAGAAGGCCATGCCTGTGGCTGGGAGGGAATCAATTAGTTCAAACTTTGTTTTCTCTATGTTTTCTATAGTCTTGAAGGATTCTAGATGCTGGTTGCCTATGGATACCAGGATTCCGATGGACGGTGTGACCAGATCGGAAATTTCCTTGATGTCTCCGACATTTCGGGCACCCATCTCGCAGACGAATATTTCATGCGTCGCTCTTAAATTTTCTCTTATTGTTTTTACGACGCCCAGGGTCGTATTATAGTTCTGGGGAGTCATGCAGACGCTGTACTTCGCTCCAAGGAGCTTTGACAGGTAGTACTTGGTGCTGGTCTTGCCATAGCTTCCCGTAATGCCTATGACTACAAGGTTTTGCATTGACCTAATAATTTTTCTTGCGTCATTTACGTAGCCCTGGCTTATATGCTTTTCAATAGGCCTATTGATGAAGTTGGCGGCTATTGGCAGAAGCGGGGCAAGGACGCAAAAGAGGGGGAGCAGGGGGAGGAAGAAAAACAAGGCTAAGACTGTGATAATAATAAAAAGCAAGGCGGTGGTACCCAGCATTCTCAGCACCCTATGGGTGTAGACCAGCTTTTTCTTGGCTGGCTTTGGCCTGTTCAATATTATTGACATTAGGAAGAGAATGGCTGAAACAATTATGGCTGCCAAGGTTTCGGGGAAAATGACCAAAACCAAAAAGGCTATTACGCATGGCGCTTGCCTTGCCATGACGCTTGGGATCTCCTTTGCGATCCATCTGCCATGCTCTGCGGGCTTATAGGAATTCAGCTGGAACATGTGCATGGACCAAAGGAACACGCATGCGAAGGATACCGCAAAAGCCGCTGTTAGAACTGCAATAAAAAACGTCACGTCTGCACCTCTCCAAGAAAGGATCCCAGAACTCGCAGGAAGATGACTTCCTGCTCCAAGAATGAGTAATGTCCAGCGCCTTTCAAGACGACAAGCCCAGAGCCCGGGATCTTCTTTTCCATAAGCTGTCCGTCTGAGAGGGGGGTTGCCGTGTCTTTGTCGCCCCAGATCAAAAGGGTTTCATGCTTGATCATGGGAAGCAAAGGCTCGAGATCTTCGTTCACTGTCTTAACTAGCACTTTTCTCATCTTTGGAGTGGCATTCCTATAGTCGGCAGATCCGTTTTTCTGTCTCCACTTCTCCAGGCTTCCTGGAGACACTTTTTCTATGAGTTTAAGGGAAAGCACGTTTTTTACCGCCTTATAGGCCAAAGACCGAACCTTCTGCTTATTCGTTCTCTTGGGAAGCACTCCTGCGCTATCTACAAGAATGATTTTTTCGATCTCAAAGGGAAGGCTTTCCCTGGATCCCAGCTTTATGATCACTCTTCCGCCAAAGGAATGCCCTATGAGAACAGTTTTCTTTATCTGTTTTTCCTTCAGGAACCTGATCACAAACTCAGCGTAGTCTTCAAGCGCCCAATCTTCCTCTGGCTCGGGGCTTTCGCCGAACCCTGGAAAGTCTAGGGCGAAAACTTTTCTGGATTTGGACAGGTAGTCTATGGCTCTGCTGAAGACCAATGCGTTAGAGCCCCATCCATGCAGGAAGAGGACGCAATCGCCTTCGCCCTTCTCTATATAGTTGGCTTTCATGTTTCCCAAGTTTATCTCCAAAGCCGCACCTCACAAACTATAAGTCGGTGGTCGCTCGCGAGCGATCAGGAAATGACTGTTTTCGCTCACGACTAAAAACGCCTGGTTTGGCTAAGGCTCCAAACCATAGTAAAGGCCGCCCAAAGGGCGGCCATGTTCGCCGCTTCCTGGGCATTTTGCGGGGCGAACGCCAGCAGCGCATTCTGTCTTGAATAATATGCCAACGTTAGATCATTGTTGCTTGAACCATTTTGCTTTTAAATAGGGCCAAGCTTAGCATAAAAAGGCTGAACACGCGCAAAAATTCGTGAATGTTTTGCTCTATGTAATCGGCATCATGAAACTCAGCAGCAAACATCTAAATTTATCGCTTTTATGGCTGTCCCTCACTCACGATATCATAATACAAACAATGATGATTGTCAAGCAAAAGGCGGGTTCTGGCTTTTCTTTGCTTTATGCCCATAAATCAGCAGAGAGTGATATCGCTTCTTGGGAAAACTGGTTTTTATTAAATCAAGAGAATAGATATGAGCGAAATTAATTGCACAAGATTCTTGATCTATTGTTGTTAAGTAGCGAAAACCAATATTTATTTGACATATGTTTTATCTCGCGAATCTTTAGCTAAAATCAAAACCCCAAAGCCCCTTGGCCTACGGCCAAGGGGCTTTGGAAATGTTGGGGTTTGCTGTAGCCCAAGGGCTTAACCAGGAATCAAAGTTTGCCCAATATTTATCAAAACGCATAATCCTGCTCTTTATCCTATAAGGCTGAGAAGCAAAAACAAAAAATCATGCATTGCGCTTGTCGCAAACTGGTTTTGGTGGACATCTGGCTGGGAAAACTGTATAATGAACAAGACGCCAACGATACCGACGGGCTCAGAGCTTAGGGGCTTGACGCGCCGAAGGGGCGCGTAAATCGGTCATAGCCAAGCGCTCGCCGTTAGACCACGGCTAGAAGGGCCGCTAACGCGGCTTTTTGGCCCCCGCGCGATGTCTGCAGTCGCGTCTTGCTTTTAAGCAAGCCAAGCGCTTTTATGGAGGAATGGATATGGGCAGAAAGGTTCTTGTTGTTGAAGACGATAAGAACATTTGCGAGATCATATGCTACAACCTGGCCAAGGAGGGCTATACCGTGCTCAAGGCGCACGACGGCGAAACAGGCTTGATGCTTGCCTTGAAGGAAAACCCGGAGCTTGTGATGCTTGACATCATGATGCCGAAGATGGACGGGTTTGAGGTATGCCGCAAAATACGGGAGAAAAGCCAGGTGCCGATAATCATGCTCACAGCCAGGGCGGAAGAGATTGACAAGGTTCTGGGTTTTGAGCTGGGCGCTGACGATTACGTCACGAAGCCGTTCGGAGTAAGAGAGCTTATGGCCAGGGTCAAGGCCAACCTCAGGAGAAGCGAGACTCAGCCAGCTGAAGAAGGCAAGAAGAGCATCCTGAACTTTCACGAGATCTCATTCAACCTGGATCTGTACGAGATAAGAAGAAAAGGCCAAGTGATAGATCTGACCAGGAGGGAGTTCGAGCTGACCAAGTTCTTGGCCATGAGGAAGAACCAGGTGTTCTCCCGCGAGCAGCTGCTGGAGAAGGTATGGGGCTTTGAGTTCTACGGGGACGTGAGAACCGTTGACGTGACTATCCGAAGGCTCCGCGCCAAGCTGGAGGAGAACCCTGAGAATCCCAAGTACATCCTCACCAAGCGCGGGGTGGGCTACTACTTCAGCGACTAGGCGGTTGGCAAATGAAAAGCATCAGGCTCAAGCTAATCATGATTTATATTGTGCTGGTCTTCATGGTCATGATTGTGAGCGGCGTCTTCATGGTGCTGCAGATAACCGCCAACGAGATCAGCAAGGCGCAGAACCAGCTCAAGGAGTACGCTGACACGATCAACGGGGAGATTGTAAAGGGAAACAGCACCCCAGCCGATTTCCAGGAGCGGTTCGACGTCTGGAAGCTGCCGCAAGGCATCCAGGGATACATCATAGACGCCAGGGGGGAAAACCAGACTCTGGCGCCTCGCGAGAACCTGTCAATGCACTTTTACGACTCATCCATAATCAGCGCCCTGGGAGGGCAGATCGGGTTCAACCAGAAAAAGAAGGACATAGACAACAACAACACAGTTAAAGAGTGGATCACCTACGCCATGCCTGTGACAGTTGAAAAAGAGATACGGTACGTGATATACACCAGGCTTGACGCTACTGACATAAATGACAGCATTTCAGAGGTGACAGGCACCGTCATTGCGATGATGGTGCTGGCCCTGCTTTTGACTGGAGTCCTGGGGTTTGTTTTGGCCAACACTCTCACTCGCCCTATAGTGGCTTTGACAAAGCAGGCGAAAAGCATGGCCATGGGGGATCTGAACCAGGAGATTACGGTTTACTCCCATGACGAGATAGGCCAGCTTACAGAGACCATCAACAACATGGCCAAAGAGCTGAGCCATACCATTTCCAACATGGAAAGCGAAAAAAACAAGCTTCGGGTTGTCCTGGACAACATGACAGACGGGGTCTTGGCCTATGACATCCATAGAAAGCTTATGCACGCCAACGCGGCGGCGATAGATCTCCTGGGCATGTCCGATCTGGACAGCGCGTCAGAGAGCGAAGTCCTTGGCCGGCTGGGGCTAGAGGGCAGGGATGAGTCCGGCGAGGCTACCATAGCCATAGGAGACAAGTTCATAAGCTCTAACGCCAGCCCTTACTTCAACACCGCAGAACAGGTTGAGGGCATAGTGATTGTGATCCAAGACGTCACAAAGCACACAAAGCTTGACAACATGAGAAAAGAGTTTGTTGCGAACGTTTCCCATGAGCTGAGGACTCCATTGGCTACGGTAAAGAGCTACACAGAGACCCTTTTGGACGGCGCCATGAACGAGCCTATAGGGGAAAGCTTTCTTAGGGTTATTGACTCTGAGGCTGAACGGATGTCTGTGCTTGTAAAAGACCTTCTGGAGCTAAGCCGACTTGACAACAGCCAGTTCAGCCTTGAGAAAGAGATCACGGATCTGGATTCGCTGATAAAGAGAAGCATCAAGCACAACTCAATATTGGCTGAAAAGAAAAACCAAACCATAAGCTATCAGCCCCCTGAAAGCGAAGCCTTTATCCTGGCAGACACTGGCCGCATAAACCAGGTCTTGACAAACATCATTTCAAACGCCGTGAAGTACAGCCAAGAAGGGGCAAAGATAGATGTTGTGGCCAAGGTAGGGGACTTCATAGACGTGTCCATATCTGACAACGGCATAGGCATTTCAAAGGACGACCTAAAGAGGGTATTTGAAAGGTTCTATAGAGCGGACAAGGCCAGATCGCGGGAGATGGGCGGAACCGGCCTTGGTTTGGCTATAGCTAAAGAAATTATGGAAGCCCATGGCTATAAGATAAGCGCTTACAGCGAACTGGGCAAGGGCACCCGAATGGTGCTTCGCTTTGACAGATTTGAGGCGGGAGAATGACTGCAAGCAGAGCCAAAAGCATAGCCATAGCCTTCCTTTGCGCGCTGGCCGTGATTCTCACAGCTCAGCTCTGGCTGGGAAATCTCTCGGTGAGAAACTCGCTTTACGCCTACTTTCTTCTACAGCGCCAGTCTTCTGACTCAGACGAGAGCTGGCTCATATCCATGCCGTACAGGCTTTTGGCGAACCATGGCGGAAATGTCTTTGAAGCTACCTATTCAGGCTTGAAGGACAATCCAATCATGAAATCAGTCCTTTCAGCGGCTGGAGAGGCGCTGAAGACCCAGGACTCAGCGAAGAGCTACAGCCTGGACTACAATGCCGTATACAACGAAAAATCTTACATTTGCGACTACAGCTTCCGCATGTCCATAGAGCTCTTCGCCATTGGATTGAACGCCAAGACCGGAGAGCTTGGAAACAGGATGCCCCATTTTGATTTTATCTGCGTCATTCCCAGGGGCAATACAGCCATAGTAATGTTTGTTGATGAAATCAACAGGGCTGTGAGCGAGTTCACGGTTAAGGTCGAGCTGCCAGTGCCTTCTGGATCGCCTTCCCTGATTTACGAGTCATCAAAACTAAAAGGCCTTGAGGTTTTTTCGTCTAACGTCTTCATCCCTAGATCCAAAGACGGGCTTTATGAATACCCAGCCCTTCTGGTTACAAACCCCTATATGGGAAGCGATCTCCTCATTGGAACAATAGAGCGGAAAGTTGACTCCTTCTTTGTCAACCCAGCCGCCAAGCTCTACTTTATAGGGGAAAACAACATATACACTTTTATAGACGAGAGCACTGTGGTCAAGTACTTCCAAAACGATGTCCTGGATTACGCCAACTACAAGTCCTCAAAAATCAACTCAACTTTCATGCAAGACTACGCCGCCGCCTTGAGGTTCCTCAGAAACGACAAACAGGTGGCAAATGAGTTTTATCTGGCTGACTGCCAGGAGAGCGACACCGACGTAACTTTCTACTTTGACTATGTAGTCAACAACCTTCCTGTTATCGTGCCTGATGACTACAAGAGAGAAGGCGACGCCACTCTCCGCCACGCGATAGAGATCACTGTCTCAGGAGAAAATGTCAGCCACTAC
>JAISWZ010000200.1 GCA_031270945.1 Clostridiales bacterium | reverse complement strand
CCCAGGTCAGTTTCCCTTGTTGGGTCAGCCGCAGGATAATAGGCTGTGGCTTTTAACCACTTTGACGTTTTTACCTACCCCTTGCTTAAGGGGGAATCTACCCAGCCCCGCGAGGAGTCGACTTTCGACTCATCTATTTATGGGCGCAATGAAGTTTTGGGATATGCATACAGTGGCCAGCTCCCAGGCGACGGCTACTTTTTGTTTTGCAGATTTGATACCATTATATTATTGTCGCGTGGCTTTGTCAACTAGAATTCGAAAATAAATTTGAGAATGCTTTGTACAGACCCAAAGTTGGAAATTTAAACTTGTGAGCTATGTTGAGAGAATCGGATTTTTACGCTGAATATAGGCGTTTGTTCAATATGCTTATGCCGAAGGCATTTTAAAAAGCGCCGCTTTAATTATGCAGGCGCTGACACTAGGGGCTTGACGCTTGGCAGCGCTAGGAGGCTATGCCCGGCAAGCGAACTGCCGCAAAATTTTACAATACATTGACACTTACGTCAAAATCCGCTATAATAATTGATAATGCGATCAGCCTGCTTCGGGCAATGATAATTGAGCGCTTGTCATATTTCTAAGAGATGAGAGGTGATCAGATGGATTTTGACAAAGAACTGGACAAAATGAAGCGCCTCGTTAATGCTGAATTGGGAAAGTTCAAGGAGTTTTTGGGACCTCGCAACCGGCTCGGCATTGTAAATGTAAACGACCAAAGAATAATCAGCGAATACATGGGTCGTGCTAAGCAAGGCTACATAAGGCTCGCTTTGGCTGAGATGGAGGTCTTTTACTTAAAGCTTCTTCACTCATTTGAGGAGCAGGACGAGTGCGAAGTTCATGAAGAAATAGAAATGGTTGGCAGACACATGGACGAAGTCGCCAAAAAGGCGGTTCTCCAAGAGGACAGGGACTTCGCGTTCGATGTCTGCATGAGATTGCATAAAGATGGAACAGGCGAACTCTACGGGTCATATTTTGAACACCAGCTTCTGGGGATTTGCGCGCAGCATGTCACTCAGAAAAACCGGCATGAGCTGGAAGAGGCTTTGGAGAAGTATAAGCTGATTTGGAGGGAAAGAGCCAAGGCCGAATATGATAAGGAGTTCAAGGAAAAATACGAAGAGCTGCATGCTGTTATGCTCAAGACGCTTGAGGGAAAGTAAGGCTTGAATGCTCAGCCCCTATCTTCAAAGGCGCAATCCAAGCACCAAAAAAGTCCTGCAAATGTGTTTGCAGGACTTTTTTGCGCCCGGTATTATTGAATGTCCAATAGCGCGGCGCGGAGCATTTGCATCGTCAAAACCATGGGAAAGAGCGTACGTATACCCTTGGAGCGAAGAACGCCCTGCAAAGCCTATTACGAACAAGAGCGCGAAGACGAGAAAAATGAGTATGGTGAACAAGAGCGCTAAGGCCTCAAAGAAAGAGTATGCGAGAAGGTTGGCGCCAATGGCGCAGGGGATGGACGCTATCGATTGTGTGCCGCCAAACTGCACATGAGCAACGACAATCCTGATGAACGCTATGATAGCCAGTATCCAGCCTATGTAGAGCGCCCAATGAATGAATGAGGTAAACCGCGCTGGCGTCAAATGTATTGATGAGTAAAACCACGCTATTTCTGACGCTAGGCCGTCTGGATCATTGAAGAGAGACTTTAGGTTGGCGGCGAAGTATCCGCTGGCTACCAATAGGGACGGCGCAAGGGTTTTGAGAATGGAAAACTTCGGTCTTCCTCCTCCAGTGTTCAATAAGACCAAGGAGAGAAAGTAGAGAGCGGGAACCAAGGCTAGCCAGATGATCAGGACTGCGGGCAAAGGAACACCGAAGACGTGGCCGGCGCTGCCCAAGGCGTCAGAGATGTTAAATGATTTGTCAAAGTACGGCTTCTTCTCGGATGTTGTGCCATAGATCAGGGTTAGGGACTTTACGATTCCTGAAACCCCGTCTTCTGTAGTCACGTTCTCGTACCCGGCCTCAGCGCCTGGATTGCCGAGATAGAGGGTGCTGCCTTTGGGAAGGATCAGGATCCTGTCCTTTGATGACGTTGGATCGTAGAGCGCCATTTCCTTCATGCTAACTTTCATCGGATCCCCTGGCGAAAGCCAGTCTGACATCTGCCGCTCCTGCTTGGCAACATATCTGACTTCAATCGGGTAACTGGATCTGCCTTTTGTGATTGGTATTCCGCTTATCTTTTCTAGCGCATCAAGCGATAGAAGGCCTTTGTAAAGAGCAAGCCCTGTGATCTCAAACTTGTCAGAGCCTATTTTTATCTCAGCTCCAGCAAGATCCATTGAGCCTTTTCCTTGGTATACTGTGTCATTCACTATAAGCCTGAATTCCTTGTTTTCATTTGAGTATGCGACAGCTAGAAAGTCAGTTTCAAGCGTCGCGGCCAGCTTGCCAGAGCTTAGGCTGGTTTTTCCTGCCTTGGCGATCCATGCGCCTTTGGAGTTTAACCCCAAAACTCTGCCTTTTACGCCTGGAGACGAGACTATTGAGTCAGAATAGCCTCCTGTTGTCTTTGGCCTGGCGAAGCAGACGAGAGTGCATAGGTCGTATTCAGGCACCTCAAGCTCACTTATGCTAGCTGTTGGGGAGGATGGAGATTCGGTCATCTCAACGCGCGATACTTTGGCGCAGCCTGAAAGAGACAGTGGCAAGAGCATGGCGGCTAGCAAGAATGACAACACTTTTTTCATCAAGTGCCTCCCTGTGCTGGTCTTGGCGCGTGGCTTATGCTTGGGAGCAAAAGCATACGCTAAACTCGCTTTCGCTCGTGAGCAACCAGCCAAAAATTTGCGCCAAGCCTTGTTTTCTTTATTAACGATTCATTGCATGGGGCTGACGAAGCAAATGCTATGCATATGACGGCCCGTTTTTCCATTTTAGCATTAAAATCGACATTATGCAATGGATTTTTTAGATTTTTTAGCGGAGCTTGGCGGAATTGGCGGAATAATTTTGACATTTGCTTCGAAGCTTTGATATAAAAAATCGTATTTTCTATAGAGATGATGGCGATTTTCGATCTTTGAGAGTAAACAAAAGTTAGCTGTTTTTTAGTTTGGCGGTTAGCAAAAGCATTGCGGAAATCCGTATGCTATTTTCATGAAGGGCACCGGCGTTGCAGTCGCGCACAACACTCGATCCCTTCATAATTTCAAAATTCATCAATATTTCGACATTTAAAGGAGCCCAAGGGAATAATAACTGTCAGACATTCGACTTGGAATTGGGTATGCTAAAATAAAAATGGAGCACACGCCATTTTGGCGCATGCTCCATGACGTATCTAGCGATGTTCCTGACGGTTGCCCAATACGGTTAATCGTCCGACAGCAGTTGTCCAGCATAGTATTCCTCCATGTCATCTTTTGAGACGACATTATCACTGTCCATGCCTTTGGGAAGCCCATCCCTGGCGGCCAGCCAGGGCAATTCAGAACAAGCGAAATCAATAAGTTCCCTTGCGTGATGCTTGCTATAATCGTTCAATGTAAAATCGATGTTCCCTTGCTGATCTACGGATAAAATGGAGTCATCATACTCTCCATAATCTCCGTCATTTAAGTAGTAAAATTCAGGATGGCCGTCCGGTTCAAAAATCTCCTTGCAAATGGGTCCGCAACTATATGCCAAGAACTCTTCGCTAAAAAGAGGAATTTCATCCCAAACAAGTGTCCAAGCTTGGCTGTAATAGCAGAGCATTTGTAGTTTCATGTATACCAATGGGCCAACCTTGTGCAAAATGTATTTAGCCACGTCCAATGCGGTTACCAAATGAAAGTCAGTCGAATCTTTATCCAGAGAGTTCTCTGCGATGCCGATTTCGTCTTGCTTAGCGTAATAGATAGCCATGGTTTCTTTGCTTATTATGCTTTCGCACCTGTCACCAAGCAGAAGCCCGCTTCTAGCTTCAACCCAGGGCAATTCGTCATGGATGTTCATGCTCAGCTTAAATGCTTTACAGTCTCCATATTCTTTTAGCACTTTATCAATATGTTCTTTCTGATGGTTAGTTAACGCTGAATCGTCATACTCTCCCAGATCTCCATCATAAAGAAAGTATAAGCCATTTTGAAGATGGCCTTTGTGGAACTGGTAGAGCTCATCGCAAACAGGGCCGCCAGCCCATGCCTTGAAATCTTCAGGGAAAAGAGGCGCACGGTCATACGCGAGATACCAAGCTTGGCAATAGTAGCAAAGCCTTTGCAATCTAAGAGGCTTGATAAAGCCTATTAAGTGGAGAATGTATTTTGCGACAACCATTATGCTTGGCGTAGGCATTCCTCCTATATCAATATTTTTGATCTTTTCAGTAGCTATATCACTGTCTCGAAATGCTTCAAACGATGCCGATTGTCCTGGGGCAAACTTGCGTGGATTTTTCTCTTAGAATTTACGATAATCAGGAGGATAGGAAGGAAATGGCTGTAAAGAGTAGTGCAACCACCCAACATAGCACTCCTCCATATCCTCTTTGGATATGACGGCATCGCTTTCAATGTTTACAGGAATGCCGTTTCTTGCGACAAGCCAGGGCATCTCGTGCGTCGACAGGTGTATAAGCTCAACAACATCTTTCGGTTCGCAATCATCAAATATGGCGTCGATATACCGCTTCTGTTCAGCGGACAAAACAGAGTCATCATACGCCCCGCATTCTCCGGCATTTAAATAGTAGAAACCCTTAGGCGCCAATTCGTTAAGCTCTTTGCAATAGGGTCCGGTGCTAGAAGCTAAAAAATCTTCTTTGAAAAGAGGAATTTCGCTCCAAGCAAGTGCCCATGCTTGACAGTAATAGCAGAGCAGCTGCAATCTCGTAGGGGATGCTTCGCCAGATTTATGCAAAATGTATCTAGCGACGTCTTTGATAGTTGCCAAAATTGGTTGGTATCTCGATCTCGATAGAAATAACCCGGCATAGAACTCTTCCATGTCTTCTTTGGAGATGACACTATCGCTGTCCATGCCTTTAGAAATCCCTTGCCTGGCGGCTTGCCAGGGCAAATCTGAACACGCCAAATTTATAAGTTCACTTGCGTGATCATTGCTATAATCAACCAATGTAAAATCGATGCTTTCTTGCTGATCTTCAGATAAAATGGAGTCATCGTATTCTCCATAATCTCCGTCTTTTAAGAGGAAATAATCAGGATGGCCATCCGGTTCAATTATCTCCTTGCAAATGGGCCCGCAACTATACGCAAGGAACTCTTCGCTAAAAAGAGGGATTTCTTCATGAGCGAGTGCCCTAGCTTGGCTGTAATAGCAGAGCATTTGCAACTTCATGTATGCCATTGAACCAGCCTTATGCAAAATGTATTTGGCCACGTCCACTGCGGTTACCAAATGATAGTCTGGCTTTTCTTTAGAATCCAAGCAGGTCCCACCTTGTGTTAATGATATTCACCCAAAGCTTGAAAACAAGTCTCGCGCATGCGCTCAACCACTTGAGTGAAAAGAACTTGCGCTTTTTACTCAGCCAGTCGGGCCGCGACCTCTAATTTCGCTCACCAGGCGGATGCCAAGATCTGTCGCGAGTGTACTCTATTTGGGAGGCATAGTATTCACTCATGGTTTTCTTGCTTATTGTGTTTTCGCACCTTTCTCCAAGCTCAAGCCATTTTCTAGCCTCAACCCAAGGCCATTCATCATGGATGTTTATGCTAAGCTGAAACGTCTTAAGGTTTCCGTACTTGCTTAGCACTTCATCAATTTGCTCTTGCTGATATTCTGTTAGCGCGGAATCGTCATACTTTCCCAGATCTCCATCGAACAAAATGTATATGCCTTTTGAAAGATGGTCTTTATGGAACTGGTAGAGCTCAGCGCAAACGGGGCCGCCAGCCCATGCCTGAAAATCTTCTGGGAAAAGAGGCATAAGGTCATACGCGAGTACCCGAGCCTGGCAGTAATAGCAGAGCCTATGCAGTCTAAATGGCGTTACATGGCCTTTTATGTGGAGAACGTATTTCGCGACATCGATAATGCTTGGCAAAGACATCCCTCCGATATCAATATATATGTTTAAATGCATCGCCACAACAATGACGAATCGTGAAAATAAATTCTTTAAGCACGCAAATTAATAGAATGGTTTATAGAATCGAACGTCCTTTTAAGGAATTTTAGGCATATCAAGAAACATATCAAAGCAATCAATGCGCGAACGTCCAAGCTTTTAGCGCTATCTCAAAACGCCACAATCCGAGGAACGTTCGCATTGAGCACGCAAATTAATAAAAGGATTTATGCGATCAACCTTTCTTTTTGAAATTTTTGGATTTGCCCTATCCGTGGACAATGTCCGTTAAGCCAGCATTCATCAGAACCATCTTTCCTTATTGGCATAAGCGGTTCGATATGCAAGCATTATACTCCAGGCATCAGAAAAAGTCAACTGTCTACAGATGAATTAGGTGCAACATATTCTAGCTTGGAGAAGAAGGGATTGCAGGAGATGGTGTTGGAATACGCCTAGCCATGATTTCGCTTGGCGAAATCATGGCTTTATATCAGGCTTGACATTGGCGGCTGTGCATTGGGGTCGTTCAATCACCCCTAATACAGCTCTGTCAAAAATCTTTGCAATGACTTTATCACATCCGCTCCAGTTTCCAAGTCCTTTGGCTTTGGCGGGGGCACGTCCTCTTCATCCTCGGGATCGTACTCAGGAGGGTAGTTTTCCCGCAACGCGTACAGAATCCTGTAGTCGCCGCTCATGAGCTGCTTCCTGATTTCCATCATCAGCTTGAAGAACCAAGGGCACTCGATGCCTTCGAATTCATCATCGTCAAAGCAGTACGGGCCGATTTGCAAGGCGCAAAACAAAACGACGATTATCCGGTTGCCATCTCCGCTATCGATTTTAACTACGTCCCAGTCGTTATAGCTGAACTGGTACTGATAAAGCTCATCGAGCTGGCCTGGGGCCGCGTTGAAGGCAAAGGCTAAAGTGTAGCGGTCATAAGACTCGAAGTACATCACGTCGTAGTACTTCCTCATCAGAGACTCCCAGCCGCCGGGGATGTCGTTGTAGTTGCCGCGATAGATGAAGCTCGCCTTTCTTGATGTAGGGCGCTTGTCAGAAATCCTTGCCACTTCATCTCGCTCCGCTTTTCCCAAAGGCTTGTCTACAGCCATGAATTCATATGAGGTGGAGCTGTGGTCAGACGCGAAGCCTTTGCGCAAACTCAGTATTTTCATCCTTTACCTCCTGGCGCGAGCGAAAGAACAGCCCTTTTCACTCGCAAGAATATATAACCTGACTTCTTCAGGGTGAAGCAGGTATCTACGATTATTTTAGTTGCCAGAGGCAAGAAAGTCAAGTCCGCTTGGCAGGGATACAGCCAAGCCATGCATTTTCTTGTCTGCCTTTTAAGCCAGTCTGGCCACTCCTCAAGCAATGAAGGAATTACCAAATATTACTGATAG
>JAISWZ010000062.1 GCA_031270945.1 Clostridiales bacterium | reverse complement strand
GCTGGAAGCGAAGCTGATGTTGACGGCACCGACGGTTTGTATGTCTTTACCGTTTCTATCACAAAAGGCGCTGGCACAGCTCAGACAACCGGTCAGCTCGCCCTGTCGATCATTGCAACTGCATACAACGCATCGTCGGACAATGCTCTGATAGTTGCTGCTAAGTCGGCAATCGAAAGCGCCGCTTATTCTGTATCGCAAGAACTGGCTCCAGACGAGGCATCGGCACACACTTACATCGAAAGCGTCATCACTGGGCTGAACACCGGGACTAAGAATGCTGTATCAAAAGTTTCGTATACAGCTCCTGTTGCTGGAAACGATACTGATGTTGACGGCACTGACGGTTTGTATGTCTTTACCGTTTCTATCACAAAAGGCGCTGGCACAGCTCAGACAACTGATCAGCTCACCCTGTCGATCATTGCAACCGCATACAACGCATCGCCGGATAATGCCTTGATAACGACAGCCAAGTCGGCAATCGAAAGCGCCGCTTATTCTGTATCTCAAGAACTGGCTCCAGACGAGGCATCAGCGCTTGATTACATCGAAAGCGTCATATCCGGGCTTAGCACTGGGACAGTGAATTCAGTATCAAAGGTTTCGTATAACGCTCCAGTAGCTGGAAGCGAAGCTGATGTTGACGGCACCGACGGTTTGTATGTCTTTACCGTTTCTATCACAAAAGGCGCTGGCACAGCTCAGATAACCAGTCAGCTCACCCTGTCTATCATTGCAACCGCATACAGCGTATCTCCTGACAATGCCCTGATAGCTGCTGCCAAGACGGCAATCGAAAGCGCCGCTTATTCTGTGTCGCAAGAACTGGCTCCAGACGAGGCATCGGCGCTTACTTACATCGAAAGCGTCATCTCCGCTCTCAATACCGGAACAGACAACGAAGTGACTAAAGTTTTGTATACCCCGCCAACAGCCGGAAGCGCAACAAGCCTTAACGGCATTGACGGTTCGTATGTCTTCACTGTTTCTATTGCGGCAGGTGTCGGAACAGCTCAAGAAACAGTAGAGCTTACGCTGGATATCATCGCCACTGCATATGACCCATCACTTGACAACGCTTCGATTGAGGCAGCCAGGTTGGAGATTGAAAGCGCGACTTATTCAGCTTCACAGGCCATGGTGCCAGATGAGTTGTCAGCGCTTGCTTACATCGAAGGCGTGATCTCCAGGCTGGACACCGGAGCGGAATATACAGTATCAACTGTTTCGTACACTCCTGCAATAGCGGGAAGCGATATCGACGCAGACGGAGAAAACGGCTCCTGCGAGTTCACTGTATCTATTCGCAAGGGCGCTGGCACTGAGCAGACAACCCAGCAACTCACTCTGCTGATAGTAGCTTCCGCCTATTACGAAGACGGCGATGATGCGGCGATAGCGGCGGCCAAATTTGCGATTGAGAGCGCGACCTACTTGGTATCGCAGGATTCAGTTGCAGACGAGGCAACGGCTCTTTATCTCATCGAAAGCGTGATCTCTGGGCTTAACACCGAAACCGAAAATCTGGTATCAAAGGTTTCGTTCACCCCAGCAACAGCCGGAAACGCAACAGACATTGATGGAAGTAACGGCTCGTATGTTTTCACTGTCTTGATAAGCAAAGGCTCTGGAACAGCTCAGACAACCGAACAGCTCGCCCTTGCCATCATTGCTGCTCCATATGACCCAACGCAGGACAACGCTGATATAGAAGCTGCCAAGTCGGCAATCGAGAGCGCGACTTACTCAACAACGCAGGAAGTGGCGGCAACTGAGGCGGCAGCCCTTGCATACATCAATAGCGTCATCTCAGGTCTTGATACTGGAATCGAGTTTGCTGCGGCAAAGATTTCGTTTGCACCGGCAATAGCAGGTACTGCAACAGATCTCGACGGCGAGAATGGTTCCTATGTCTTCACTGTTTCTATCAAAAAGGGCGCTGGAACAGAGCAAGCAACGGTTGAGCTTACCCTGGACATCGTTGCCACTCCATACGATGCAGAACCGGACAATGCTTCAATAGCAGTAGCCAGGTCAGCAATCGAGGGCCTGTCTTACTCGGTTTCTCAAGCCCTGGCTCCAGATGAGGCAACTGCGCTGGCATACATTGAAAGCGCGATCTCAGCTCTTAACACCGGAACAGAAAATGCAATAACAAAGATTTCGTATACCGCTCCAATAGCTGGAAGCGAAACCGATGCAGATGGCACAAATGGATCGTATGCTTTCAAAGTTTCAATCGCAAAAGGCGCTGGCACAGCGCAAGAAACAGCCGAGCTCACGCTGGCCATCATCGCTACGGCATCAGATCCGGAACATGGCCTCTCTTCAGACGCCAACCTTTCCGCGCTTGCTGTTAGCGGAGTGGCGCTTTCACCAGCTTTTAGCGAAGACGTAACCCAATATAGCGCAAATGTGGAGAACAGCACAACCAGCGTATTGGTGACGGCAGCCGCGAAAGAAGCGCATGCAACCGTAAGAGGAACAGGAACTCGCTCGCTCTTGGCAGACATGAACATTATCAATGTTATCGTAAATGCGGAGGATTCTACAACAAAGACCTATACGATCACTATCTATCGCAACAGCTATGTCCCGCCAAGCGAGACGCCAAGTACTCCTGGTCCAAGCGCAACCCCTGCTCCAAGCGCAACTCCTGTTCCAAGCGCTACTCCTATTGTCATCGCAACAGCTCCAACCGCTCCTGCGGCAAACGGCAACGCAACAGTGTCGTATGCTCTGAGCGGAAACACAGCAACTCTTGATCTGACCATTGACAAGGTAAATGAGATCATTGGCAAGACCGAAGAGACAATCGTAGATTTCGACTTGTCACAAATCAATGGCGTTTCGCAAGTTCAGCTCCCCACTTCTGCTGTCCAAAGGATTGCTGAGACGGAGCTTGGCTTAAGCATCTCCGTTTTTGGAGGCGAGATAGCTCTCAACCATGAGGCGACGAGTGAACTCGCAAGGACTGCTGAAAGCAAGACTATTGTCATCAGGATTGAGCAAATAGCCCAAGAGTCGCTTAGCGAGATTCTGCACAGGACAGTCAATGACCGTCCGGTTTATGACATCACTGTCCAAAGCGGAAACAGCTTCATCTCTGAATTCGGCGACGGCGTAATAACAATCAGGATCCCGTATGCGCTGAAGCCTGGCGAGCTGTCAAGCAAAGTCATCGTCTATCACCTAAAAGACGATGGGACAGTCGAAAAAATGAACTCAACGTATGATATCAATGGCAGTTGCGCTGTTTTCTCGACTACTCACCTGTCGACGTATTACATCGGCTACGATGCATGGATAAACAAATATGGCGATGTAACCGAAACAGCATGGTATTATGACGCCGTTAGATACGTCAGCGAAAACGGGATATTCAATGGCACTGACAAAGGCTTTGAACCCGAGACAAATCTCACTCGCGCAATGATGGTTACAGTTCTTTACAACCTCGTCAAGCCAGCAGAAGCCCCAACCTCTTTCGTTTTCACTGACGTGCCTCCTGGAGAATGGTACAGCGACCCCATAGCGTGGGCTACAAGCGAAGGAATTGTGGCAGGCGTCGGCAATGGCCTGTTCCAGCCTGACCGCGCAATCACCCGCGAGGAAATGATGGCTATCCTGTATCGTTTCGCAACATGGCAGGGCAAAGGCTCAACAGAGGATTTAGTGCTTGCCCCAGGCTACGATGACGCCAGCCAGATTTCCGACTGGGCTTATGAAGCCGTAGCTTGGAATTCAAAGAATGGCATTGTCAGCGGGATAAGCGGCAACATCATGAGTCCGAAAGGAACCGCAACCCGTGCGCAAGCGGCGCAAGTGCTTATGAACTATCTGAAGCTTTATAGCAACTAGGTGTCATGGGGGCTGTCCATATGGGCAGCCTCCTTTTTTGTACCTCCACCGCGCCCCGCCGAAAGCGGCGCTCGAAACTAATTTCTGTATGATTAACATTCTATGTTATAATGAGCGAAATCAGGCCATGCAAATCAGCAATCCCTGAGTTTAAATCATTTGTAAAGTCAAGCGATATCTGCCCAGATTGCAAAGGCATCAGAGAAACATGGGCATAAAACCATCCGACAGGCACCTACGACTTAGCAAGGTGTCGGCCAGAAAAAGCGTTGAATGACAGAGCAGTACAATTTGAAGCGCAGACTGGTTGGTCGCACCGCTACGTACTGGAAGTAGTTCACTTCCAGCTTTAAAAGGCAAAAAAGGCAAAGAAAGAGCTTTACCTCGCCCACGCGATGAAGGTCCTGGCTTCTTGTTTCCCTAGCATCAATTTAGAAAGCGTTTAAGTACCTGAGCTTGGCCGCACCGCTACGTACTGGAAGAATTTCACTTCCAGCTTTAAAATACAAAAAAAGCAAAGAAAAGTAAGCGTTAGTCCTTGTGCGTTTCATTGGAAAGATGAACCCTAAATCTCACTTAGCCCATGGCCTAAACTGGCCCTTTTAAAAAGCGCAATGAATTAAAAAATTTCTTGACAGCTTCGAGCCATGCATGTTATAATTGATTTGAGGGGAGGTGCTAACGGAAAGTCAAAATGACTAGTGGCCACAACGAACACTTCCTTCCCACCGTGACAACTCGAATCGTGCGCTCGGCGAGATTGTTCGAGAATACCAGGTTGCCATCCAGGAACACGTTCATCAGATTCATTTTCTGATTTTCATGTAATAGGGATGGTAGAATATAAAACTCTAGCAAGATAATCACCCACCGCGCCTAAAGGCGTGGTTTGGGAGCAGCCCTGTAAGGGCTTTAATACAAGTGCGCCTAAAGGCGTCTAGCTTTGGCTTTGCTACTAGTGGTCGGATCTCCAAATTCCTTATACCTTCGAATTCTTCGCATTTCAGTAACTACCTTTAAAGGCAAAGCTGGAGTGAAGCCTCTTTGCGACCAAGGGGGCAGTCCACACCACTATAGTCAGCTTTGGTTCAACGGTCCATCTGCGCAGGAAACTAATGCATTGTTAATGGTTAATCTTCACACAGATTCAATGATTAAGATCGCAAAAATATTAATTGACAAGGGCCTGGGCTGGAGGGCGTCGAAGGTATAAGGAACTTCGGGATCCGACCACTAGCGCACCTAAAGGCGTCAAGCTCTGGCTTTGCTACTAGCGCACCTAAAGGCGTCTAGCTTTGGCTTTGCTACTGGCGCACCTAAAGGCGTTGAGTTTGGCTACCTGACTAAAACCCGAAACTATCTGTACTTTTGTCCTCTTCTTTCTGCTCCCATGTTTAATTGCGTATTTTCTTCTCATCCTGCCCGCTATTAAAACGATGTACATGTAGACTAGAATGTTCTGTCCTCTTATTGGATAATTTTGCGTCAATCCAACTTG
>JAISWZ010000661.1 GCA_031270945.1 Clostridiales bacterium | reverse complement strand
ATTTATTGGTAAACGCACAGAACAATTTGCTAATAGCTAAACCAGGGCTAGGATTATTTGCAGTAATGCATATATCTAGCGGATGCAAACAAATATGGCAGGATCGGGATAGAATTAAGTAGGACAAAAGACGGAAATGGATGAGAAAATTTGATGGTTTTGCTGGAACTGCTTGGAGTGGGGTGCGCTTGGCAACGCGGAGCTTTTGCCCGCTTTTCTTATGGAAACTTTAAGATTTTGTTGCTTTGGCAAATCATGGCTAGATCTGGAAAACATATGAAAGATTTATTAGATCCGAATGTACATTTATGCATACATAAGAACGTTATCCAGACATTCCCCGATCAGAATATGGCAATAAAATATATTGCAAGCAGCCACCAGGTTTTTACTTAAAGTTCATATTGCATGCGTTTTGCTTGGTATTTGGGCGTTTCTCAAATAGGGGTAAAAATGGCGAAAAACCGCCTTTTCTGCATTCTGTTTATAAAAGAACCCTGAAAACCGCAGACGAACCTTGACTTTGCGGGATTTGTCAGGAAATACGCAAGGTTCGCTGAAATCTCTAGTTTTAATCGCTTCTCCAGAATTTATCCTGCCAGTTGGTTGATTTTGCTGTTGCAATTGCGCTAATTTTGTTGTACACTTAGTGCATATCCCAAAAATCCGAAAAAGCGTCTGGGACTTTTTAGACGCCAGAAATTTATTTTGGGATATGGCACCTAACGCGTATGGCGCCTATGGCGCATCCCCAAAGCAAAGGCAGCGCGATGCTTTTGCGTGTGACTTTCGCAAGCCATAAAATAAATTTTGGGATATGCTCTTAATTATGGCGCATTCCGAGCCTAAAAAGGCTTTCAAAAATATCAGCTAGGTATGGCGCTATGATAGCGTCTTGAAAATAAAAAAGAATAGAGGGATAATGATGGAAAGCGAAATCAAAATGCAAATCGAGCCGGTCGTCACGGATCTTACGGAGGAAATGGTTGCTGAGCTTGAAGAGATGCGGGACTTTGTAAAGATGCACGTGCCCGATGAATCCATGGACTTTTTCGAGACAGTCGAAGGGAAGCTGTTCATGGTTCAGGAAATACTGGACTTGAAGCTGTACCCGAAAGAGTCCGAATGGATACACGTAGCGCTTGGCGTGGCGCTGGGTGACGCTTTGGCGCTGGCATTGAAGGCGCAATGGGCGGTAGTGACGGACGACTATGGAATGTCTGTATCGCTGGTGTCGACGCACGGCGACGATACGGCATTTCTTTTCCCGCTGACCATGGTGTCAAAGAGGGTAGCCAGAGGTGAGGACATTGATGTCGCTGAAATCTTCACAGGCATACTGGAGTATGCTGAGAAGCAGCTCAACCTCTGCTAGAGAGAACAAAAATCAAGGGCGGCTCGCCCGCGCTGGATTTCAGACTGACTTCGAGGGCGGCGCTTTAGGACAAAAAAGGCTTGCCCGTAGGCAAGCCTTTTTTGACAAGGATTATGCTCGCAAGCAGCCATAGGGCTTAATCGCGAGCGGAAAAGCGCTCTTCTCGCAACTGATCTAGCTTGACCAGCACTTCGCTTTTAGCTTGGAACGATTAGTGTTTTGGACTTTCTTTTTTCGTGGCAACAAGGAGCCTTTGTGATCTTTTTCTCTTTATACCCTCTCGCTCCTTGTAACCTGCCCCTCTACTGCATATAATCACGCAAAAAGCCCCTCCGCTGCCCGGAAAGGGATTTTGTCCAAGTCTATTCAGAGTCCATTACGCCGTCAAGGAAGTCATCATCCACCTCTACCCTAAACATCAAGGCGTCTTCTTTAGGCGGCTCCTTGACTGGCGGGGGTGGCAGGGGAGTGGGCGTCTGGCTGAACATGCCCCCCTCCAAAAGCTTCATGAACTCGTCTGCAATAAAGTCCAAATCTTGGGTTCCATCTTGGAAAAGCCCCCATTTGAGGCCAACAAAGTTAGCGGCGCCTATCAGAACATAGGCCAGCACCTGCGAGTCGACATCTCTAACCTCGCCTGTCGCTTTGGCTTGATCTATGCCAGCCATGTAGGCGCGGGCGAAGTTCTCGTAGTATTCTTCAAAGAGCTTTCTGTCTACGTAAAGGGATTCCCAAATCAGGTTGTAGACGTACTGGTTGGAGAGCAGGTACTCCAGCCAGCTCTTCATGCCAACCCTCTCAGCCTCGCGGCGCGTCTCGCAGCCTTGCACTGCTATGGCCAGATGCTTTCTTATCTGGTGGCTGCACTGAAGGAGAAGGTACTTGTACAAGCCGTACTTGCCGTCAAAGTATATGTAGAATGTTCCCGTGGCTACTCCGGCTAGCTTGGCTATCTCGTTGACATTTGACTGGCTGTATCCTTTCTGGTAAAAAACTTGGGCCGCCGCGCTTAAAATCTTGTTTAGCGTTTCCCGTCCGCGCTCAGTGCGCGGCATTTTCAGTAAAGGCTGCACTTTTTAAACCTCCGGTCGAAGGCAAGCCAGGCTCGCCCGCAGACGATGGGCATGCCCGAAAGGGCTATTGCCAGCCTATCAGCTCGCCTGCGCCAATGGCGCAGGCACAACGGTGTCCTCGCGAGTTCTTTTGAGTGCTAAATTTTGGGGCATCTTGCCGACAGCGGATCTCCCATCCATTCCGCTGGAAGCCACGTGTTTCTCTAGGCGGCCTAGGCCTGAAGCTTTCTCCAGACGCGGCGCTTGCGTGTCTGGATTGGCGTCTCAGTGGACGTTGCTGCAACCGCCCATAAAAATAATAACACAAAAGAAAGCATGGCCGCAACTAATTTTTTCATCTCAAGAAAGTTTCCTGACCTGGAGGATGCATACTGAAGTGCGCTGAGCACTAGAAGCATGCGTCGCGGGACGTTTGTTTGAAAGAAAGAGCGCTAGGCTAGAAAAAGCGCTTTGCTAGAGAGAGATGACGCTTGTGCCTAAAGTGATAACAGTTCAGCAGGCCTTGGACATGGTTCAAAGCGGCTTCAACATCACCCTTGGCATGGCCGCCGGCGAGCCGGCTGCCTTTTGCAAAGACCTGCACACAGTGGCGGACAGGGCGGAGGACATTACGATCACCAGCTGCCTGAACTGCGCCGCAGGCGAGTACCTGACTGAGGCAATGGTTACAAAAACCTTCAAAATCGACAGCTGGTTCTATACGCCAACCCTGAGGGCCCTGCACCATACGGGCAGGGTGTCATACTTGCCCAACTGCCTGAGATTTGCCGCCAAGAAGCGAAACGCGCACAGGAAAGCTGACATCTTCATAGGCTCCGCCTGCCTGCCGGAGCCAGACGGAAAGTTCAGGTTTTCCCTGGGCAACGTCTATGAAGAAGAGATTGCGAAAGAAGCGGGAATCGTCATCCTGGAAGTGAACCCGAACGCGCCAAGGAGCCAAGGGCAGAACTGGCTCCATAGCTCTGACGTTGACTTTATAATAGAAACGGATTACCCAATGTTCACAATAGATGAAACCCCGGCAACAGATATGGACAGGCGGGTAGGCCAGCGCATAGCGGATCTGATAAGTGACGGAGACTGCATCCAGATAGGGGTAGGAGGAATACCAAACGCGGTTTGCAAGGAGCTTGAAAGCAGGAAGAACCTAGGCATACACACTGAGATGATGACAGACGGAATTATGAGGCTCATGAAGAAGGGGGCTGCAAACGGAAGCAGGAAGCAGGTGGACAAAGGCAAGGCCATTTGCGCTTTCTCCCTGGGCACAAGGGAACTATACGAGTTCATGCATAACAATCCGGATGTCCTGGTACAAAGAGGATGCGACGTCAATGATCCAAACGTCATCATGCAGAATGACAACCAGGTCTCCATCAATTCCACAGTGGAGGTTGACCTGTCAGGCCAATGCTGCAGCGAAAGCCTTGGAACCATGCAGATTTCAGGCGCGGGAGGGCAGTCAGACACAGCCATAGGAGCCCAGCAGTCCAAGGACGGATTCTCTGTCATAGGGCTCCACTCAACCGCCATGGCTAAGGATCCGGTAACCGGGCAAAAGGAACGGGTGAGCAAGATAGTCCCAACCTTAAGGCCTGGGGCCGCTGTGACGCTTAGCAGGAATGACGCCGATTTCATTGCCACGGAGTACGGATGCGTCTCCCTTCGCGGGCTAACTGTCAAAGAGCGGGCCGAATCCCTCATTTCCATAGCGCATCCAGAGTACAGGGAAGAGCTCAGGAAAGCGGCAAGGGAGCTTATGATCTGGATATAGAAAATTTTGCCGCAGGAGAAAAGAAAGCTTTTGC
>JAISWZ010000559.1 GCA_031270945.1 Clostridiales bacterium | reverse complement strand
AGCCTGATTGACATCTCTTTGTCTTTTAGGTCAGCAAACGCGTGCTCCGCCGAATCCGAAAGAGTCCAGCCTATCGTGTCAGGCGCTATCCAGCTCATCTCCAGCCCGGAAACCGTGGTGGCTTGCCCGTCTTCGTACACAGTCCAGAGAATGGCTTCCCTTTTCACTGATTCGGCCAATCCCTCTCCTATCACGAACCTGTCCCATTGCTCAGGGTTTGGCCCAAGGCAGAAATCAATCTCCCACAGCGCTTCTTGATCTCCCTCCAAGATCTCCACTTCCAGCAAGGGATACCCATTTACCGTCCTTACCGTGTTTTCGTCGGAAGCTAGATCCTTCTCCTCCGCGATGGCGCTGACGGGCCTAAACGCTGCCAAAGCAACAGCCGCAGCAACCGCTAAACGTGCCTTGTATGTCATATGCAAGCCTCCCGGAAAGCGCAATATGGGCTATACGGTTATTTTCAGCTTATTATGCCCTTGGAAGCCATGCAATAAATGAGTAAATTTTTCTATATTTTGATTCACTGCAAGAACTCTAAAACACTAAAAGTCAAGGCCTTAGCACGGATAACAGACCTTTATCTTTGGGATCGAGAGATGGATTTAGACTTTTAGCAAGTATTATTGCTTGTTCGCTTGAGAAAAAATCTAGTTGACCCAACGCATGTTTACGCTCGCGATAATATATATTTAATATTTTCTCCCAGCGCAAGCATCGTTTCGCGAATCGTTCCCAAACGGTCTTGGCATTGAGCAGCTGTTGACTTAATCAGCTTTCTGGGATATAATTGCGTTAATACATACGTTGGAAACAAAGGGCGGCCATGCGCGCATCCCAAATTTCCCCAAAAGACAATTTTTGCTAATGCCAAGACCTTGTGATTATATTTGCGTTTTCTTGGTCGATGGCTGTTACTTCAAGATCCAAACTCTGCACCCGAGTACACATGCAACTCATCTGTCGTACGGCTATATAAAAAATAAAAAAAAATATATCAGCCCTAAACTCATGCGCGATTCCAGCGCAATTCAAGCATAGGGGAGTTGGCGCATGAAACAGTTAAACAGCCTTGAAGTGGCAAAGCTGGCAGGGGTTTCGCGAAGCACGGTAAGCCGTGTCGTAAACGGCTACAGCAACGTGCCTGAAAGCACTCGCGAGCGAGTGATGAAGATAATCAGGGACAACGGGTACTACCCGCACCTGTCCGGCCAGCTTCTGGCCGGGAAAAAGACAGGGACGCTGGGATTTTTCTGGATATCGCTTGGCGACATAGCAAGCGACTCCCTTTCCAGCTCCTACTTTGTCAACGTTACCGAGGCGGCTGCCCAGCATGGGCACCTGATCTTAACCTGCATACTAAAGAACCTGACAGATTGCGAAAACATCTGCTGGGCGAAGAAAGTGTTCACCCAAGGAAGGATCGACGGAGGGATATTCATAGGCGTAAACAACAATGAGCCTGTGATAGAAGAGCTCATATCCAGCGGGCACGTGGTTGGAATATTTGACCACTTCCATGCGGACAGGCTTGAGCCTAACCGGATCTCGGTAAATTTCGAAGACGACACGGGTTCAAAGGTCATAGATTATCTCTATGAATGCGGGCACAGAAAGATCGGGATCATAGACGGAAACATGAACAGGTACAGCTCGGCTAAAAGGCACGAGAGCTTTCTCAAGGGAATGCAGCAGCACAGCCTGGAGATCAGGCGGGAATGGATGCAGTACGCGGACGTGACAGAGCCCGCGGGATATGAGGCGGCAAAGCGGATGCTGGCGTCTTGCTCCGAGCTCCCTACCGCCATATGCGCAAACAATGACGCGGCTGCCTTTGGGGTGTACAAGGCGCTGACAGAGGCTGGCATATCCATTCCAGACCAGGTTTCAGTAACAGGCATAGACGGGCACGGCAGGGGCGAGCTGTCAACCCCGCAGCTTACAACCTTCGCCTTCAACTACCACGACTTCTTTTACTCCCTGGTTAGCCGCACCATTGCGGCTATCGAAGGGAAAAGCAACAATCCCAACACTGAGTTCATGACTAGCCAGTTGGTGGAGCGAAACAGCGTGAAGCGGCTGGTTTAGCTCGGATTGCGCGGCTTTGCCGCGCGGGGTTTGGGTTTTGTTTTTTTAAGACTTAAGACTTGTTTTTATCATTCCAAAAAGCGAGGTCATTCATGAACATCATCGTTATCGGCGCCACCCAGGGATTAGGCCTGGAGCTTGTGAAAATCTTCTCGAAAAACGGGCACAAAGTCGCGGCTGGAACGGCTGAGCTCCAAACGCCAGCATCCCTTGCTTCTATAGAAGGCATTCTCGTGTTCCCGTCCGATGTAACAAACGAAGAGCAAGTGAAATCCGGGGTTTCGAAGTGCGCTGAGTTCTTCGGAGAAAAGGCTGACGTTCTAATAAACGTGGCTGGCGTCCTTCTTCCCAGCGACAGGGTTAACAACATCCAAGACTGCGATGTGGCGGTATTGCGCAAGTCCTTTGAAGTGAACGCCATAGGCGCAATCATTGTGGCAAAGAGCTTCTACCCTGCAATGAAAGAAGGGGGAAGGGTTTTCACGGTCACATCCGAAGGAACAGGATTAAAGAGCTGCGGGACATGGATACCCTGCTATGCGCTTTCCAAGACCGCCGCTACAAAAGTCTCAGGGGTATTCAACGCTTCAGTTACGGATGTAGACTTCTACTCAGTCCACCCAGGCCGCATGAACACTGAAATGGGTAGGCAGACAGCGCAGATCGAGGCAACTGAAACAGCCGAATCGCTCCTGCGGGTCGTTAACGGAGAGATCCCGATAACCCGCGAGAACTGGTACATCAACTACAAGGGAGAGCCGATGGAGCTGTAGTGGCTGGACCTTGAAACCGATGCCAAGCCCATTTAAGCCATAACTTAAAAATCCCCTTTGCAGGGGATTTTTTGTTTTCGCAAGCGCTAAAAACCGGCATGCGCCTTCACGCTCAAGCGCCCGGCAGCCCCTCTAGCGCCGACGCCGATAAATGTCATTTTCAGGAATAAACACGTGTGCATAGAGCAGCCAACTTTCTTGGCATGTTGCACGCCTAATCTAAAGATCTGATATGTCCTTTTGTGCACCATAACCAATGCCCTATGTGCAAAATCACAATAGATAAAATCTAATAAGTCCTCCGATTCCAATATCCTGAGCGGGGGAGTTCAAATTCAGATCATTTCAAAAAACCAAAAGCTTATAAATCAAGGATTTTTCAGGCTTGATTTTTCTCTATTTTTTCTCTGTCCAAAAACTATCGATTGTGAAATTCATCTTGCAAACACGTGTTTATTATGCTACTATAATTCTAAAGCAACAAATAAATTCTTAGGAGTGAAATCGCATGAAAGCAAAGCGCACAAAATTTTTAACCGTGTTACTTTGCGGCCTGGTTGCATTGTTCGTTGCTTCCTGTTCCGCCAAAGAGCCAGCGAGCGCCACCAACGCTCCAGCCGCCCCGGCAGCCAACAACAGCAACGCCGCTGCTCCCGCAACACCGGACGGCCCGCTCACGCCTTACGCTGAGCCAATAACAATCACTTGGGGCGTTCAAGCCTCTGCCGTCCAAGAGTTCTTTGATGGCGACACTTATGATAACAACAGATGGTCCCGCAGGATTAAGGACGAACTTAACATAGACCTGAAAGTTGCGTTTTCAGCGGACATCACGACTGACGCTTACAGAAACAAGGTGAACGCGCTTTTAGCGACAGGGGATCTGCCGGACGTCATGCGCTGGG
>JAISWZ010000513.1 GCA_031270945.1 Clostridiales bacterium | reverse complement strand
TTTTTTATTTTAGGCAAACTCGCCTTGTCCAGAATCAAAGATTTAGGATCCGATCTAGCTTCTAGATCCAGATCCAAACTCCAGCCTCTGAGATACCCAAGCAAGCCCAGCCCTACATTCCTCTTCTTCCCTCAAGCGCCCTTATAAGCGTCACAGCGTCCACGTACTCTAGATCCCCGCCGACCGGAATGCCGTGGGCTATGCGGGAAACAGTGACGCCAAGCGGCGCAAGAAGCTTGCTTATGTACACGGCTGTAGCTTCTCCCTCTACCGTCGTGTTTGTCGCAAGTATTACCTCTTTGACTTCATCTTTCATGTTTCCTAGGCGCCTCACCAGCTCAGCCGCCTTTATGTGCTCAGGCCTGATTCCCGCAATGGGGTTTATCGCTCCGTGAAGCACGTGGTACAATCCGCTGTAGTTGTTGGTGTTCTCATAGGCGGCCAGATCCTTGGGGGTCTCCACAACCATTATAAGGGACTTGTCCCTCCTGGCGCTTGAACAGATCGCGCAAGGATCAACGTCTGTGATGTTGCAGCATATGGAGCAGTACATGGCGCCATGCCTGGCGCCGACAATGGCGTCAGCCAAGGACTCAGCCCGCGAAGCGGGCTGGCTTAAAAGGTAGAACGCCAGCCTCTGCGCAGTCTTGTGCCCTATCCCCGGAAGCTTTGAGAACTCTTCTATCAGCCTTGTTATCTTGCTTCCGTAAATGTTGGTGTTCATGGCTTAGAAAAGCCCTCCGAGATTCATTCCGCCTGTGATTGAAGACATCTGCTGGTCGGCCAGAGCCTTCATCTGCCTGTAGGCTTCGTTCACGGCAGACATGACCAAGTCCTGCAATGACTCAATATCCTCAGGATCAACCACTTCAGGCGATATGACAAGCTCTTTGATCTCTAGCTTGCCGTCGATGACAACTTTTACGGCGCCGCCGCCAGATGTTGCCTCAAGAGTCTTAGTCTCGAGATCCGCCTGGAGATCTTGCATCTGCTGCTGCATTTTCAGGGCCTGTTTCCTAAGCGCGTTGGGATTCATCCCGCCCATAGGCATGCCGCCGTGACCTTTAGCCATATTGTCCTCCTTGTGGCGCCTGGGCGCCTGAGTTTAATTATTAGTTTCCTATCACCTTGAAGCCAAGAGTGTTTTCCACGCTTTCCAGCAATCCAAGGTCTGGCCTGTCTTGCTGGCCTTCCTTCAAGACGAGCAGGATCTCCATATCCACGCCATACAAGTCCAGTATTCTTTCCTTCACTGAATCCAAGTGGCTTTTTACCATGCTGTAAGACGCCTTGTCTGTTATGGTAAGGGTAATGCCCTTGCCTGACGCTTCTGGTCTGCTGTTCTTGTCCATGAAGCTTCTGAGGATGCCATCCAGCGACATGACCATGTCTTTCCAGCCAGCGAGGACTTTTTTGACGTCCTCAGGAACAGCCTTCTGGACAGGCTTGGGCTGGGCGGCTACAGCTACAGCGTTACGGTCCATGATGTCTTCTGTTCTCTGGAAGTCAGAGGATGAGAGCTTTTGCAGCTTCTCCAGAAGCTCTGGTGCGATAGACGCTCCTGCCTTGACATCCTTCAGCTTGTCCTCGATGTCGTCGATCCGCTTGAGCACTTCGGTATAGCTGTCATCAGCCCCTGGCCCGCAGAGCCTGATCGCCACTATCTCTAGCATGACCCTGGGGTTTGAAGCATACTTCATCTCTCTCAAGAGAGACGAAAAGGCGTTGATGTAGCTTATCATCATGTAGTTTTGGACTTTCTTGCCCTGCTCTCTGTACTTGGCTACCCTTTCTTCCGAATAGTCAAGCGCTGAGGTTGTCTTCTCCACAGCGGCCGCCACCAGGAGGTTCCTGAAGTGCTGTATCATGTCAGTGGCAAACTGGGCCATGTCTCTTCCGTCCATGGACAGCTGCTGAATCATCTCTATTGCGGTTGCGGCATTTTTGTCTATTATGGCTTTGGCGAAGGAGAACAAGGTCTGTGGATCGGCTGCTCCAAGCAAGCTCAAAACCTTTTCCAAGGTTATCTCTTCGCCGTAATAGAACGAGATGCACTGATCCGCCAGCGACAGCGCGTCACGCAAGGCCCCGTCAGCGACCCCCGCTATGTGCCGCAAGGCGTCTTCTTCAAAAACGGTATTATCCTGCGCGAAATGCTCCTGCAAGGTCTTTACGATGTCATGGGAACTGATGCGCTTGAAGTCAAAGCGCTGGCACCTGGACAGGATTGTTGCCGGAAGCTTTTGAGGATCTGTTGTTGCCAGGACGAACACCACGTGCGGAGGAGGCTCTTCCAATGTCTTCAGCAGAGCGTTGAAAGCGTTGTTTGTGAGCATGTGGACTTCATCCACAATATAGACTTTGTACTTGCCCTCAGTAGGCGGGTACTTGACCTCATCCCTGATGTCCCTGACGTTCTCAACCTTGTTGTAGGAGGCGCCGTCTATCTCTACCACATTCAGGCTTCTTTGCTCTTGTATCCCCCTGCAGATCTCGCAAGTGTTGCAAGGCTCGCCGTCATGGAGGTTGGGGCAATTGGAGGCTTTGGCGAAGATCCTGGCTGTCGTGGTTTTTCCGGTTCCCCTGGTGCCGCAAAACAGGTACGCGTGGGAGATCCGTCCGCTCTTCAGCTGGTTCTTCAATGTTTGGACAATAGCCGCCTGCCCTACAACCTCTGAGAAAAGCTGAGGCCTAAGCTTGCGGTACAGCGCTGTGTAGGCCATAGCTGTCCTCCAGCAAATCCTTTATGATTGCTGTCGCGTCCTTTAAAGGCGCTACAGATTCGTCGCAATTGAGAGTGTCTATCAGCTTCGACAAGAAGTTTGACATGTCCACTATCTTGAACCAAGGAGCAGACATGGCTTCAGGAGGGATGTAGGTCAGGTTCGTGGAATAGACCCTGGTAAACAGCCCCCGCTCATAGTATTCGTTGAACTTGCCAAGCCCTTCGGTGAACATCGCGAACGTCGCGGCCACAAAAATCCGCTTGGCGTTTCTGGCCTTAAGCTCTGCGGCTATATCCAGCACCGACTCTCCGGAGGCTATCATGTCGTCAACTATAAGGACGTCCATGCCCTCGACAGGCCTTCCCATGTACTCATGGGTTATTATGGGGTTGCTCCCGTTTATGACTGTCCGCAAGTCGCGGCGCTTGTAGAAGAGTCCTATGTCAGTGCCCAGAACCCCCGAGTAGTATATGGCTCGGTCCATGGCGCCTGTGTCAGGGCTTATCACAAGGGTTCTGCCCTTTTCCAAGGCCAGGTCCTTCTCCCTGGACAAGAGCGCTCTTACCATGTCATAGGTGGGATACAGGTTTTCAAACGATCCAAGGGGTATGGCGTTCTGGATGTTGTTGTCATGCACGTCAAAGGTTATTACTGATGTCACGCCCAGCCTCTCAAGCTCCTGCAGAGCCATCGCGCAGTCCAGGGACTCCCTGGATTTGCGGCGGTGCTGCCTGGAGGCATAGAGCCTTGGCATTATCACAGTTATGCGCCTGCTTTTTCCGGCAATGGCTGAAAGGGTTCTCTTTATGTCCTGGAAGTGCTCGTCAGGCCCCATGTGGTTCCTGAACCCGTACATGTCATAAGTGCAGCTGTAGTTCCCCACGTCGCACAGGACATAGATGTCCTTCCCTCGCACTGTGTTTGTCAGCTTCACCTTCCCTTCCCCGTTGGAAAAGCGCACTTCATCAGTTTTAACCAGGAAGGTGGATGGAATGTCATCCTCGCCAAACAATCCGCTTTCGCGCCTTCTTGCCCTGACGCGAGCGTCCACCTCAGCTCCCATTTCCCTGAAGCTTTTGAGCGCGATGATTCCCAAATCGCCATATGGCTTGTGTTTTGCGGCTTGATCCAAAGCTGAGGTCTCCTTTATGAATCTTTTCGCCTGGATGGCCAGGCGGAGAGCGCGTTGCGCCCCGGAGGGTGCTGAGAGCACCCTTGGGGGGCGCGGTGGCGCCTAGGGCTCTTAGGGCAGTGATGGTTTTGCGCTAGAGCCTTTTTTACGTCGTGAAACCTTAAAACCAAAACCTTAAAGCGTCCGCATGAACCTAGGGCGCAACCCTAGGTTCATGCACTGTCAACGCCCCACTGGGGCGTTGACTGCAAACGCCCGCTCGCGGGCGTTTGCCAGCGCCCGAGGTCCAAGGGCGCGCCCTTGGACCTCGGGCTTAGTATTTAAGAATCGACCTTACGTCATATCCTTTAAGCACTTCTCGTCCACCCAGCGCTTCCAGCTCTATCAGGAAGACCATCGCGGCAATCTCGCCGCCAGCGTCTTCAACCAGCTCCGCCAGGGCCTTGCAGGTTCCGCCGGTGGCCAGCAGATCGTCTATTACAGCCACCTTCTGGCCTGGCTTTATGGCGTCGGCGTGGATCTCGATTACGGAGCTGCCGTATTCGAGGTCATAGCTCTTGGAGATGACAGCGGAGGGGAGCTTGCCAGCCTTTCTGACTGGGACGAACCCTTTTTTCAGCTTGTAGGCTACAGGCACCCCAAATATGAATCCTCTTGACTCAGGGCCAAGGACCAGATCAAACTCCACTCCCTCAAGCTTGGCCGCGACAGCGTCAATAGAGAGCCCAAGCGCTGCCGGATCCTGCAGCATTGTGGTGATGTCCCTGAAAAGGATGCCTGGCTGGGGGAAATCTGGGATGGTGCGAATCGTGTTTCTCAGTTCATCCATTATGCCACCTCTTGAATAGACGAAAGTCCTTGACTCTCATCATTCATTATGCCGCCTCTTGAATAGACGAAAGTCCTTGACTCTCATCATCCGTTATGCCACCTCTTGAATAGACGAAAGTCCTTGACTCTCATCTGGACAGATACACTGTTATTATACTCGTTTATCTCAGGAGAGTAAACAACATCCATCCCAAACCCGGCATTCTTGACCGATCCAGCGAAAATCCTTGCCGCTTGGGCCTCATCGAACATCTGGAAGACATTTGCCTTAAAAACGTCGTTTTGGCCGAAGCAGACCGCCTTCATCCTTCCGGTTGCGCAAGAGAACGTGAAAATGATGGTATTCTTGGCGTCAATCATCCTGAGATACTCAAGGCTCAGCCCTTTCGCCAGGAAAAGCGGCTCTGGGTTGTCCTTTCCGAAGGGGGCCAGCCCCTCTAGCTCTTTGGCTAGGGCGTATGTTGCCTCCTCTGGCTGAAGCTGCATATCTATGTACAGCGCAGGGACGAAATTGTCTTCTGAAAGTTCGCACTGGGCATTAAGCCTTTCGCGGAGAACGCTTACGTTGCGCTCTTCCAGCGTGAGCCCGGCCGCCATGGCATGTCCGCCAAAGCGCAAAAACAGTTCGTCGTTTCTGCTCAGCGCGTCAAAGATGTTGTAGCAGTCAATGGATCTGGCGGATCCTTTGACCAGCCTTCCCTCGAGGTCATTTGTCAGCATTATCACAGGGCGGCAAAGCCGTTCCTTTATTCTGCCCGCGACAACCCCGGCTATGCTTTCATGGGTTTGGGAATCGAAGAGGACAAGAACTTTATCCAGCTCGCTTTCGTCTATAATGGAGAGGGCCCTTTCGCATGCCTGCTCCGTCATGGTCTTCCTGGTCTCGTTAAGCTCAGCCAGCCTTACAGCTATGTCCTTTGACTGAACCGGATCCTCGCTCAGGAAAAGATCCACCGCCTCGGCGGCGTGGGCCAGCCTTCCTGCCGCGTTTATGCAGGGGCCGATGATGAATCCAACGTCAAAGACTGAGATCACTTTTTCCTCGATCTTTTTTTCCGCCATCAGGTGCCAAAGGCCGAGATTTATTTTCTTGTCCTTGTTCAACGCGGCCAAGCCCTGCTTTGCCAGCATTCGGTTTTCGTCTTGCAATGGCACTATGTCGCAGATGGTTGCAATGGCCGCCAGGGCAAGGCACATTTTTGACCAGCCAAAGGGCTTGCCCCTAATCGCCTCCATCGCTCCAGCCAGCCTATACGCCAATCCAGCCGCGCAATACTGCTTGAACGGGTACCCGCAGGTCTGCTGCTTGGGATCCACTATGCAATCAGCGTTAGGCAATATTTCTCTCTTGGCGCCATCTTCCAGGGTATACTTGGGCTCGTGGTGGTCAACAACGACCACTTCCATCCCCAGCTTCTTGGCCAGCGCGATTTCGTCAATGGCGCTTATCCCGTTGTCGCAGGTGACCAATAGCTCCACTCCAGCGTCCTTTAGCTTTTGCACTGCCGCCAGGGACAGCCCGTATCCGCCTTCGCTTCTTTTTGGTATGACATGAATGGGCTTAGTCCCATAAAATGCCAGAAGCTTTTCCAATATAACGGTTCCCATGACGCCATCTACATCATAATCTCCAAATATGGCAATCTTTTTTCCTTCGTCTATCGCTTCAGAAAGCGTCCGCGCTGCCAGCTCCATGCCTTTCATAACGCTCGCCTGGGCAAGAAGCCTAATGTCAGGATCCAAGTAGCGCTTTGCCGCCAGCTTGCTCCTTATGCCTCTATTGGCCAGGATTCGCGCCGCGACGGGGCTAATTCCCAAAACCCGCGTCATCAGCTGAAGATTCGCGTCTGTTTGTCTTAGTATCCAAGTGGACATTCCTGCCTCCAACCATGATAGGCGTAGGGGTTGCCTGATAAGGGCAAACCCTTTGGTTTCCAATGCCCTGACGCAACGGATGCGCCAGGGCCGCGAAAAACTTAATAATCGAGCGAAAAGAATTGCGCCTTTGCTTAGAGCATATCCCAAAATCAAGGCCGGAGTCTGCAAAAGTCCAGATTTAAAGCTTCCGACAGGACTTTTGCGGTGCCTTAACGGATTTTTGGGATATGCACTCAGTATAACAGAACGAGCTTCCCGTGTCCACACTTCCATAAGTTGCATTGGCGTTTTAAGCATGCCGTGTCCAGACTTCCATAAGTTGCATTGGCGTTTTAAGCATGCAGATAGTATAATGTTTACATAAGGTAAAAACCTGAAACATCTACGCGCCAGAGCGCGAGGCGCTTTGGCGCGGCTGCCCGAGAAGAATAGAGAGCCTTGGCGAAAGACGCCGGCACCAGAGGGGGAGAAATCATGGCAAGGAAGTTTAAAGGAAAGTTTGCTGGCGCGGCTCTCTTCGCGGTTGTGGCCGCCATTATACTGATTTTCTTGATGAATGAGGGCAAGGCCGAGATAATTCCTTACTCGATTTTCCTGGAAATGGCGTATGATGGCCAGGTTTCCGAAGTCGTCCTATCGGATGACGCCCAAATGAAGTTCAAGCTGATTGGGGAAGACGATTATCTTTTAACTGACAACCCCAGAAACGCGACCCTGAAAGAGGAGCTTTTGCTCCAAGGAATTCCGGTGTCGGAAGGCGGCTTCCTTGCCGCTGGAAACGCGTCAGCCAACCTGGCTGGAGCGGCGCTTTTGTGCTTTATCCTGTTCATGGTATACAGGGCTTCCATCAAGCAGCCCCAAAAATCCATGGCTTTGAGCATCGCGAACCAAGCTGAGGCCAGCGCCCATTTCCTGTCATTCTCAGACGTAGCGGGAAACGAGGAGGCCAAGGACAGTGTCGCGGATATTATAGATTTTTTGAAAAATCCAGAGAAATACGCCAAATACGGCGCAAGGATGCCTAAAGGCGTCATTTTCTACGGGCCCCCCGGAACGGGCAAGACGCTTATGGCAAAAGCCATAGCCGGAGAATCCGGCGCTCCTTTTCACGCCGTGAGCGGATCCGATTTCGTCCAAATGTATGTTGGCGTTGGAGCGGGAAGAATTCGCGAGCTGTTCCAAAAGGCCAGGCAAAGCGGCAAGGCTGTCATCTTTATCGACGAGATAGACGCTTTGGGCAAGAAGAGGGCCGGCGCGGCCATGGGCGGCAACGATGAAAGAGAGCAAACGCTAAACGCCTTGCTGACAGAGATGTCTGGCTTCTCAAGCGGAGAGGGCATAGTTGTCATAGCCGCAACCAACAGGCTTGACACGCTGGATGAGGCTCTGCTTCGTCCAGGCCGCTTTGACAGGCAGGTAGAGATCGGGCTCCCGGATCTGTCCGCAAGAAAAAGCATCTTGTCCCTGCACAGGAAAAACAAGCCCATGTCAGACAAAGTGGACATGGACGCGCTGAGCCGCCAGACAGTGTTCTTTAGCGGAGCGATGCTTGAGAACCTCCTGAACGAAGCCGCGATATTTGCCGCTAAGCGCGGCGCTGACGCAATCGAGCCTAATGACGTAGACAAAGCTTACTACACCATAATCGCGGGCGGAGAGAAGAAAGACCGCTCTGGCATCAGGGAAGCCGAAAGGCGCATCACAGCCTGGCATGAATCCGGCCACGCCTTGGCGGCCAAGCTTCTGTCTCCTGAGACGACAGTCGCCAAGATAACCATTGTCCCCAGTTCCAAGGGGGCTGGCGGGTTCTGCGTAAATATTCCGCCTGACAAGATGTATTGGACCAAACAGGAGCTGGAAGGCCAGATAATGATAAACTTTGCCGGAAGGGCCGCCGAGGAGCTGACCTTTGGAGCTTCCAACATCACAACCGGCGCGTCCAATGACATCGAAAAGTCAGTCAGCCTGGCAAAAGACTACGTCACCAGGTACGGCATGGGGGAAAGCCTGATTCACTCTGAAGAGTCCGAAATGAAGGAATGCCAGTCTCTGCTGGACTCCTTGTACCAGAAAACAAAAGCGATGCTTGAAGCAAACAGGCGCATCCTTGACGGCATAGCACAAGAGCTGTTGGTTAAGGAGACGCTGGGCGAAAAGGAACTTGATTTAGTGATCAAAGCCGCAGGATCTCCCAATGTGGAGCTAAGGGTTTTAGAAAAGGCTTGAGGCAGACATGGGCAGACATGGGCGAGCGAAATAAAGCTTATTTCCACTTTTAGCTCGAACGGCCAGCTGCTTGCAAGCGATGCAAAGACGAGCTAAGCGAATAAAAGCAAAACCCAAAAAGCAAAACCCCAAAAAAGCAAACCCAAAAACCAATTTTTTAATTTAACAATCCAAACGTTAGATTTTGGTTAGAGCCCAGTTAAATTTCTGTTAAATTCCCAGCAAAAATCGACTGGTTTGTCTTTTTTAAACTTTGCTTAAAGAAACTGGGCGCTCGTTTCGGGCGCTCAGTTTCAGAGCGCCCATAAAACCGGCAAAAAAAATATTTGCGTTTCCGGTTCCATCGCTTGCGACTTTTCCCATTTGTGATATAATAAAATCAGAGGGCTTTATTTGCCCGAAAAGACAGCGCAAAAGGCCGTTGTCTTTGCCGCTTGGCGGAAAATGCCCCTGCGTTTTCCGGGATTCCCAAGCGCTGTCAGGATGGTGCGCGAACTGGCTTTATGGCCTGATAAAGGCCCCACACGCGTAAACTCGCCGGCGGCTCATTCCGCCATGTTTTTGTCGCCCATTAAAGGCGATGGAAACCGCCGGCAACTAAAATCGATTGGAGGAAGCGCATATGGTTTTCCGCCCGCGCGTTCGCGCTTTCCACAGCAAGCCAATGGTTGCGCTAGCGCGTATCTAATAGCAATTTAGGATATGCGCAAAACAACGGGCAACCAACGCTTAAGCCACGCCCTGTATTCTTGACAACAAACACGCGCCAGTTTGTGCGTATCCCAAAATTCCGAAATGGCCCGGATTTTTCCGACGCCTCAGCTATAATTTCGGGATATGCTCTTATGCGGCGCACTTCGCTTAAGCGCTTGCAAGGGAAGCGGTCAGACGCTTTCGGATCAATCCGGCGTCGGCGGAACATCAAGCGCGAACCGATATGAAAAAAGTCTTGGTCTGCATTACGCCTCAATCGAACAGCAGACGCCTCATAGACAAGGGTGAGGAAATCTCCTTGGCCTTAGGCGGAGAATTGCATATATTGCATGTCAAGCAAGGAAACAGCATCTTTGACACCGAAGAATCCTCGCAGCTTCTCGAGGAGCTCTTCTCCTATGGCTCCGAAAGAGGGGGCCTGGTTCACGCCAGCTGCGGCGGAAACGTATTAAAGACAATACGCCGCTTCATACGCGAAGAGCGAATCACAAACCTTGTCCTTGGAGAGCCTCCGGCTGACTCCAACTTCAACGGGGAAAACGGGATCGATTCCTTCCGCCAGATCATGCCGTACCTCATGATCCACATTTTGGAGCGCGACCCGATAGCTGAAGAGGTCATCTAAAGCTAAAGTTTCAATATTGCCCTAATGGCAATTATCCAAGAGCCTCAGGCGCAAGGTTTGGGGGCATGCTGGCGAGCGGCTGTACGTTCGCCAGCAATGCTTCCCTCTCCTTTGCCGCTTGGCGGCTCTTTTGTCGTGGGGTTGGCAAATGTTTCTTGTCAAGCCGGGTAGGCAGGCTCTTGAGGCTCTGGGCTTAAATCTCAGAAAACCTGAAGTCCACCCCGTAATGCTCATATATTCGTGCAAGCTCTTTTGGCTCAAATATTATCGTAGCCGTATTGTCATTTGGATGAACCGCGATTGTGCCGCTGTCGAAGAGCGTTTTGTCTATCACGTGAATAACGTCAGTCTTCCCAACTCCTATGATGTTTAGCAGCGATACCGATCCATGGGTTATCGCAAGCTTGTCCCACAAGTCAGCCTCGCTCCCGAAGCTCAGCCGAGTTTCCCCCAGCCGGGCTTGCAGGGCAGCAAGGTCAGCTTTCTTCTCAAGAGGCAATGAAACCAGGTAGTAGCGGCTTTTGTTCTTGTTTCTGAGAAAAAGGTTCTTGAAGATGACAGAGTCTATTTGAATGCCATGCTTTTTGTTGTCCTCTTCGGTAAATATTGGAGGATGCTCAACGACCCTGTACTTGATCCCAAGCTTGCCAAAAAGAGCGTAGACTTTGGATTTTGCGTCTTTTGCTGGAGCTTCGTTATTTACGACTTTTGCCAAATTTGCGTCTTTTGTTTCATCCATTTCTTTCTTTTCTTCCATTGCCAATCTCCCCTCAGGCCGCTTTGCCGATTAAAGGCAAAGTAGAGCTTAACCCAAAACTCCGGGATACGCCTTATGTTTCATTTTAGCCATTTGAGGGGAGTTGTCAAGTTCCGGGCTACCGGCCATGTCTGGCAAGCCTTCTTCCCGTCTGGCGGAGCTTTGAAACTAGCCACCTCCGCTTCCTTCTGCCTCTGTTGAACTTTGGATGGTCAATCCACAGCCC
>JAISWZ010000506.1 GCA_031270945.1 Clostridiales bacterium | reverse complement strand
TTGGTGTTTTTACCGTCACCATAATAAAAACAAAAGGTCTAAATATAGTGATATCTCTGAACTCGACCTTAACCAAATCGGATCCTAATCGTTCTTCTAACAAATTAAAAATATAATCCGTGTCGCAAGGGATCTCTCCAACAGTATCCATTGTGACAAGCCTCATAAGCACCTTTGATTTGCCGTTGGCAACGTTAAGAGAATGTTTCTCATCGTAGACTTCTGCTGTTATTTCTCTCCTGATTTCTATGTGCTTGCCATATAAATCTTTAACTACGTCATCTTCGTTTTTGGCAACAATAACTGCAAAACCAACATCAGAATCTGAAGTTATATCCAGAACTCCTGACACATTCTCTATATTGTTAATCAAGTATGTTCTAAGATTGTTTGTCATATATAATCCTCCTGTTTTGGTACAATCAGCTTACCTTTGAATGTCTTGGAATCCCTATCGAATCTTTATGAAGGCAGCAGGAGGCCAGCTGTCACGATATCATTCAAAGGACGCAGGGTTCGAAGTGCTTGCTATGGCAAGGGCTTAGAACCCTCTAATGCTTTATTGGCCTCGACCCATAATTCAACATTTATTAGGGGTCCCCTGATATTCCCCTTATTACAACGGTCTACAATTCGTTTTTTTGCTAGGCGTCAGCTCCTCTTTCGGAAGCCTTTTTTATCACAGTTCAATCCTTGTATGTCTACCTCTTTGCCCTCTGGGCCAAAGCTGAGAAAGTTGGCAAGTTTCACCTTTTCGATCATAACTATTCTCCTATCTTTCACCAGCAGGTTATCCGATTTTCAATAGAGCCCTGACCGTTCCATTACTTCAGTTGCCAAGACAGCTTCTGGCAAGTCCGTTTCGCAATGCCTTGGAACCTCTTCCGGCTCTCTCCTGAGCCTTGACCGGTGATTTGAGCTTTTGCTTGAGTTTCCCTCAACGCCTCGTCAAGGATCAGCTCCTCTTTCGCATGCCTTTTTATCTAAGTTTGGGCAGGCTTCCTGTCTTTCGCCAGCGGGTTATCTCGTGTTAAAAAATTGCAATCTATTCTCGTCCCCATTATATATGATAGCCTAAGCTGATTATCGTCCTCATATTCAAGGAGCGTTTCTAAGAGCTCTTCGTTTTCATCAGTGAAATCGTCAAAGGACATTGGTGATTTTACATATATCAAAACCAGGACATGAGTTCCCATAGATGCAGATAGACCCTTAAATTTCACTTTAACCAATCCAGTGCCCGATGTTATTTGTCAAACAGCCGAATCACTGGAAGACATCGCTGGGGCCAGCTTGCGATATGTGAAAAAGGCTTGGGGGTTCGGAGTGCTTCCTTTATGCAAGGGCTTGGAACCCCGCGATCTCTTCTGGCATTGGCGCTGCACCTTATCCGTTCCTAATACGCCCACAAATTCCCGCCGATTTCATTGCTTATCCAAAGCGCCGCCAATGTATTTGTTTCATCTAACGACAGCTTGTCTCCATCAAGCCTTTCTATCCTTGTTCCATTCCCGAACTTGTCGCAAACCAGAACATCATCAGGTGTTTCTGAAAGTGTGTCTACAGGCTCCGTTGAGTATGTAGTCACTATCATGGCGCATTCCTTTGTTGGTTCCAGGACTTCCTTCATGATATCCCCAACCGTGGGCATAATGTTGGGATGCAAGCCAAGCTCCGGCTGTTCTATGCAAACGATAGGGGGCAGATCGGGGTTGAACAAAATGCAGAGCACGGCCAGCAAATGGTATATGCCGTCGGAGAGATGGGAGACCGGTCTTTTGAAAGGCCTCTCATTGAGAAAAATCTGAGCTTTGCCGTTTTCTGTTTGAACGAAAAAGTCGGCGGTGTCTACATAGAAATGGTGCAAGTGCTCCAATATGACAGGCTTTAAGAAGCCTTTATCAGCTTGTCCAGGACTAGGGGCAAGTTAGTGAAATCCTCATTCAAGTAGTCGCTGGGCAAGTCTGTATAGGAGTCTTTTCGAATCACTGTGTCATAGCCGAATGACCAATTGCGATACATTTTTGTTTTTTTCAGCTCTCTCGCTACAGACGTGATCACTGGATAGCGCTTTGGATCCGTATAGTACGAAAGGCAGGTTTGTCCTGGGCCGGGCTTGTCTTCGCCCTCTTCCACTAACTCATTGTTGCACCTTACAAGGGGGTTCCCGTCGTTTGAGCTGTAGAAAATATAGTCTTCAGTCCTCGTTATGCCAACAAGGCTTTCCTTTGATATTACTAGCTCAGCTCCCTCCACCATCAGCGAAAAGGAGTAAAGGAGCTCTTGGTAGTCGTTTGTTGTAGCCTCGTCAACATTGTGAAGAACAAAGTCAAGCGTGGCGGGTTTTAGCTCGTCGTTTCCCATATAGAGCCAATCCGCTGGAGCTTTGATTCTTTTGATCACATTTGCAAACGCTTGCTCATCAGGGGCGCACCTGAGCAACTCAATGGCATCTATGAAGCTTGACTTTCCGCCTCCATTTCGGCCCAGGATTACATTTAACGCTTGCAGCTCTACATCTGGGCTTTCTTCGCTGAAGGTGAGAAAGTTGGCAAGCCTAACGTTATGTATCATACAAACCCCCTATCCAAGCTCACAAG
>JAISWZ010000504.1 GCA_031270945.1 Clostridiales bacterium | reverse complement strand
AGTAAAGCAAAAGAAGAGATGGCGGGACTGGTAAAAGATGCTAAAGCGTCGACAACCCCTATTTTAGAAGATGGTGATGACTTTATGCAGGGAGATTTGATATCCAAGGAGGCCGGCATACGCAACTGCGCTGACGCTGAGGACTTATACAACGAGATGCTAAGCGAGTTCATAGCGGAGCACTCAAACGACATCAGCAAAATCGAGTCGGCCAGGGCGAAGGATGATCTACTGACCGCGCAGAGGCTGGCACACACGTTAAAAAGCAGCTCCACATTGGTTGGAGCGCTGAAGCTAAGCGCAGAGGCTTTTGCCATGGAGAAAGACATTTCAAGCAACAGGCGGATGCCTACGGACGAAGACCTGCAAAGGCTTGAAACTGTTCTTGAGCAGAGCTTGGCGGTTATTAGGGAAATGGCGGCGACGGTTTGATGGCATGAGCGTGATGGCGATCATTGATTTTGCTTGAGTTTTGGGTAAAAAGCGGATGTGGCCGAACATCCGCTTTTTAGAGCATATCCCAAAATTCCGAAATGGTAGCGGAAAAATCCTGGCGAATGCTTCAACGCCGGATTTTTCCGCTGCCTCGGATATAATTTTGGGATATGCTTTAATGTTAAAGGCCATATAAAAAGTAAAAAGGCCATATAAAAGCCGAAGCGAATTAACGATTGCAAACCTTGCGTTTTGGACATTCTTTAGATCGATAATCACTATAAAATCACATTTCACTGCTTTCGGTTGACACAGCTGCCATAAAGAAATATAATTGTATAGGTTTTTGAAAAACCAAAAAACAGGCGAAGCCTGCTCACAGGCGAAGTCTGCTAACAAGATGCCTGTAGGCGTCTTGGAGTGTCTGTAAACACGATTTTACCGCAAGAACCCCTAAAGGCCATTTGGCCGATAGTTGCTGCGGCAAAATCATAAACACGCAATCAAAAGCGAGGACTTCGCTTTAGATTGCCCTTTTGACAAGACAATCTGGGATGAAATCAGAGTAAGCCTATGGAAGGCCAATCATTATGATTGGAGGTTTGGTCATGCATATCCCGGAGAATTACCTTAGCCCTGCGACATGCGCTGTCATGGCGGTTGTTGCTGTGCCCGCGCTGGCTGTTTGCGCGAAGAAGGCGAAACAGGAGCTGTCTAACGAGACGGTGCCGCTTATCGGCATGTGCGCCGCTTTCTCATTTTTGCTTATGATGTTCAACCTGCCCCTGCCTGGTGGAACCACTGGCCATGCTGTGGGAGGGGCTCTTGCGGCCGCGCTTGTTGGTCCGTGGGCGGCCGCGCTGTCGGTGTCTGCCGCGTTGGTGATACAAGCGGTTCTTTTTGGCGATGGAGGCATACTGCCCCTGGGCGCGAACATATTCAACATGGCGATCATACTGCCTTTTGTTTCTTACTTCATAGCCAAAGCGGTGAAAAAGGTTGTCAAGTCCCAAGCGGGAGAATTCGCTGGCATAGCTATAGGCGCGTATGTCGGCCTAAACGCTGCTGCCTTGGCTACAGCCATAGAGTTTGGGATACAGCCCTCCATAGCCGCAGACGCGTCAGGGCTGCCATTGTACTGCCCATATCCGCTGTCCATAGCGATACCGGCGATGATGATGCCTCACTTGCTTGTAGCCGGATTTGCCGAGGCGGCTTTCTCTGTTGGGATCTACTCGTTTATTAAGCGCGTCTCACCGATCTCTATCCGCCAAGAGTCAAAAGGCGGAAACAAGCTGGTATACGCGTTCATCTCTGCTCTCATACTGCTTGTTCCCCTAGGACTTCTGGCGCAGGGAACCGCCTGGGGAGAGTGGGGAGCGGAAGAGATGGCCGAGCTTGTTGAGTCAGGATCACCTCTTGGATTCACACCCTGGGGAATGGAGAACGGATTCAGCTTCTCCGCCCTTCTGCCTGACTACACTGTGCCTGGAATCCCTGAAGTCGTAGGCTACATACTCTCGGCAATATGCGGGGTGGCGCTGTCCATAATCATTTTCAGGCTCGCGGCTGGCCTTTTGAAGAAGAAGTCTATCGCATAGCGGTGAATTAGATATGAAAGCGATGAATTAGTTATGAAAGCGAAAATAGCTAAAAAAGCAATAAAAGCAATAAAAAACGCAAAAGCGGCGAGCTCGATATGAAATCCAGCAAAAAGCCCTCCCCAAGCAGGGGAGGGCTTAAAAATGACGCCTTTGTTGACAAGAGCCTGATAACGTTCATCTCTGTCTTGTCTATAATCAGGGCGCAGGACAGGCAAGACTCTTGGATAGACCGGGTTAACGCCTTTTACAAGCTGTGCTGCTCCCTGTTTCTCATAGTCTTGGTAGCCCTGTCCAGAAGCCCGTACTTTGTGTTTGCCGTCATATCCGTGCACCTTCTTGCAGTGGCCCTGCTTAAAACCGCCAGCATGAAGCGGGTTTTGGCTCTGGCCGCCACCGCCTTCGGATTTTCGTGCCTAATGATAGCCCCAGCCTTTTTCATGGGCAAGGCGGGATTCGCCTCGCTTATCCCAGTGAAGGCTCTGGCTTCGGCCTTGATAGCGGGAATGCTGTCCCTGGTCAAGTTCCAGGAACTGACAAGCGCCTTGAAGAGGCTTCACGCCCCTGACTTTTTGCTTATGGTTCTTGACTTGAGCATCCGGAGCCTGGTGATGCTTGGAGAGTTCTCTCTTGAAACGCTCCAGGCGCTAAAGATGAGAAGGCTTGGCGGAAGAGGCGGCGGGTACAGATCCCTTGCTGGAGTAGGCGGGACAGTGTTCTTGAAGTCCAAGGAAATGTCTGAGGAAATGCATCAAGCCATGGTCTGTCGAGGCTTTGCTGGGACATACCGTCCAATGGGAAAGCTTGGGTTTGGATTGGCGAACGCTGGCTGGGTTCTGGCAACTGCCGGGCTGGCGGCGCTGTTCTTTTTTACTTAGCCCGGAGAGAGGGGCCATATGCTTGAGATGATATCGGCTAGCTATTCCTATGGCGGGCAGCCCGCCTTGAGAAACGCTAGCTTGAAGATAGAAAAAGGCGAGTCTGTTTGCCTCTTGGGGGCAAACGGCTCAGGAAAGTCCACGATGCTAAAGATGATAAACGGCCTGGTGTTCCCGGATTCCGGCAAGTGCCTTTTCGAGTCGAAGGAAATAAGCAGGAAAAGCATGTCAGACCCCAGGTTCGCTAAAGCTTTTTACCGAAAGATGGGCTTTGTCTTTCAAAACGTCGAAGCCCAGCTTTTTTGCGCCGACGTCTATGATGAGGTTGCGTTTGGGCTAAGGCAGATTGGGTTTGACGAGACTGAAGTCAGAATGAAGGTTGAAGATGCGCTTAAGCTCACAGGCCTTCTTGGATTCGAGAAAAGAGCGCCTTACCATTTGAGCGGCGGAGAAAAAAAGAAAGTCGCGCTTGCCGCAGTCCTGGCATCAGATCCTGAGGTTCTGTCACTAGACGAGCCGCTTAACGGCCTAGACCCCAGAACCGCCAGGTGGCTCTGCGAGTTTTTGCAAGACCAGAATGCCAAAGGCAAGACCCTGATAATATCAACCCATAACCTAGAGTTGGTGCAGGAAATGTCAAGACGCGCCATCTTATTCGGCGAAGACCACACCATATTCGCTGACATGCCGTCCATGAGCCTTCTTGATGACATTGACATGCTTAAAAGAGCGAACCTGGTCGACGAGTATTACCACAAGCACCAGGATTCCGGGCATTCGCACTTTCATTCGCATTCGGTTTCAGGAAAGCCGGGGGCGGATAAGGGGTAGGTGTGGGAACGATAGGATATAATAGGGATATGCAGGCAAGTGAAGCGGGATAGGCAGGAGAAGCCGTGAGAGGCAAGTGAAACGGATTAACCGGAGAAACAGTGAGCTTCTTTCAAAATAATACCAAAAAGGCTTTGCCCGCATAGGCAAGGCCTTTTTGCGTTAGAACGCCGGGTAAGCCGGGTTTCGAAACGCCTATACCAATCCCATAATAGTAAATCTTATCAATATTTCGACACTTAAAACTCGCCATTCGCCTTGGATTCGGCTTCTCGCCCGCCATTGCCCCATATTGCCCTTCCTAGCAACCCCTTCCCGCCACCCATGTGATCGCATTTGGCAAATTCTTTTTCGAATAGGCAGGGTTAAAAAACTTGCCGTGAGAGATAATAGTTAATGTCTCATAAAGCTTTTGCTTTCGTGAGCGAATTAGGGGATATCCCAAATTTCCTAAAAAGGCAAGATAAAGCTCGCAAGCTTCATGAAAGCGCTCTCAAGCCGTTATCAATTTTGGGATATTTCGCTAAAGCGGATTTAGGACTTCTAGGATTCAGGCTATGCTTAGCCGCGTAAAAAGCGGCAAGCGGGGGGGACATATGAGAACGAAACCTTTAGATTGGTCTGCTCTTGCCCTTGCCGTAATTGGCGCCATCAATTGGGGCCTGGTTGGCTTTTTCAGGTTTGACTTGATTGCTGCCATTTTCGGCGGAAGCACCTCTTGGGTAAGCAGAATAATATATGCTTTGATCGGCCTTGCGGGACTCTACAGCCTCAGCCTTTTCGCGAAGATGGGGCAGGATCGCAACAACAACGTGGTGTACGAAGGCCATCAGCATACCGAAACAGAGAGTTTCGACAGATAATGAGAAAAACCCATGCGCATGCGCGTGGGTTTTTTTATTTTGTCGAGCGCTTTTTTCGTTTTCCGCCTTTGAAGCCAGCCGGGGCCGCTTTCGCGTCTATGGCATCGCCAGCAATCTCATTTTCGCCAAGCTTGTGCTCATCTGAGGATTCATCCAAACCATCGCAAGCAATCTCGATTTCGCCAAGCTTGGGCTCGCCTGGGGATTCATCTAAGTCATCGTCATCAGCAACAATCTCGATCTCTTCAAACTCGGACTCGCCTTCGGCTTGATCTAAGCCTTCTTCTTCGCCTGGGTTTAAAACATCTGGGTTTAAA
>JAISWZ010000549.1 GCA_031270945.1 Clostridiales bacterium | reverse complement strand
CAATTCATCCACGTTCAGGCGGGCTTTGGAAGGAGAGTATATGACATCCCCAAGATAGGCGAATAGCTTCTCTGCAGTTGGATTCAATTTATTCACCTGCCTGGATGCGCTGGCTTTTTAATGCATATCCAAAAATTTAATTTTGCGATATGCTTTTATAGCGACGCAAATTTCTCGCTTCGCCCTGCTTTTACACAGCTTTCTCTGTTTTTACGCAGCTTCTGCCGTTTCCCTCCATGTTTCGCAGCAGAGCCTTGAGAATTTATTTGTGATCTTGACAAAATGCGCGAATATTTTTGCGTAAATATTTTTAAGTTTCATGCTTGACTTTGATATAGTCAAGTGATACAATATACAAACCAATGGCGAGGTTCCGGAGTTTGCGTTGCCAACGCTCTCACCGACACTAAGTTTCGCAGTCTTGCCGGAAGCCCCGGAGGGGCTCCCAGCTAGATTAATTTATTTATTTATTTATTTATTTATTAATTTATTAATTTATTTACTTACTTAAAAATTTCAGGCGCCGCCAGCGCCTTTTTCGTTCACGGGGCGAGGCCTAAGCTTTTTTCATGTACAAGACTCGCCAAAGCCTTGCACAAAACGCGACGGCTTTTTGCCGAAAGCTGCCGCGCTGCATTACGCGCAAAAAATCTTAGGCTTGCGCCTCCCTAGATTGCTGGCTCGTCAGTCACAACGCCGTGGAACCTGCAAACCCTGTCTCCATTAGCCCAGCAGTCCACCTCGTTGACTTTGTAGTAATGCCCTGTATACGCTTCAAGAATTCCCGATATGAATCCTTCGTCGTAATTGCACACTGTTTCGTTCGTTATCGGGAGCCCGCTGCAATCCAGATCCTGCCCAACAGTCAACGTGATTTCGCCTGTCTCGCTATTGTGCGCTTCTATGCGGAGGATCCCAATCTTTAGCTCTTTGAGCATCTTCTGCAAGTTTGACAGGAAAGTGTTGATGTCAGCCTTAAGATCCAGCGTGTTCTTTGCCAGCTCAGACCCAGCCAGATGCCCAGCCTTGCGGAAATAGACATTGGCTTCATCCCTTCCCAATTCGCGACTCATTACGTCAAGCATTGTGTACTGCATAAGGCGGTAAACCAAAACAGGCATTTCTTCTCCCAAATCGCCCCTACCTTCGCTTATGTCCCCCAGATTTGACCATTGGAACCTGTCATGCCTGAGTTCATCCATAAATATGTTATCCATTGTTTTCCTCCATTTCGCGCAGAATCGTGCTTTCTGGCGAACGCCACGCTGCTTTGGGCATATCCAAAAATTGTTGGCTGACGATAGCCAGGAAAGCCTACAAGCTTCTCTCGCTTTTCCAGCCTAAACAATTTTTATGAAACGCCCTTATATAGGCATCCGCCAATATGTTGTAAGCAGAAAGGGCTGTCTGTGGCAACGGCTTTATCTTTTAAAGTGCGCATCGCTTGGGACTGTTCTGGCGTAAAAAGGCGGAGCCTTCTAGAAGGCACAGCCTTCTCAAAGGCGAAACCTTTCACCAAGGGCTTGAGAAGCCCTTTTTTGCGTTAGACTTTTTCGGGGCCAGCAATAACCGCGTCAATAGCTTTTGCAATAGCAACGCTAATTATACTGACGGCGGTCTTTGGCTGTCAATTAATGCTGACAGTCGGCACTTGACTGTCAGTTTATGCTGACATCGTTAGTGTATGCTGACTGACGGCGATTGCCTTTACATGGCATGCTCTTAGTGCATATCCCAAAATTCCGAAATGGTGCCGGAAAAATCCTGGCGAACGCTTTAACGCCGGATTTTTCCGGCACCTCGGATATAATTTTGGGATATGCTCTTAGAGACATCCAAATTTCCGGGAAGCAAGTTCCCAGGGGGGCGTGAATTCTGGAATCCCATAAATCGCATGTCACTTTGATCAAAAGCGAGCGATGATTTTAGAATTCCGAGGATGCCCAAAAAGAGCATCCCCGGTTTTATTAAAAAATCCTGCGAAGGCTTCAGCGCGGATTTTCCGAGGCTCTAAAATAAGGGCTTCGCTTCGTTTGGGTACTTGGCCAAGATTTCCATGAACTCTTCGCCTGTGATAGTTTCCTTTTGGATCAAAAACTCTGCGATCTCCGCAAGCTCTGTCCTGTTGGCTTCCAGGATGCCTTTGGCTTTCTTGTAGCACCCGTCAATGATCTCGTTTACCGCCTTGTCAATGTCGGCCTCTGTAACAGATGAAACCTGTGAGACTTGGCGGCCGTCGAGGTACTGGTTTTCTATGGAAGACAAGGCCATCATTCCGAACTTGTCAGACATCCCATACAATGCGACCATGTTCCTGGCCATTTTCGTGGCGTTTGAAATGTCGTTTGCGGCCCCGGTGGTCTGCAGGCTGAAAACAATCTCCTCCGCAGCCCTTCCTGCCATGTTGACTGTGATCTCGTCTAGCATCTCGTCTTTGGTCATCAAGTAATGCTCTTCCTCAGGCATCTGCATCACATATCCCAAAGCGCCCATGGTTCTGGGAACGATGGTAATCTTCTGCACAGGCTGAGTGTTCTTTTGCCTTGCGGAAGCCAAGGCGTGACCTACCTCGTGGAACGCCACAATCCTCTTTTCCTTCTCTGTCATGATGCGGTCTTTTTTCTCCTTGCCCGCCACTATGACTTCAACGGCTTCCATCATGTCTTCTTGGGAAACTTCCATTCTTGACATTCGTACGGCTCGAAGCGCCGCCTCATTGACGATGTTCGCCAGATCGGCGCCTGCGGCGCCGGAGGTTGCAAGCGCTATCTTCTTTAGATCTACCTTTGTGGACATTTTGACCTTTTTGACGTGAACCTTTAAAATGTCTTCCCGGCCCTTGAGATCGGGCCGCTCAACAATTATCCGCCTGTCGAACCTGCCTGGCCTGAGAAGCGCCCGGTCAAGTATCTCTGGGCGGTTTGTCGCCGCTAGGATTACAACGCCCTTGGACGAATCAAAGCCGTCCATCTCGGAGAGGAGCTGGTTAAGCGTTTGCTCCCTTTCGTCATTGCCGCCTATCTGTCCATCCCTGCTTTTGCCTATGGCATCTATCTCATCAATGAATATGATGCAAGGCGCCATCTGGTTAGCCTGCTTGAACAGGTCGCGCACCCTTGACGCTCCAACTCCGACAAACATTTCCACGAAATCTGATCCTGACAATGAGAAGAAGGCAACGTTGGCTTCGCCAGCTACAGCTTTGGCCAGCAATGTCTTTCCTGTTCCGGGAGGGCCAACAAGGAGGGCGCCCTTGGGCTGCTTCGCTCCGATGTCCATGTACTTCTCTGGGTTGTGCAAAAAGTCCACAATCTCCATCAAGGACTCTTTGGCTTCTTCCTGCCCGGCCACGTCATCGAATGTGATCCCGGTCTTTTTCTCGACGTAAACTTTTGCGTTGCTTTGGCCAAAGGACATGAACCCGCCTTTGCCCCCTCCCATGCGCTTGGACAGGGAGTTCAAAAGTATCATGGAAGCGCCGTAAATCAAAAGAATTGGGAGAATCCAGGTAAGAAACAGATCCACTATGGGGTTCCTGTCGTTTACGGGCGTCGAGTATGCGACTCCGCTAGCGTTCAACGTCTCCAAAAGTTTTTCGTCATAAATGTAGCCGGTATAAAACTTGTCAAGCTTCGGATCAGCGGCGGCAGCTTTTGATTGGTCAAACATTGAAGCCAAAGGATCCTGCGTAGGCGCCGGCTCTGTTGGCTCCGCCGCTTTGGGATAGCCTATCAAGCGGTCCGACTGAATCTCCACAGTGTCGATTTTGCCTTCCTGAACCATTTGGATGAACTCGTTGTACTTGATCTCTTTTGATGTCCCCGAGCTGTTCATGAAGGACAGCAAGGAGTTGATAAGCATTGTGACCAATATGGCCACGGCGAGATAGTACAATATGTTAGGCGGCATTTTCGGCCCCATGTTGTTTTTGTTCTTGTCATTCATGCGTTTAAAATCCTCGCTGACTTTGGCTCTTTATGCTGGCATGCCGCAAGGCTGGCTTGAAGCTCGGAAGTATTCTCGAGTCAGCCTGCGAATGCCCTTGGCCTTTCTTGGGGCATGCATAAGTGCATATCCCAAAATTCCTTAGTGCATATAAAAATCCGGCATTTAAGCGTTCGCCAGGATTTTGGCGATTTGCCAATGAACACTGGGCAAACGCTATCCAGCGCCATTTCGGAATTTTGGGATATGCTCTAATTATAATACGCCTCTATTGTTCCCCACGGCGGCGTTTTTGATTTGTGCAAAAAAAGCCCTATTCAATCAACCATCCATTTTCAAAAGACGAGAAAATGAATATCATTTGATAGAGCTTTCCGGTTTTATTCACTTTGCTTTCGCATTGCCAATTTGGCTTTTTTAGCTTTTTTTATTAATTTTTGGCTTTTATTATTTATTTTTATTATTACCTTCTTTTGTTCCTCTTGTTCAAGCCAGCTTGGCGCTCATTGGACGCTTTGAGGAATTCCTTGAACTTGTCCTCAAAGGTCGTCCCGGTTCCGCTTTCTTGGCGGTGCCTAGATCTGTTTTCCATTTCCACGGCTTGCGCCTTCTCCTGCACCGGGCCTGGCTGCTCGACATCCTTCATTGACAAAGACGTCTTGCCATTGGCGGGATCGCTGGAAATCACCTTTATCCTTACGACATCGCCCACCGCGAGATGATCCTCGACGTTTTGCACGTAGCTGTTGGAAATGTGGGAAATATGCACAAGCCCCTGCGAATTGTCCGGCAAGGAAACTATGGCTCCAAA
>JAISWZ010000485.1 GCA_031270945.1 Clostridiales bacterium | reverse complement strand
TACAACTGGATCTCCACTACTTTTCCGCCCTCAACGAACACTGTCAACTCTTGCCCATTTGTTTCGTACCTGTACACGCCATCGCCGCCGTCATAATTTTCTCCGTATGCGGCAACCATGTCGTCAAAGCTCATGCCCACGCCCAAACCTTCAGGCGTCTGCCCAGATCCGGTTACATAGATCGAAAGAATGTAGTCTTCGTCTCCGTTTGGATATGTTGCGACCTCAAAGCCATTGTAGTAAAAGATCTTGTCTACTCCAACAAACGCGCAGCTGGCAGCCTCGAATGTGTCAGCTGGAGAGCCAAGGATCGCTAGCGCGTCTTTCGCATTGGAATTAAGCCTGACCCCTTTGAATGTGAAATTCGAAGGGATGCTCCCCACTTTTCTCTCTGGCGGCTTTTCCGGCTCAGGCGTCGCTGTTGGGACAGGGGTAGCCGTCGGGACAGGCGTGGCTGTCGGAACAGGAGTAGCTGGGACGGGCGTAGCCGTAGCTGGGACGGGCGTAGCTGTGGCTGGAACAGCGGTAGCCGTAGGCGCAGGAGTAGCCGTAGGGATTGGCGTATCCGATGGAGTTGGTGATGCTGTAGGTTCAGGCGTCGGCGTAGCCGTAGGCTCGGGTGTTGGAGTAGCCGTAGGCTCAGGCGTCGGCGTTGCCGTGGGTTCTGGTGTCGGGGTTGCCGTAGGCTCAGGCGTCGGGGTCGCCGTCACTTGCGAGGCCAATTGCTCAGCCTCGCTTGCCTGAGCCAAGGAAGGGCTGGCGCCGCAACCAGAAACGGCAAGCATTGCAACTGCCAGAACCAATGCTATAAGCGTTCTCATTGCCTCAACTCCTTGGCGGCTTTGCCGCCTATTTGCGCATGCCCGAAATTAAGACGCTGAAGGGCCGTCGCGGCTTTTATGCGCGGCTTTTCAAGCCATTAAATCCGGAATATGCGCTTTGACATTCTTCTTTCTTTCCTACCCTCTTGTTCTTTCTTGAGGGCTATGCTGCCCTCTTTATTAGGGAAGGGTGCGCCTCCCCTTTTATTTCTTAAAGGCCCTCGCTCTTGATAATTCCAGGAGCTTCGCCTCTTGATATAAAAGACGTCTGGACGCAAAATCCTGTTCCATGATGCCTTGGATATAACCAAATTTGGGGCTTTAAATGTCCGTTTTGATGTTTCGCTTCCTGCAGTGGCGCTGGATAGCGTTTGCCCAAGAGAAATCGCCAAAGGCACGCTTTGCTTTGCAGTGTTTGTCTCGATTCTCACGAGCAAACCAGCCTAGCTTTTCCGGCCCCAAAATAAATTTTGGTTTACGCTCTTAAAAATCTCCGTAAATAAAATCCTGCGCATTATAGCCTATTCCGTAGAACCCAAATATGATAGCGGCGAAAGCCAGGCTCAAGAAAGCGGCCCATCTTACGGAGGCGTGGTTTTGGAAGAACTCCTCTATGTCTTTGTTTAGCTGGAAGACCGAAACCAGGAGCATGATCGCAAGTCCTGCGATTACAACAAAAAGCTCTTTCAAGCTTATGGCCTCAAGGAGGGATGCGGACCAGAACCGCTGGCTTGGGATATTGGAGAAAACGCTTTGCCAGTAGGAGATGCCGGTCCTGAAGCTACCCATGCGGCAGAAGGAGATGCTGATAGAGAACAGGACGAATGTCCTGAGGCTTTGAAAAATCCTGAAGGGGACGTTGTTGGGGTTGATCCTCAAAAGCTTCCTAACCTTTTTCGACAATGGGTTAAGCGCAATTCCAAGGCTGATCATGGCAAAGAAGAAAAGCCCCGCCCCGAATATGTACTTCCATGTGCCGCCATGCCAAAATCCGATTGAAACCCACAAAACAAGGAGGCTCAGGAGTTTTGACGCTTCGCCTCCAGCCCTTCTGCCTCCAGCTTTTTCGGCCAAGGCTCTGACTTTCGCCATGCGCTTTGACTTCTGGAACGGGTAGAAGATGTAGTTCCTAAGCCAGACGCCAAGAGACATGTGCCATCTTTGCCAGAGCTCGGAGAGGGAGGCGGAGAAGAACGGCTGCCTGAAGTTCTCCGGGAGCTTGACGCCAAAGAGGCTTCCGATGCCGATTACTATGTCCATAAGCCCGCTGAAGTCAGCGTAGAGCTGAAGCGAGTAGCAGAAAGCGCCAAGGAGCAGGAGCTGCCTGCTTTGGTTGAAGTCTTGGAAGATATAGCCTACTACCAGGGCAAGCCCGTCAGCAACCACGACCTTCTTGAAATAGCCCCAGGCTATTCTGGAAAAGCCCAGTGATATCTGGCGGAGGCTTGGCGCGTTGCCTTCAAAGAGCTGGTCTTTCACGTCGCCATATCTAGAGATGGGGCCTGATAGCATTTGGGGGAAGAAGCAGGTGAACAAGAGAAACTTGAAGAAGTTTTTTTCAGCTTGGCAGATCTCCCAATGGACATCACAGATGTATCCTATTAGCATCAATGTGTAATACGATACGCCAAGCGGGGCAACCCATTCCGGAAAAGGCAAGCTGAGCCCTAGGAGCAGGTTTGCGTTTGTGACAAAAAAGGCGTTCTCCTTCAAGGCTATGAGTATCCCAGCCTCAAAGAGGATAGCTATTGTTGCGATAAGCCTTTTCTTTTGAGGAAGGTTCTTGGCGCCTTCTTCATCTATTCCAAACTCCCTTATCGCCAGCCCGGCCAGGTAGGCCCAGAGGGACATCCCGGCCATGGCCAAGGCCAGCTTGGCGCTTGCCGCGCCAACGTAAAACGCCAAGCTTAGCACCAGAAGCGCGATCCACCGCGCTTTTTTGGCGGCAAAGAAATATATGGCCATGGCTAGCGCTAGAAACAAGAAAAACCTGACTGATGCGAAAGCCAATCAATTGCACCCGCTCTCTCCGCCTGCAGCGCGTATGGGAGGCGCCTTTGAGACATGGCTGGAAACGTCAAGAACCCAGGCCGTGTTTTTTTCTTCGTCCTCGCTTTGCAGGGAAAATCCCATGGAAGGGTAAAACTCCTTTACCATGCTATTCTTCTTCGTGGGATAGAAATAGCCTATTATCGCTTTTGCCCCTTTTTCCTTGCACAGATCCACGAGCTTGTCTAGAACGGCTTCTTCTAGGCGTCTTTTTAGCACCCGGCAACTCATGACCCAGATCAGGACATGAAAGTCATGGTCTTTGAATTCTCCGACCACGACGCTTACGAGCCCGTGGTTTCCAATCTTGTCCTCGAGATCAGCGGACAGGGCCAGATGGGTGTCGCTTTTGCTCCACTCATCCATCCTGGCTTGGGCGCATCTAAGGGTTGTAAGGTTGAACTGGTTGCTCTTGTTGACAAGCTCGGTAGACCTTTGGGCTGTCATTGGATTTATAGGAGAGATGTTTGAGCGCATGTCCAATGAGGCCAAGAACTCTTCGTAGCTGCCAGATGACTTTCTTAGCTCTGTTCTTTTGGCCTCTTCTTTGTACAGGAGGGAGCGTCTCATGTCTTCTTTTGAGAGGGTTGTCGCTTCGAAGAGCCCTAGCCTATCCAGCTCAATCACGTACTTTTCCGGATCTGTCAGATCGGGGGCCAATGCGCCTCCGCCTTGGGCTTTTACCAAGGCTCTTTCAGCCGGGTTGTCGTCTATGAAAACAAAGCTCTCGGGCAAAAGCCCAAGCTCTGAAGCTGTGTTTAAAAGGTTCTCGCTCTTGGGTTCCCAGTTGGCTTTAATCAGGGCGAAGTCATCAGGCTTAAGGACGCCCGAGGGATGGTTCAGGCCAGCAATGGCGTTTTCCATGTCGTTTTTCGAGTTGACGCAGAGCACGACGCCTATGCTTCTAAGATCCTTCAAGTACTGCTGAAGCCCCAGGTGCGCCTGCCCTATTGGGCCTTCCGGCCCTATCTTTATTCCCTCAGGCCCGTCGTCTCCGACGATCCCGCCCCAGAGGGTGTTGTCCAGATCGACTGACACCGCCTTCTTGTTCTTCCCAAGAAGGGCCTTTACGATGTTTCTTATGCTGAAGGCAAGCGTTGGAATGGCGCTTGGGCCGCAGATGTACTTGTAGAGGTACCAGTGCTTGGGATCTGACCATTTGCTCAAGCCAAATTCGGCTGAGAGCCAATTTATGTCGTTCACAAAAAATTTGTCATTGTTTTGAGCCCGCTCAGCTATGAATTGGTTCAAGCGCGAGACCAGATACACCCTCCCTCGCGGGTCTGACGCCTCTTTGTTTCCCATAGCCCTGAAGCTGGGAAGCTCAAAGTTGTTTTGGATAACAAAAGAGCCCAATCTCTTGTCCAGCTCGTCCCAAAGCCTGGCAAACCGGCTTTTCTGGTCATCAAACCAAGCGTCTTGATCTTTTGCGCCGTAATCCGGAAAGCTCAGGTTTCTGGAAGAGGTATGGATGTAGGTGAAGTCAGGCTTGAAGCTGACCAGCCCTTCCGCTCCAAAAACCCCCTCTTCCCAGTAGCTGCCGTAAGCTGAATCATAAAACTCAGCTTCAATTCCGCAGTCCAGCAAAAAAAGATCCAAGGCGCCTATTATGTCTCTGGTAGTGGATCCGCCAAGAACCGCTATCTTGGTTTTTGTGAACGGTCCGCCAGAAGCCAAAATCGTTCTTCTAAGTTTTTTTCGGCTTGTTAGAATGGCCTCCGGGTCGGAGAACGGAGGCTCAAGCAGCTCCATGAAAAAACCCCCAAACTATCGCTTAAAGGCGCTTATCTTTCCCGAAGTTGAAACCTGCCGCTCTTGCAAGGCTTTGAATTCATGGTACTCAAGCGCTGTCTGGCCCCATTCGGCCTCATAGGCTTCCTCGCCTCTGTGCCCGGCCATCCCGTAATTCTCGCTCAAGTATTTTCCAAGAAACAAGGCCGCTTTTTCCGCGCCATAGACGTTAAGGTGAAGCCCCGCGTCATAAGTGTCCGTATTCAAGTCAATGCCTGTCTGCTCCGGAACTTCAAGCAGGTTCACGTACCCGGCGTTGTTTTTTGAAGCCCAGTCCTTGATCTGCTGGTCCCATTCAGGGTACCAGTGCGGATAGATCGAATGCGCTTTGTACAGTATAAGAGGCACCCCTTGGCTTTTGCAAAGGGCCGCCATCTTGTCCAAATATTCCATGCTTGTTTCAGGAAGCGAATAATCCTGCAGTCTCCTGGCCCTTGGTATCACGCCTACAGGCTTTACGTCAGCCCGCATCATGTACCCCTTGAACGAGACCTCGTCAGGATTGAAGAAATAGGTGAAATCAGAAGCGTTGAGATCCTGCCACCTGCTGTGGTACCTGAGCAATGGCACAAGCCCGTCAACGACGGATTCTCCTGGCGTCATCGAAGCTTTCACGGCTCTGTACTTGGTTGTCCCAAGAGGCATGGCGTCCAGGTTCAGCCTGTTGTAGGGCTCGCTTTCAGGCTCGCCTTGGTGCAAGGCCAAGACGCTGAAGACAAGGGCCTTAGGTTTCTCTCTTTTTAATGTGTCCTCGATAATGGCATAGGACTGCCATGCGAGCTGGTTTGGGCCGCCCCTGACATAGCTGGTTATCCCGTACCCTTCCCAAAGGGCCACAGGGGAAATGTTGTCATAGACCTCGCAGTCGCCCACGAATATGACGTCATGGGAGAGCTCTTCATCATAATACTCCCGCATCATGGCGCCTTCATATATCTCATCCATGTACTTGGGTTCCAGGAGACGCTGGCACGCCAGAAACACAAGCGTGGCGGCTATGGCAGCCGCAGCGGCCGCCAGCGCCTCCCTTCTGCCCTCATTTTGCTTCAAGCAGGATCACTCCCAAACAACTTTCGGATAGAGCGAAGCGTTGTATACGTAGCATGACCCTCCTCGCTCATACGTGAGCTTTTGCGCTATGGACTCTGAGAAAAGGAAGGTTTCCCATGATCCTGTCACGGAAAACGGCGTTGTGTCAAAGTGCCTCCATGCGCCGTCTATATAGACCATGTTCCAGTAGTGCGCCACGTCGCCTGGCGGAATGGATCTGTTCACTCTCAGGTTCTCCACGCCAATGCGTGACAGCAGAACTTCGGACGCAGCGTAATAAGCGAAGCAATCGCCGCTCCTTTTTCGAAAGGCGTTGTACGCCCCTGTGAGCGTGTCCGTCTTCACGGGCGCCGCGACGTACTTTATGTTTTCCTTGATCCAATCATATATCGCTCTAGCCTTTTGCCTCTTGGTCATCTTGTTCGTGGTAATCTCTTTTAGGATCTTGTCTGCGGCTTCCATCACAGTTGATGGGTTGGTCTTTGAGACGTTTACGAAAGCCTGCGCCTTGGCTTCCCTCCCGTTGGACCCGACAGCCTTGTATGTAATTTTGTATCTGCCAGCCTTTTTGATGTTGACAGCTCGCGCGTCATATGTGACTTCAACTTTGTCGCCCCCGTATGTAACCCTGGCGAAAGACAGGTAGTCCGGAGTTTTTCCAACATAGGTGCTTGGGTTTATGATAGCGTGGAAAACCGGCGCCTCTTCGTAGCTGTCCGGAACCGCTTGGGTTGGAGCAACCGCTTTAGGCGCCTCGGCAGGAACTTCGCTCAGGCTTTCCAGGTAAACGTCCAGCGTTTCCTGCAGGCCGAGCGAGTCAATGATGCTGCCGCTTGCAAGCTTCGATCCAAAGACCGCCGCCGGCACAATCCTTTCCTCCTTTGTCTTTCCGTCAGTCAAGGACAAAAGTATTGTGGCGGAGTAAGCGGACTGATCCTCGTTGATGTCGACGAACAGCGCCTTCACCATTTTCACGTCCACAAACCCAATCTTTCCGTATACTTCTTTCGCTCTCTCCCTTGCGGAGCGCACAGCGGCTGAAAGAGCCTGCTGGTTTTCGTACAGCTCTCCTGCAGTCGTGAACTTTACGTTGTAGCCTTGATCGTAATCTTGCTCATAGCCTGTCGGATTCAAAAGTATCCGGCTTTTTGCCTTAAACGCGTTTTCGGCCCCATCCCCCTGCAAGACATTGACCTTTAGCGGAATCGACGGCTTTTCTGCAATCGTTTCAGCAGTGGCCACCGTTTCGGCAAAGGTCTCGTTAGGGTAAGCTGCTTGAGGAAACGCGGCAATAACCGCAGCGCAAACTGCGGCTGAAGTGAGTTTCTTGATCGCATTCATGGCGCACCTCTAGAGAAAGCAATGGTGTTGTCACTATATGGAAGCCCAAGGCGTACCGGGAAAGCTTTTTTTTATGCAAACGCTTTTTTTATGCGAGCGCGGCTAGCTAAACGCTAGGGCATTTGGCACGCGCCCGATTCACCGTCGTGCACCTTGATGCTCATTTTCTTCCATACAACAGACCATACCACACTCTGTTTTCTCTGTCAATGCAAAAACTCGTTTTATGTATTTTTCAGCACGTTTTAGATTATTAGTCTTTAGCAATTTTCGCTGTCTTTATTTATTTCGGTTAAATCCGGATAAACATTTGCATAAATATTTCGAGTTTTGTCGCAACTCGAGATTGACATTTGACAGTTATTTGTCGAAATTTAGTAAAGTT
>JAISWZ010000467.1 GCA_031270945.1 Clostridiales bacterium | reverse complement strand
TAGGGTAACCTGCGTGTCATCATTAGCCGCAGGGCCTATAACCATGTCATACCCATGACGAAACTTCGGATTGCTCCGATTGCTGACGATAAAGTCTACCCACTGCAAGTCAGGTTTTTTGAATTCTTTAAAATTTAGGAAATTCAGAAATTGCATATCGAATTCATAAACGTAAAGCCATGCAGCAACCTTTTCATTGGTGCTTGAGATTGACAAGCGGCCATTGGCTATCTCTCGGTTTCGTATGGCGAGGTTAATTGCTTGGCTCTCTGTACGCGAAGTATAGAAGCCTCGACCGAAATCTTTATAAGGATTGCCGAGCGAGGAATCAATTGCACTAAAGTCATGCGTAGTTCCATGGTAGAGCGTAACGATATTACTGTTCATAGCGATCCCGCACCCCCTGTCATCAAATTCTTGCCATAACACTTTCCGTCTTAATTATCCATCAGCCCAGCTGAAATTGCAAGCAAATTCTAGTTAAAGCTCTCAGGCCTTGACAGCGAATCCATAAGTCGATTAGGTTTCGAATTTTCAAAAAATGAACGCTAAGCCGGGTAAGAGTCCGGAATCTAAATCATAGTTTAAGCAAATCGGGTTTCCGCCAGTGAATAGCGATGCGGGCAAACTTAGATGCTTAGGATATAAGGGATGAACGCTAGGCAGGATAAGAGGCCAGAAGCTAAATCACGGTTAAAAAAAATCGGGTTTCCGCATTTCAATACTGGAAGAGAAAATATTCCAGTGAAAAGCGGCGCGGGATAACTCATGGTGCTTCGTGTTTGAAGAATGAATGCTAGGCCGGGTAAGAGGCTATGAAGTTAAATCTAAATTTAAGCAAATCGGGTTCCGCATTTTTAGGTTTCAAAAGATGACTGCTAGGCTGGGTAAGAGCCCAGAAGATAAAGCTTGGTAAATCGGGTTCCCGCCTTTCAATACCGGAAGAAAAATTCTTCTGGTGAACAGCGGTGCGGGCAAACTCAAGGCGCTTTGGTTTTGAAAGATGAATGCTTTGCCAGATAAGAGCCCAAAGGGCAAGCTCAGGTCGCTTTGATTTTGAGAGATGATGCTTGGCCGGGTAAGAGCCCCTGAAATAAATCTCAATTTAAGCAAATCAGGTTCTCAAGTCGCTAAGGTTTTGAAAATTGAACGTTGTGCTAGGTAAGCGCCCAGAAGCTAAATCACGGTATAAGCAAATTGGGTTTCGCCTTTTAAGGTTTCGGAAGATGACTGCTAGACAGGGTAAGAGTCCAGAAGTTAAATCTCGGTTTAAGCAAATCGGGTTCCTGCCTTTCAATACTGGAGGAAAATCTTCCAGTGAAAAACGGTGCAGGCAAATTCAGGTAGATTAGATTTCGAAAGATGACCGCTATGCAGATTAACGCTTGCTGGTAAGAGCCTCCAAGTTAAACACAGTTCAAGCAAATTGGGTTTAGCCTTTCAATATTGGAAGAACTCTTCCAGTGAAAAGCGGTGCCGGACAAACTCAAGCCACTTTAGTTTCTAAAGATGACCGCTAGACCGTGGGAGAGTCCGGAATTTAAATCTCAGTTAAAAATCGGGTTCCCGCCTTTCAATACTGGAAGAGTAAATCTTCCAGTGAAAAGCGGTGCGGACAAACTTCAGGTAGCTTAGGTTACGAAAGATGACCGATATGCCAGGTAAGAGCCCAGAAGCTATATCTCGGTTTAAGCAAATCGAGGTTTCGTCCTTCAACGCTCTGGCACCTAGGTTTTGAAAGATGAATGAAAGGCCGAGTAAAAGGCTTGATGCTAAATTGCGGTTTACGCAAATCGGGTTCCCGCCTTTCAATACTGGAAGAGAAAATCTTCCAGTGAAAAGCGGTGTGGGCAAACTCAGGCCGCTGAAGTTTTGAAAGATGACCGCTATGCCAGGTAAGAGCCCAGAATCTAAATCTCGGCCAAAGCAAATCGGGTTCCTGCCTTTCAATACTGGAAGAGAAAATCATCCAGTGAAAAGCGGCGCGGACGAACTCAAGGCCACAGGCAACTAGGTTTTGCAAATGGAATGCTAGGTCTCCTGGGTTGTCGATGCAAAGCCACAGGCCTTATTTTGCCAATCATAACATGAATTGTTAAGCATACAGGGATTAAAACCAAGCGCTGCTTTTTGCGGGACGCGATTATACAGGTCAGTCACGCAGAGTTGCCATTCGTCGCGCCTTGGACAAATTACAGGATTTAGATTCTGCGAGCATTTGCGTTATGGCTTGGCAGGATAAAAACAAGGGATGGCAACTTGGTTCAAGCGAGTTGCCATCCCCTAATTCCATGGTGGAATATAGAAGAAAGACTATCGCTGTAGATATAAGCGATTGTTTATAAATCGGTTATGTATAATATGATTCTGCAGTAAGAACTCCCTAAAGGCCATGAAATCAAGGCTTTGATGAAAGGCCATCTTTCAGACAAACCCTGTAATTAAGCCGTTTGAATTCTCTTGGTCGATAGTTGTTACGGCGGAATCATAATATGATTTTGCCGTAAGAACCATCAAGGCCCAAAAATCAAGGCTTTGACTAAAGGCAGATGTGACGGACAAATCTTGCGTTTAAGCCATTTACGTCTATTTGTCCGGTGGGTGTTACGGCAGAATCATAATATTGCAGTAGTAGGTGCCGCTTTGGCGAGCGAGCCTGCAACCAGGGCGGAAACGCCAATGCGCAACTAAAAAGAGCATATCCCCCAAGGCCAAACGAAACATTATTCGTGGCCAACCGAGATATGCTCTTTAAATAAAAGGATTAAGGAAAGTTCCCCCGAACTTTGCCCTTTTTCAGCTTTCCCTAAAAATTTCTTATCCTATCTGGCTTCATGCCGCCCATAGGCCGCCATCAGCAAACCAGGGTTGCTAAACCTTCGCTTCCAATAACAACCGCACCACATCAAATCTCCAAATCCCCGAGCATGCCTGACAGCTTCATCATGGACTCCCGCTTCTTTTCGGGCATGACATGCATATACATGTCTGCCGTCATCTTTATGCTGGAATGCCCCAGAATCTCTTGCGCTACCTTTAGCTCCATGCCTCTTTCAAGGCTTCTGGTGGCAAACGTGTGGCGAAGGCTGTGGATGTGAAAGCCCTCAAGCCCAGCGCGTTTGCAGATGGAGTGAAAAACGCGCTGCATGTTTCTTTGGTCGTAAGGAGTCTTGTTCTTGGTGCAAAAGACCAGCTCGCCGCCATCGCTATCCTCTTTGACTTGCCTAAGCCTTTTGGCCAGCTCTGGCAGCAACGGAACCGAGCGTATGCTTGAGATGGACTTGGGAGAGGTGAACTCCCTTTTCCACTTGCGAACTTTGCCTATGGTGCGAGAGACAGAATATGTTCTTCTGACCCGCAAAGACTCTGCCGACAGATCAACGTCATCCCAGCGAAGCCCCAAGATCTCGCCAATGCGAAGACCTGTCCCAATGCCAAAGATAAACAGAAGCCCGTTTGACCGGGTCTTTGCCTCTTTAATGAACTTTTCCTGCTCTTCTATGGTGAAAGCCCTTGCCTCAACCTTTTCACGCCTTGGAAGCGTAATGCCTTTCGCTGGATTGACAAAGATCAACCCATTGCGCATTGCCTGTTCCAAGCATGCGCGAAGCATCGCATGAGCCACTTTGACGCTGTTGGGCGAAAGGCCCTTTTCGCTCATGCCCACAATCGCCTTTTGAATCATCTCTGACTTCAAGCCTTGCAAAAGCGTGTCTCCAAGTGCAGGCTTCAGATGGTTCTCAATCAAGGACGAATAAATTGTGGCGGTAGAACTTTTTACAGAAAAGGCCTTGTAGTCAGTGATCCAGGTGTCCATCCATTCAGATAGCTTCATGCGGGAAGGGATCGCGAGAGCCCCCTTGTTCTGGGCGCTTAGGGCGTCAGACAGCTTTGCTGAAACCTCAGCTCGCGTCTTTCCGTAAAAAGCTTTCCTTATGGATTTCCCATGCTCATCTACTCCCATGGAAATTCTGGCGCACCACAAGCCGTCCTTGCGTTGGCCTATTGTTCCTTCGTTGCGTCCCCGTCTCATCGTCTTAAGCGTAGAAATAACCCAGCAAGAAAATGCTTTCGCTCTCTGGGTTGTTCTCGTCAAACCTGGAAACCCAGGTGGATTTGGCGTCGGAAGCAGCGTTGTATATCGCTCCTGAATACTTGTCAAACAAGAAAATGCCAGCGCTTTCTATTACATAATAGCGAGAAGCCTCGCCTATCACCCTGGCCTTTAAGACAGACTCATCCATAAGCGCCAGAGCGTTTGCCACATAGGCTTTCCCGTATGTCTCAACCAGCGAGTCATACTTCAAGGCTTTGAACTTTTGCAGCATCACATAAGTAATGTAGCTCATTTTGGATACAGCGTCCTGCTGAGGTATCGCCGCCCAAGATGAATTTTCTTGATCAACCAAGACATTGCCCTGGGCGCCCTGCAAAATGGCATAGTCTTGAAACTTCCCGTCGCTTCCTATCGAGCCTGTGTTGTATGAAACCTTAGCACCCAAGCTCTCAGAGACAAAGCGGACAGGAAGATATGTGTAGTCGCCGTAGATGCCAGGCGGGACATCCGTGTATGTCTCAACCCCGTTCACGATCACCTTCGGGCTTCCGATTGTAAGAATCAGGCGATCCGGGCCCCTCACCACAGTCACTTCCTGCAGCGCCTCGTTCCAGCCAACCTGCCCTCCCAAAGCTTCAACCAAGAACCTGACAGGAACCAAAGTCCTGTCCTCAATAGTGAGAACATTGCAGTTTATAAGGGTTCCATTGACGAATAGCGGCTTGTAGCTCTTGTCATACGTCGCAGTAGTTCCGTCAGAGTAGGTGATGGTCTTTTTGCTCGGGCTTGAGACTGTCCTGTTGACAGGATCGGCGGCCCCTATCTGGATAGGCTCAAACGAAGGGTTTGAGAAGATCGCTTCAGGCGTTGGCGTTGGAGATCCGGCTTCCGCAACTTCGGCTGGCGCCTCGGACGCAGTAGGCGCCGTCTCAACCGTCTCGGTTGGATCAATTGGCACCAGCTCTTCTTCTGGCGCTAGTTCCAAGAGTTCTGATGGCAGAGGCTCAGGCGTCAGCTCCGCCACTTCCGCCGGCGGCTCAGTAGGAGACGCCTCCGCCCCCCATGCGCAGACAGCGAGGCTTTGCGTTGCTATCGCCGCGCACAGCAGGAATGCCCATAAGCGTGTTTTCATATAATTCCTCCAAGAGTCCGCGCGCAAAAGTCAAAGACCGTTGCGCTTGGCGGTTTTGGTAACTGACGATCGCTCAAAAAATCATGCCGCTCGTCAGTAAAGTATCCCCGCAAGTATCGGCTTGCGTTGCCCGAACACGTGTCTATCCAAGAAGAACGCTCTTTAAGTGCATGCCAAGTTCGAGAGCATATCTTGACGCATCTAGGCAACACTTTAAAAGGAGCATTGCTGGATAAAGGCTAAGATTCAGCGTCGACCGCTTGCAATTCCCTATGTGAGCTGCGTACGCGAGAGAAAAGAACGACGCTTTTCGGTCGCGTGTATAACAAGCCATTTAAAACTTATGAACATTCAACAGGGGAATCGCGGCGCTAAAAGCGAAGTTGCCGCAAGCACAGGCCTATGCAAGGATACTCAATAACATTACCATAGGCACAACTGCTTGTCAATAACGGCGAAATTAATGTTCATGTTTCTATAGCGCACGAGATGGGTGGCTAAGTTTCAAGTGTTTAGGGCGTTGTCCGGCTTTTTGCGCCAAAAAGCTGGCATTAAGAAAGAGGGGTGGCTTGCCCCAAGCCTAAAATGCCAGGATTTCGACAAGGGTACCCATATGGAGTTTGCCTTGCCAGCCATGCCGCTAGATTTTTAATATCAGCACCTCTTCAAGTCGGCCCAGCCATTGGTTTTGGCATGCGCCAAAACCCGCTCATGCAAATCTGGATTTAAGCCAATACTAAGTGCATCGATGCAAAAGTCCACGAAGGCTTAAACAGCGTTTGTCTCGGGTCCCTTAGGCTTTGCTTCGCATGAATACTTTCCTAGAGCCTTTCGCTTGCAGCTATCGCAGACGGTTCGCCATTTGCGCCCCGCCAGCTCTTAAACTTTTGCAACACAGTTGCATGAACGTTCGCTATGAATCATTGCCGCCCAATATTTAAATCAAAATCACGACTTCTCGCGTATATTTGTATAGGATAAAATTTTCGCCGCGTAGCAACT
>JAISWZ010000413.1 GCA_031270945.1 Clostridiales bacterium | reverse complement strand
GAAGGCGAAAGCGCCCAGTACATCGCCAACATGCACAATAATTACTGGTGCGGCTTCAAGTACTTCAGCTTTGACGGAGATGAGTCGAAGATCACTGCGAGTGCCAGAGGCTCTGGCACCGGAAAGCTGGTCGTGTCCACAAAGCGCGGAGAAGATATCCTAAGCGAAATCAGCGTCAGCCCAAGCAAAGACATTTCTTCTTCCAGCGCCCCGCTGAATGTGTCCCAAGGCGTTTATCCCCTGTACTTCACGTACGTCGGTGACGGGGCTATTGATTTCTTTGACTTTACGATAGCTTAGGCGAGAAAGAGTTGCGCTTTGTTGGATTGCATATCGCCAGCAAGCCCCAATGAGTTCTTGTGTCATGCTTTTCCATAATACTACGCCTAACGCCCCAAGCGCTGCGCTCGGTTGGTTTTTAACCGAGCGCAGCGCTTTCTTGGTTTTGCCTTTTTTATGCAGACAGCGGCTAGCTTCACCTGAGCCAGATCCAAGATCTTTTAATCCAGATCCAGATCTTTTTTTATCCAGATCCCAGATCCCAGATCTTTAATAATCCAGATCTTAGATCTTTTTACCCCTGAATCCATTCATATCCAATTCAATGCTCCAGCTTGACAATATAAACCCGGCTTAAAGATAAGGCGGTTGCGATATTGGCAAGCGCAAGTTGCGGGTGCATCGCCAGCGCAAATTTAGGACAAGCCTTTTTTGGAGATATGCCCATATATGCCCGCGCAATTGCCAGTATTTCCGCTCGATTCGCGCGCGCCCAAAGCCTCCAAGCGCGGGCTTGCCAGCAACCAGACGCCAGGCGGGTTGCGTCAACAAATTGAAATATATCATAAATCCCTTGAATTAAAGCCTTTCATAAGACATGCCTTTGCCCGGCTATTTGTTTTATGTACAAAGAAATGATTTTGTGATAAAGTATAAGGGCCTGCCCTGCCAGGCTTAAACGGGTGCCTCTTGCCCGAGCGGGAAAAAGAGCGGTTCTTTACGCTCACTGTTATAACTGCAAGAGCGCAAGCCAAAATTTTTATTTTATTTTTGGTTTGCGCCCTAATAAGCGCGGCAAAGCCGGTTGGCCTTGTAGCCGCGAAATCAGCATCTTCTGCCGATTCTGGCAGCAAGAAAGGAGAAGGCGCGCGAGCCAAGTGGCTGGGCCGCCGTGATGTTATGAACGAAAAAGCTCTGCGCGTGCTTGAGTACGACAAGATAACCAGGAAGCTCCAGGACAAGGCTGTCTCGCCAATGGGAAAACTGGCGGCGGAAAGCCTCAAGCCAATGGAGAGCCTCGAGGATATTGAGAGGGCACAGAAGGAAACTTCGGAAGCTCAAGCATTGATACTCCAAAAAGGGACTCTTCCCTTGGGCGGCATATCTGACATCCGCGACAGCCTCAAGCGGGCTGTGATGGGCGGATCCCTTTCGATAGATGAGCTGCTGAAAGTTGGGGATTTCGTTTATGTTTGCTCAAAGGCGCTTGGCTACCACAAAGGGGCCCATTTGTCCAGCGTCCCGACATCGGCTAGGCAGTTTCCGATTCTTGATCCCTTGTTCTCCGGGATCGAGGCGCCTGTCAGCCTTGAGAAGGAAATAACCAGATGCATCGCCTCAAGCGAGGATCTGAACGATGACGCCAGCCCAAAGCTCTCAGAGATAAGAAGGGGCATAAAGAGGGCAAACGAGCGGGTAAGGGAATCGCTTAACACGGTTATCCACTCCGCGAGCTACAAGAACATGCTTCAAGACTCAGTGGTGACTATAAGAAACGACAGGTTTTGCGTTCCTGTGAAGCAGGAGTACAGAAGCTCCTTTCCTGGGATGCAGCATGACCAATCCTCTACCGGGGCAACGGTATTCATGGAGCCCATGAGCGTTGTCTCCTTGAACAACAAGATAAAAGAGCTCAAAGCTGACGAGCGGGAAGAGATAAACGCGATCCTGCGCAAGCTCTCGGGATTGGTTGCCGAGGAGGGAGAGGTTCTTGAAAACAACTCTGTCCTGCTTGAAGCTCTTGACCTGGCGTTCGCCAAGGGCGAGCTTTCCATTTCAATGAATGGCATTGAGCCCCAATACAATAGCGAAGGCAGAATCAACATCAAAAAAGGCCGCCATCCCTTGCTTGACAAGAAGACGGTCGTTCCAACAGACATAAGCCTGGGGAAGGATTTCTCCATTCTCTTGATAACAGGCCCCAACACCGGAGGCAAGACTGTCGCGCTTAAGACCATTGGGCTCTTTTGCCTGATGGGCCAGGCTGGCCTTCACATTCCCGCCTTTGACCAGTCAGAGCTGGCAGTCTTTGACGAGGTCTTCGCTGACATTGGCGATGAGCAGTCAATTGAGCAATCTTTGAGCACCTTCTCCTCCCATATGAGAAACATCGTTGAGATCCTGCAAAGCCTGACCCCCAGTTCCCTGGTTCTTCTAGACGAGCTTGGAGCGGGGACGGATCCTGTGGAAGGAGCGGCGCTTGCCGTGGCAATACTTGAGCATCTTCGGGTGCAAGGCGCCAGAACCGCCATAACGACCCACTACAGCGAGCTCAAGGTCTACGCCTTGGCTACTGAGGGGGCAGAAAACGCCTCTTGCGAGTTCGATGTTGAAACTCTGCAGCCGACATTCAGGCTCCTGACAGGAATACCAGGAAAATCAAACGCCTTCGCGATCTCCAGAAGGCTAGGCTTGCCAGAGAGCGTCATAAAGCATGCCGGGGACATCCTGGACAGCGAGGACATCCGGTTTGAAAATGTGATAACTGACCTTGAAATAAGCAAAAAGACAGTAATACTAGAGCAAGAGCGGGCTGAAGACTACCGCAGGCAAGCGGAGTCCCTTAAGCTCGACCTGGAGTCGCAGCAGAAGAAGCTTTCTGCCCAGCGTGAGAAAATTATGCAGGAAGCCCGGGAAGAAGCCAGAAAAGCGATTCATGAGGCAAGAGACGAAGCCGGGAGGCTTTTAAAAGACTACCAGAAATCCTTGAAGGAAAACCAGCTGAAGGAAGCCGAGCTTATCAGGCAGGAAATAAGGATCAAAGCCGACGCCATGGACGAGGCAACAGAGACTGTATCCCATGCCTCCTTGAAGCCAGCCCCCAAGCACCTGAAAAACGGGGACAGGGTTTTCGTGAAGTCCATCGGCCAGCCCGGCTCAGTCATATCAGCGCCAGACGCAAGCGGCGAGGCTACAATACAGGCTGGGCTCCTTAAAGTGAGAGCCAAGCTTTCAGACCTTTTTCTTGACGAAACAGCTGCCAAGCCGAAAGCGGACATGCGGGCCGCAAGGCCCAGCTTTTCCAAGAACGCGACCATTTCCAACGAAATCGATCTCAGGGGCATGACTGTAGACGAGGGAACATCCAAGGCTGACAAGTTTTTGGATGACGCGTTCCTAGGCAGCCTGCCTCAAGTCACAATAATTCACGGCAAAGGAACAGGGGCGCTCCGCGCCGCCATACAATCCATGCTCAAAGGCAGGCTCCACATCAAGAGCTACCGGTTCGGAAAGTATGGAGAAGGCGAGGACGGAGTGACCATAGTGGCTTTGGACTTGTAATATCGGACCCCGGGCCGGATCTGGCGCTTTTTGCCAGATCCCTCTTTTGGGGCTGCGCCTGGCGCAGCGAATCTCCCCTTATAATTCAAGTTTGGGCATGAATTGGGGAACGCGAGAAAATATAAAAATTTAATTAATATAAGAGATATAATAAATATATAATAAATAAAATAAATATAATTAATATAATTAATATATAACAAACAAGTTAAAATAATTAATATAATTAACATATAGCAAATATAATTAATATAATAAATAAAAAACAAAAAGCAAAAAATAGAAATAAAGAGCAGCAAACCAAAAACACGCAACGTTTCGCTGGCAAATAAAAAAGCGCGGCTTTGGGCCGCGCTTTGGGATATATAAAAAACTCTTTAGAGCATCTCCCAGATTTTATCCAAGCATTCGCCAGGACTTTGACGATCTGCCCTTGGGCAAACGTTTTGGGAGCATGCGCTTAGTACATGCTAAAGAAGCTTCGTATCCTGCTGGTTGTTTGATCCACCGAATCCAGATCGTAAAGCTCATACCGTGACGCTCCGTCTGACGTCAAGAACAGGCACGGGTTGGGGATTGGCGAGGCGATATAATAGTCATTCGCGAACCAGGGGCTGTCTTTGGGCTGGTCTTTGTGGTCAGCGTAATAGATGTCAAATTCAGCTCTCGCAACCGCTTCCTGGATTATCTGCAAGTCTCTCATGTTCACGGTCTTGCTTGAGTCATAGTACAAGAAACCGAAAGTCTCTCCTGCCTCATACGCCTTTGTGGCGTTGTATTCGGAAGTGTACTTGAAATGGATGTTGGAGAACGATATTCCAGTTGGCGTAGGCACAGGCGATGGCGTCGGAGAATGTATCGGAGTGGGTGACGCTGTTGGAACCGGAGTTGCGTAAGAGCCTCTGTACCAGTCTTGCACCTGGGAATCCAATTCGCTCTGCGAGCTGAAGTTTCTTACCACTTTTACCGTTCCGTCTGTGTACATCAAGAACAGGGCGGGATAGCTCGACCTGTCGACATAGCTCCACATCCAGGTCAGGTTCGTCAGCTTCTGGGAAGTCCTTGAGTCAACTCCGTAGACCACTTCCTGGATCCGTCTTGCCGATTCCTTGATTGCGGCTAGAGATGACGCGCTTTGGGAATCTTGGCTGTCAAAGTAGTAGACCAGCTTATGGTTCCTGTTGTCAAAAATGGTCTGCGCGTGGGTTCCTGAAATGATCTCGAAAGTTGAGTCCTTGTTGAACACAGGGTTCACCGCTGGAGTCGGCGTCGCAGGCGGCTGGGTCGGCACCGCTGCAACTTGAACCTTCTGGTTTATTATGACAGTTCCGGTTGCTTGAATCCACTGGACTTCCGCTCCAAACATTTCGCTTATGGATCGCAGCGGCACCATTACACGATCCTCTTGGAGAAATGGTTGAGCGTTGTCAAACACCGCTACCTTGCCGTCGACAATGACAGTGATAGGGGGCGCTGCCCCTAGCGGCGCGGCAATAAACATTGTTGCCGCTATGCCGGCAACCAAGCCGCATAAAAGCCATGTGAATCTTTTCATGAGTTTTCCTCCCTTGTTTGCCTTGCCAGGCGCTGCCCGCATATCTGGCGTGAGTGGGAATGCGAAAGCGGCTATTCGCCAAATCTTCAACGCGCAATGGCTTCACGCTGTTTCAAGCCCCAAAGGCTTCGCAAAATTGGCGTGAGGCATTCGCCTTGAATCTTGCGGGGCCTGCAATAAGAACATGCTCTGGGGACACGCTCTTATTATATATATTTGAGAGCAAAAATACAACATCGCGCGGCGAAGTTTGAGGTTTCAATTGTGTTTCAAACGAGCAGGCTCCTTATAAATTTGCCCGGCTTGCAGGCTGCATGTTTAGCCTGGCGGTTCAAGCGCAACACTATAGGCAAAGACTTTGCATGAAACGCAGTGGGGAGCGCCCCAAGCGCTCGCGCATTCACGCGTTCCGCGTCCAAGCTTTGGCTGGTTTTCGGCAACCCTTGCGGATGGGCTTCGCTTTGCGGGCTTTGAGTTCATATTCCAAGATTCCATAAATGATCCTAACTTTTCAAAGCCCGGAATCAATTTGGATATTCTCTAAAGCATGCGCAGGCGGACGAAAACTTTTCTTCTTTTCCCTCATAATACAAGACGCAAAACCCCAAAGAAAAAATGCCATGGCTTGAGCTTTTGGAGATCGATATTATTATTTCCAACCAAACGGCCTTGATTCAAAATATTCGAAGGCTTGTTTTAGCGAAGTATATCGGAAATCCCAGTCTTTTCTCTTCATCTTTTAAATTTTACCAAGCAGTTGACAGAGATTGAAAAAAGTTATAAAATTGAAAGAGTGTTTGGCGCCTGCGCCTCGCGCGCAGATGCCCTAAGGAGGCGTTCATATCCGGAAATGGTGACAACAACGTCAACAATTATAATAATAATAATAATTGTTGCGCTTAGCCTTGCTTTGTTAGTCTTTGTATTTTTTGCGGGTGTTTTTTATAGAAAAAAAGTAGCTGAAAAAGAAAATGGAGCAGCCAAGAGCGAGGCCGAAAGGATCTTGCAAGAAGCTGCCAAGGCTGCCGAGGCCCGGAAGAAAGAGATTCTTCTGGAGGCCAAAGAAGAAAGCATCAGGACAAAAAACGAAGCTGAGAGAGAGGCAAAAGAGCGCAGAAACGAAACTCAGCGGCTCGAAAAGAGGCTAGTCCAGAAAGAGGAAACATTGGACCGCAAAACTGAGTCGATCGAGAAAAAAGACGATCTGCTCCAAAAGAAAATCGCTTCAGTTGACGTATTAAAAGCAGACGTCGTAAAGATCGTTGAGAAGCAGCAAGAAGAGCTCGAGAGAATCTCTGGGCTTACGTCCGAGCAGGCAAAGGCCTTCCTGCTCTCAAGCATAGAAGCTGAGGTAAGGCTCGAATCGGCGGTCATGATAAAGGACATAGAGTCCAAGGCCAGGCTGGAAGCCGACAAGCGGGCAAAGGACATTGTGGCTGGCGCCATTCAGAGGTGCGCGGTTGACCATGTAGCCGAAACCACAGTGTCAGTGGTAAACCTTCCAAACGACGAAATGAAGGGCAGAATCATAGGCCGTGAAGGCAGAAACATCAGGACCCTTGAGTCCTTGACAGGGATAGACCTCATTATAGATGACACCCCAGAGGCTGTCATCCTTTCAGGCTTTGACCCAATGCGCCGAGAGATCGCCCGCATAGCCCTGGAGAAGCTGATAATAGACGGCCGCGTCCATCCGGCCCGGATCGAGGAAATGGTGGAAAAGGCAAAAAAAGAAGT
>JAISWZ010000402.1 GCA_031270945.1 Clostridiales bacterium | reverse complement strand
GAAACAGGGAGCATGCTGATTTTTTCAAACATGGATTTAATCTCCTTTCTCAAAGGATATATATGGCCACGCTACAAGCTTGAAAAGTTCATAGCGACTGGCACCATGAGCATTACGAGTATTGCCAGAAAAAGCAGCATTGTTGGAATCATGAGCTTTGAGTTCGCTTTTTCCGAATCTCTTTTTGCTGTATGCCGACGTTCAAGCCAAGCCTCTTTTGCCATGTCTTTTAAAAGCTTTCCAATTTCCGAATTGCCCTTTGACATGTTTTGAAGTATTGCAGAGGCGAGTTTTGATGTCTCTTTTGTGTTGCACCTTGTGATGAAATTCCCATAAGCGGCGTCTGGAGGCACACTGTTGTCCAACTCGTCCGTAGTCTTGCGCATTTCCTGATACAGTTCTGTTTCTTGGCTATAAGCTGTTTCTCTCCAAGCTTTGTTTACTATCATGCCTGATGTGACCAAGAGGGCGAGTTTGGATATGACATTGGGAAATTGGCGGCAGATAGCAGCGTGACGCTTGTTTGCCTTGTCGCTCACCTCGTCATATATAGCATAGACCAGAACAAGAACAAGCGCTGTCCCAACGCCAAGCACGGATAGTCCTACAGTCATTGCGCCCGCTCCAACAGCGAGGCTTGAGATGGTTAGAGACGTGGCGACGCCGATTATGGGGTATGAAAGAAGTTGGGCAATCAGGTGCTGCGTTTTGGCGGGAGCGTTTTTCTTGCCGTAAAGCTCGAAGTTTTTAGTCAAGATGTTCTTGTGGATTGCGCCTGTGGCTAAGACGCGATACTTTCTTTGAAGCACGTAGCCGGGCATGGCTAAGATATTTAAACCTTTTAAGTGCCCTTGCTGCAGCGCTTCAGTGCTTTGCTCAAATTTAGCTATTTCCTTTGATGAGTCTGCGCTTATGAACAAGCTCATTACCTTTGCCAAAATCCCGTGGTACTCAGCGAGCTGCGCTTGGTTAACCGAGTCTTTAACACGCAACTTGTAGATTTGCTCCCTGTTGTCAAGCACCTTGTTGGTAGCGGCTATTACCCAGTCTTGATCGTCTACCATTGCGAGCAAGGCAAACCAAATAACTGCTAATATCGTTGCTATTGACACTATTATGTATACCATATTTTGGCCTCTTATAGCTTCACATTGCTAAATTTGCGGGCCAATATGAAGCTGATGATAAAAACTATAAACCCGCCAGTAGCGACCAGCCGCCCTACTGAAGTGGTGTAGATAGAATCCATGAACCCTTCGCCCGCGTAACCGATAACAGCAAGGATTACCAACGGCATCATGAGCATGATATTGACTTCGGATTTTGCCGCTGTCATCAGAGTTTCGATTTCCATTTCAATTTCCATTTTGTCAGAAATTATCTGTTGTGTTTCTCGAACAATTTCATCAGCGCGGCTAGCTTTCCCTTCAATCGTGGCATAGACAGATGCGAAGCTCGAAATGTCTTCTATCCCGCTTCGCTCGGCGAAGTTGGCGAATGCCTCGGATAGAGGTATGGTGTTGTAAAATTTGCCTATGATTATATCTAGCTCGACTATGATGTCGCTATCCTCAGGGTACATTAGAGTCATGTCATCACGAGCGCTTTGCAAAGCTTGCGATATGGGGTTTCCTGCTCGCATGGAAACTGACATGGCTTCCAGCAAGTCAAAGAATTGAGTCCGCAAATTGCGTTTGCGCTTGTTAATAGAGTCATTGGCTGACACAAATATCCAAGCTGTTCCAATGAAAACTCCGCCTATTATCGAGAGCAAGATGATTTTAAAGAAGATGAAAATTATTGCAAAACCTGCCGCGAAGCCTATCAAGAAAGCTATTGCGTGATCAATTGCGCCAGATGGGCTGATGGTATAGTCAGGTGTACCAAGCCGCGTATCAGCGACTGACACCGACTCCGTTGTGTCAGGAGCGAAAATGTTGCTGTTCACTTGCGGCCCTCCTATATTACTAGGTCTATTCCCGCGTTTCGAAGCTTCTCCACGTTTTGCATGGCGTTAGCGGTACGGGTAAGCTGGCCTATGACTTTTGTCCTGGAAGAATTATCATTCTCGCGAAACTCATATAGAGGATTAATCACAATCTGGCGTCTTTCCGTGTCATAGTGAAGAACCTCAACTATTTCAACTGTTTTTCTAGATTTGTCCCGGAGGCGTGACAGATGGATGATGATATCAATGGCGGAAGAGATTTGCTGCCGTATCGCCTCGAGCGGGAGGCCATCCGCGCCCTGCAAAACCATTGTTTCCAATCGGGAGAGCATGTCCTTTGTAGAGTTTGCATGGCCTGTGGAGAGTGAGCCGTCATGTCCAGTATTCATTGCTTGAAGCATGTCAAGCGCTTCAGCGCCTCTAACCTCTCCAACAACTATTCTCTCAGGGCGCATGCGCAGGGCGCTTTTGATAAGATCGCGTATCGTGATTGCGCCTTTGCCGTCAGGGCCTGCGTTCTTTGTTTCAAGACGCACAAGGTTGCGGATGTTCTTGATTTGAAGCTCAGCTGAGTCTTCAATTGTGATTACGCGCTCATCTGAGGGAATGAAGTTAGATAAAGCGTTTAGGAATGTTGTTTTCCCGCTTCCTGTTCCTCCGCTAACGAACACATTGTATTTACATTCAACTAAGAGCTTAAGAACATGCGCAACTTCAGGAGTAATAGAGCCATAACCTATAAGTTTCTCAACTGTCATTGGATCCTTGGAGAAACGGCGGATAGTCACTATTGGACCATTAAGCGCAACTGGAGGCATAACAACGTTTACGCGGGAGCCGTCCTCAAGGCGGGTGTCAACAATAGGATCACTTTGGCTAACCTGGCGTCCTGCTTGCGAAACAAACTTATTGATGATTATTTCCAGCTCGCGGCTGCTTTCAAAGTGCTCAGTCAGCTCAATGAGCTTGCCCGCCTTCTCAACAAAAATATCTTTATAGCCGTTAATCATAACTTCAGTGACATCAGGATCTTTTATGATAGTGCCCAAAACGCCAAGACCGCGTATCGCCTGATATACAGAAGAGGTAATGAGCTTTTTTTCCCGGAAGTTCAGAGATGACAGTTCTGAATATGCCTGAGGGTTGTTTTGTTGAGCCCATTTGATTTTGTCTTCAAGAGTTCGCTCAACAAGCAGACCGAGCTGCTCGTCGCTTAGCTTTGTCAAGTCAGCGTTATTTTGAACTTCCGTCTTTAACTGCTTTATTAGCTCTGTTCGCATGGATTCGGTCATTGCTTGCCTTGCCTCTTTTCAGCACAAAGAATCAGCTTAATTAAATCTTACGCCGGAAAGCGTTTTGTAAGTGGACACAGGGTCATTTGAGGGAACAAGCGGTAGGCTGACGACTCTGCTGAACCTCGGATCGTTGATTTTTGCGCCTTTGTTTGCTACTAAAACCGCCTTGTCTTTTACTCTTTCGAAAAGATTATGCTGTGTCATAAACTGGGCGAGTTTAGTTGAAACGCTCTTGCTCCCGTCTGAAACGATGAAGATCTGCTCAGCAGCCTCAAATACTTTTCGGCAACGCTCATCGCACATGCAAGGCAAATCGACCACAACTTCTTCAAAATTTTCAGAAGCCGCCTGGATAAGGCTTTCAATGTCATCAGCATTCAACTCATTCATATCGTCATAGTTGTTAGGCGGAGAGAAGTAATTGATGCCGCTGCTTGCGTCTTTGACTGCGATAGCTTTAAGCAGGAGTGAGACGTTGCTGTCCAATCGTTCAAAGACTGTGCTGATGCTTTTGCCGCTATCAGGAAAATATATCGACGTACTTGAGAAGCATTCGAGATCCAGGTATGTAATTTTGACGCCAATAACCGCTTTTTGCGCTGCGTAGGCTAGCGCCGTAGAGGTCTTTCCGACACCGCCGCCTGCCGACCATACTGCTGTGATTTTTCCTTTGCTGTATCCAAAGCCGGATCTGCCAATAGATGACTTTGAGTATTCTTCCAAGATATCGCTGCCGATTCTCGATATGCGCTGATACTTTCGAATTTTGGGATAATCGCCTCCGCCGAAAGACGAAAACTCATCCCATAGCAACAGAACTGATCTCGCTTTGTTCAAACCTGCAGCTAAAGAAAACTCAGGATCAATCAATGCGACATCATATGTCCTAGCTGAGAGCAAAGGCTCAATTCGATCAATCTCTGAGCAGACGGAAATTTCAAACGACTCCGCATGCTTTTCCGCAAGCGTTCCTGAAAGGTGCTCAGTGTAATCCTTATCGCTCGAAGCGATAAGCAGTTGAATTTTCATGCTAAACCTCCGTTTGCGACACAATCAGCGCAACCGAAATATTGTCCTTTTCGCCATGCTTTATCGCTCTTTCAGCCAACTGCTGAATGGCCCTTGTTACATCCTTGCGATGCTTGATTCGGATTTCAGGAAATACTGTAGATAAATCCAATTTCTTGTATAAGCCATCAGAACATATAAGGAACATTTTGGCGCACGCGTCACCTTCGGAATAGAAGAATACAGGATTTTCAAACCTGCCAATGCATCCTGTCAACGCTCCACTTGCCGAAACGTTGTCAACGGTCAATTGCTCAACAACGTTGCTGCTTGAGAAGCTGTATGCACGGGTATCGCCTATGTGAACAACGTAATATCTTGCGCATGTGAAAAGGATGGCAGTAAAGGTTGCCGCAGTGTCAAGCGATTTCTCTTTGGCCTCTTTGATAATCAGGTTATTTATCCTCAATGCCTCATCTCTCATGCGCAACCCTATGCAGTCGATATCTGACAAGTCACGAAACCAACTGTTCATAGCATTGACTGCGAACGATGCTGAGAAAGCGCCATCCTTTGTACCGCCTACTCCATCGCATACTAAGGCAAGAAGTGTGTCCTTGCTTGCAATTATGCGTTCGGAGAGCAACAGGCTGTCCATGTTGGAACGCCGCCTGTTTTGCAAACTCAATCCGTCATAAAAATACATCAGTATTCTCCTTGAGGCATATCGGTTGCATGAAAAAACAAACGGCAATTATCTGTTTAACTAATTTTGCTATCAATTTACATTGAGAGCAGGTGTTCCTTGGTAGCCAAGACGCCTATTTGAATAGAGGGCATATCCCAAATGGAGATACCCAGGAGTCCCTGGAGAGCAGTAAGAACTTAAGCTCAAATATATTATAACACTGGTTTCATTGACTTGCAAGAGGAAAAATTAAAAAAATCTAAGATAATTTTAATTACGACATAAATTTGCTTTGCTGATTGGAATATAATGCATAATGCATGTCTAGAAGGGCGGTATTTAGGGAATTTTAAAATCAGGGCACCGATAAAAAGGCATAATTTGCATCTAGGGCTGACCAGGTTAACTTCTCGAAATTAAGAAAAGGCGTAGGAAACGATCAATCGGCGCTTCAGATGAGACGCTTTACAGATAGCTGGGAATATTAGACCTTGCTTTCTAAATTCTCTGGTGCCATCATTGCTTGGGCAAATGTAGAATTAAGAGAGCATTTATAAAGCCGTAAGAGTCATCTTCCAGTGCAAAGCGGTGCGGACAGATTTAGGAAGAGATTTTCGTGCGCTGAGATTGTCGCTTCCAAAGGGGGCAAGACAAAGTCATGAGTGCATTATAAAGCCGGAAGAGCCATCTTCCAGTCGAAAGCGGTGCGGACGGATTTAGGGAGATGCCTTTCGAGATTTTGGCCTGTCGAGGATGTTTCTTCCCTATGTGACAAATACAAAGTCACTGTAACGAATTTTCCAGCTGGAAGAGCATCTTACAGCTACTAGCGGTGCGGACAGAGCAAGGAAGATGTCTTTCAGAGATTTGCCTTGCTGTTACAAAGCTGGAAGACTCATCTTCCAGTGCAAAGCGGTGCTGGCGAGCGGATAGAAGCTTGCGGCGAAAGGTTCTCAAGTGAGGCTATGTCAAGAACCATAAGCTTGTCCTCGATGCCAGAAGAGTTGCTTGGACTATGGGAGATGGCAGAATGCATTTGCTGAGCGGTTTGCGTAAGAAAGAAAATCGTTAAGCGGGATTTTGCTTCAAAAATATAAAATGTTAAACACTCAGAGATTTAAATCGAGCGCTGCTTTTTCCGGGACGCGGTTCGTGGATTCGGACGTTTTGCAGTGTCTATGTCCCAAGGCGAATTGGGAAGAGGACAGGAGGGTATCGGCCAGTTGGGCAAAATAAAGTGCCGCTCTGAGCAAATAGCGCTCCGAACGGCACTCGATTCAATTTTTAATCCAATGCATTACGCTGCAGCTTTCGGCGAGGCCATTCTTTGAATGACTGCGCAGATTTGGCCGATTGTAAAGTCGTCGCTCACATTTAGGTTTGTGCCATCGCCATGAACGACGCCAAGCTTAAGAAGCTCAGTTAGAGCGGGCTTAAGCCATTGCGGAACCGCTGAGGCGTCTTTGAAATCGGATATTTTCTTGTTTGTGCTAGCGCTATCAACGGTTGAGAGCTTTGCTTGAATCATGTTGTAAACTATTTGGAACTGCTCGCCACGCTTGGAAACGCTGTTTGGCGCAAACAGGTTGTTGCCAACGCCGCTTATGATTCCAAGCTGCCTGGCCGTACGAATGTATTCTGCATTTTCTCCGCTCACATCTGAGAATTGGTCAACCGTAAATGAAGCTTGCGGCTGAATTCCAAGAGACTTCAACAGCGCAACTATGAAGTCGGCGCGGCTCACGGTTTGAGCGGCGTTGATTTGGCCGCCAAGGATGAACTTGTCAAGCAGGTCGCGTTGCGCAGCCCAGTCGAGGCTCGCGTCATACCATCCATCGCGGCCCTCGTACTTCTTGTCGTTCACTTTTACAACGTAATCCGAAAGGTGGCGCAGGTAAAGCTCTACATTCTTTGTTTCAACGTTATAGCCGCCCATGATAAGCTCCAAATAGCCGAGGTTGTTGTGGTAAGGCACGACTTGAGTCCAGCGAACGCCGTTTGGCAGCGAGTATGGGATGGAGACGGCGATGATGCCTTTTCCAAAATCTTTGATTTCACTTCCGCTTCGAGTGAGCGTAGCGGAAAGGCTGATGCCTCCGACTTCGTTTTTGGCAACGCTGTATGAAACGGCGACATCAGCTGAAGAGCCTATGGATTTGACTGCGACAGGATCAATCACTATATTGCCAAGAGAGCTTGTGACTGTGATGGCCTTGCTGTCGCTTCCGGCTTGCTTGAGCAATAGGGCTTTGATAATCGCGGTTGCTGTTGTGTCTTTGACAGCAGCGCTTATTGTTGTGCTAAGAGGCGCTTGGGCAGCTGAGGAGTTGGAGCTGGAGCTGGAGCCGGAAGAGCCTCCGGAACTTCCAGAACCTCCAGAACTTCCAGAACCTTCAGAACCGCCGGAACCTCCAGAATTTCCATCGCTGCTACCATTTTGAGAAATATTCAAGACGTAGTTTTGCGCGGCTTTCTTCAAATCCTTGTTGTCATCGCCGTCAACACGGAACTCTCCGGCGATCGTGTACTTGCCGTTAGGCTGCCCTTCGAAAGTCTGGGCATAAATAGTCAACTTGGTGCTTCCGCTCTCATAAGCATATTCGTCGCTTTGAAGCTCGACACCATTGATATAAACCTTCTTGAACTCGGCAAGGTTGCCTTCAATTTGGAACACATAGTCTTCATAAGAGGTCACTACGTCAGGCAAGCGAACTTCAACCGCGTAGCCTTCGTCTACTTCAGCGTCTACGTTCTCATCAGTATTCTCGTTGATCTTTAGAGTGTACGTGGCTATCGAGTCATCAAAGCCAGAATGGCTGTAATCTGCCTTTACGGTAAAGGTGAAATCTCCAACATTTTTTGGAACGCCGTAGATCTCGCCATTTGGCAGGAAGGTTACGCCATCAGGAAGATCTCCGGACACAAGAGAGAAAGTGACTGTATTCCAATCGTGCATGTTATTTGTCTGGATCATGCGAGAGTAAGGGACATACAATACGCCATCGGCTACGCTTTGCGTAATGATTCTGGGATTGCCAGCGACACCTGTCAAGCTTATAGTGCGCGAGCCGCCATTGGCGCTTGTTATTGTTAGCGTTCCTTCTATTTTGCCATCTATCGTGTAATTGGGATCCCCAGCCTCAGAAGGGAGGATGCGCACTTTAGCCGCGTTGTCATGGTAGATGCCACCAGATTCTGTAAATGGCGCGAGCGTGTCGTTGCCTTCGCCGCCTATTGTCCAATACGAATCGAGTTTGACGTTTGTGGCGTCTAATTCGACGCTCAGCCCGGTCAGCTCTTCTGTGCCTAAATTGGCAAGGAATACATCGTGCTGGTTTTCGTACACATTGTTTAGAAATATTTCTCGGCTATCGGGGCCATTAACGAAAAGCTTTGCTTCGCCATCGACTTTCTTGACAAAGCTTACCACGTAGTTCTTTACAGTTCTGCCATCTTCCGCTTTAGCGGTATAGGTCACTGGGCCGTTTGAGAAATCTTGAATAGAGACTTCAGATATTTGCTCGTCGGCGCCATCAAGTCCTGCATACGCCTTTGGTGGATTGGCTACCCAAAAGATTGGCTTAATCGTGCTGAGATCTATATCGGAATCATTGATGATAACAGTTTGATAGCCTTTGCTATAATATGTGTCGTGATTGGCTGGAATGTAAAATGAATCTGCAGAGCCTGAGCTATAGTCGTCGGTGACATAGGCGCTAGTGACTTGGAAATAGGTATCGGCATTAACAGATGGAATTTCCGAATAGCGGCTTACTGTTCCGTCTTTGGCAACAAAAGTTACTCTGTAAACGCTGCCTTCTGCAAATATCGTGAAATCTTTGCCGCTGCCGCTGAAATTGGCGTAAAAGCCGGATGAATTGGTTTCTCCAAAGAGCTCAGACTTAATGTCTGGAAGATCGGCAACTTCCTCAAGCGTGTTATAATGGCCACTTACGGCTTTAGTAACATATGTGTTGGCAGTATGCCACCCGCTCGTAGAGTTTTCATGGAAATAGCGCAAATTGAGATAGTAATTGGCGCTGGCTGAAAATTCCTTGTATAGGGTGGCGGTTATTGTTTCCACGCCGCTTGCGTAATTTTCACTATAAGAATATAAGACGCGGGTTTGGCTTAAGCCGCTAGACTTGAATAATTTATCTGTGCTAATGCTGTTGCTTCTAGGATAGACGTAAAGAAAAAAGCTTTCTATTGCCGTTACCGCGCCGTCTCTTGAATAAACCAATGTAAAGTACTGTCTTTCCTGATAGGTGTAAGTGCTTAGCAAGCCCGCGTCGGGGGTTTCCATCACTTGATCCCAGACTGTGGAGGTGATATCGCTGCTAGCAGATGCGGTCGCTTCTTCTGCTGTCTCAAATTTTCCTTTGTATACGCGAACATCTACTTCGCTTAGGGCAGGATTAAGACTTAGGCCCAAATAAAGAGGCGTGGAATAGGGATAGTGAGAATTTATGGAAACAGATGCCATGGTTTCTTCTACATTCGCATTTAACTCAGAGTTAAATGTTGTATATGTGTTGAAATATGCAATCGGATCAACATTAACTCGCTCTTCATTTTCTTGCGCGTAGAGATGTATGCCTAGCGAGGATTGCGCAGGAAGCACACTTATGTTTACAATATACCGTCTGTTATTCGGATCCAATTGCAGCGCGGAGCCGACGATCAACTCTACGTAAACGTCTGATCTCTCTGGATAAGAAGGCGATAAATCGATAAAATCATCACTGCTGGCGATCTTGAAACCGTCCTCGTCACCGTACGGGTTGTTTTTCTTTACCCATACAACTTTATCGTCGCCGCCTATGGCCTGGCCAGGTTGAAGGGCGCTCAATAAAGCGGACAGCCTTACAGACTTCAGCTCGGATGCCAGATATCCTTCCAGGTTAGCTGTCAAATTCGTTCTTGGGATAGCAAGAACGGAGAATAATTGGAACCCTGGACTCGGCTTGAACTCTTTTGGCTTAGGAACCGCAGGAATATAGGTATTGCCAATAGTGAACCCGATTTGAGACAAAGAGTTTTCGTCAGTGACATTTGAGCGAACGCTGAAGACGTGGCCGCCGACCGTAACAGTGCTGTCGGGGGTGTCGAATCTCTCAACGCTCAAAGCGCTTCCAGAAGCAAATTGAACATCGTAAGGGAAGAACGCGTTGTCTTCCAGCTGGATGGTATAGCTCCCATCTGGATTGAAAAGCTTGTGGTTATAGCTTTCTGCCACTGAGCTGTCAGAGTCGACAGTTACTTCCTGGCTTCCGAGATTGTAAACAAGAGCGTCGGCAGGAGCGATGACTGCTGCTAAAGTGACTGCGGGAAGCATGGAGACGGCGAATATCATCGCTAAAAATAGCGACAAGAACCGCAAATTATGCTTTCTTTGCATTAAAATACCTCCTGTTTAATTTTAGAGAGAGCCGTTATTGGCAACTCATCTGTTTTAATGATCGATATCTGTCTGCTTATCAGCCAGTATCGTCAAAAATATAGAGATAATGCGTCTCTAAGAGCATATCCCAAAATTCCGAAAATCCTGGCAAATGCTTCAACGCCGGATTTTTCCGGTGCCTCGGATATAATTTTGGGTCTAAGAAATGAAGTTTTAAGGTAAGAACCATCTTTCACCATCCTTTCTAATAATTATAGGGATTGGAAATAAATAAATTGAAGCAGAGCATGAGTTTATATGCTCCAAGCAAAAATCACGCTAGTGCTCTATTAGGTATTTACAAATGTGTTCGCTTGTAAACAGTAGATTTGTAAGCGTTTTGCTCGTGTTGCTGGCAAGGCTGTAAGAATCAGTTAAAGGTGCTTGCATTATGAGCGAAAACATCTGATTAAGGGCGCAGTTGTTTTAGAACTCTTTGCCTTGAGGCCGAGCTAGCTTTCGTTTACGATAAAATACTCCTGCTCTCTATCGGTCGCAATTAACTGCTAGTCCATTTTAACACTGCAATCTATAAGTGTCAAGAAATATTTCAAAATAATCTTTAAAAACCTAAAATTCGAGCTTTGGTTTTGACGATTAGAGATTTTTTTATTTTGAATGCTAAGTCCGCCTTTGAAGGCAGCTAAAAAAGCCGCTCTGAGCAAACATCGCTCAGAGCGGCTTTAAAGCAAGTATTACGCGGCGGCCTTAGGTGAGGCCATCTTTTGAAGCACAACGCTAATCTGACCGATGGAGAAGTTGTCTTCAACGTTCAGGTTCGTGCCATCGCCTTCCACTATTCCAAGCCTAACCAGCTCGGTCAAAGCAGGCCTAAGCCATTGCGGAACGGACGCGCCGTCTCTGAAATCTGAGAGTTTGCGGTTTGTGCCTTGGCCCTCAACAGAAGTTAGGTTTGCCTGAATCAGGTTGTAAACGATCTGGAACTGCTCGCCACGCTTTGACGTGCTGTCTGGAGCGAACAGATTGTTCCCAATGCCGGCTACGATTCCCAGTTGCCTTGCTGTAAGGATGTATTCCGAGTTCTCTCCGCTAACGTCCGCGAATTGATTAAGCCTGTAAGAATCCAAGGTTTGGATGCCCATTGACTTAAGCAAAGCCGCAACGAAGTCAGCGCGGGAGACATCCTGAGCAACGTTGATCTTTCCGTCGACGATATACTTGTCAAACAGGCCTCTCTGCACAGCCCAATCAAGGCTTTCGTCGTACCAGCCTCCACGGCCTTCATACTGCTTGTCGCTTATTCTTACGACGTAATCTGAAAGGTGGCGCAGGTGAAGGTCAACTTTTTTTGTTGTGGCGTTATATCCGCCCATCACGAGATCAAGAACATTGTTGCGGTTGCTGTAAGGCACAACCTGTGACGCTCTAACGCCATTAGGAAGGGTGTAAGGGATGGAGATTGTTAAGATGCCTTTTCCAAATGCCCCAATTTCATTCCCTTTGCGCGTGAGAGAAGCGGAAATGACTGCTTCTCCGAAAGGTTGGGTTTCTACGCTGTAGGTTACAGTTACATCAGAAGAGAAGCCAATGTCCTTGACTGCCGCCGTGTCTAACACGACATCGCCAAGCGGGCTTGTTACGGTTATGGCGTCGCCTGCGTCTCCAGCTTGCTTGAGCAGCAATGCTGTGAGAATAGCGGTTGCGGTCTTGCCATTGACTGAAGCTTTTATTGTCGTGCTAAGCGGGGCAGGAGCTGCCGCCGAAGAGTTGTTGCTGCTTGAACTTCCTTGCGAAATAGGCTTGCCGAGATCGAGGTTGTAGTTCAAGGCCGCTCGTTTCATCGTCGGGTGACCGTTGCTGTCCGATGACAGGAACTTCGCTGCTACGGTATGCGAGCCTTCGCCATATTTTTCAATTGTTTGGGCCTTGACGATTATTTTTGTGCTGCCCTCGGAGTACGTGTAATCGACAGTATCAGCCTGAAGCTCTCCGTCGATATACAGTTGGCGGAATTCTAGATGATTTCCGTTAGACTTGAGCAAGTAGTCTTCGATAGATCTTATTGTTCCATCTAGTTGCGGGAATGTTTCAGTTGCGTCAGGCGCAACAAATTCATATCCCGTGTCTGATGAAATGTCAACTGCGCTGTCCAAGTTGTCCTGGACAAGGATGTTGTAGCTCTTGTTATAATAGTATGAAGATGAGCCGGTATCGACAGTGATTTTAGCGGTGAAGCGATAAGTGCCTTCTTTTTGAGGGACGCCGAATATTTCTCCAGTGGCAGAATCCAGCTCTATGCCGTCAGGCAAATATTTATTGCCCGAATACAACTCGTAGGTAAAAGTCGCGCCTGAAGGTATTGGATCTTCGATATTGATAAACGTAGAGAAAGGAACGTACTTAACTGCGTCATGATCTTCTCCAGGCAATGGAGTCGGGGTTGGGCCCGCGTTTCTGGGATGAATTAGGGCGTCGTTCCAATAGACGTATGGCACGAAGCTAGCACCCTGATTTATGCGGATTGAAGTTGTCTCATTTTGAGGCTGCACTGTTTTGCAGATAATGTCTTCTGAAACCAAGGATGGGTCTGAGGCAGGAGAGTAAGGCAATCCGTCACCGGATGCAACTATCCAGTCCATCCAGTCAGTTGATACAATAAGGGAGCCAGGTGTAGTGCTTGGACCCGAAGTGGGGTAGCCGTATACTACAGGAGCGCCTTCTTCATTCCAACGTATATCGTATTGATAGTAGCCTCCCGTTTGGCGAACGAACGTGCCAACGGGATTCCAAGAACCGGATAGTGACGCGGTGGAGAATATAGTTGCATTGGAATTGCCAGTGCTCGTATCAGGCGCGTAAGAAATGTAATATAAAGCGCCATTGTGGTATTTGATGTTCTCAACTTTGAAATCCGCAGAGCTCGATGGCAATGCGGCTTCGGTAAAGCTGATGAAATCTGTCGTTGCCAACAAGACGTTCTGGCCGTCAGAAGACTTGTAGGCAGTCACTAGAAATGTGCCGTCTATAGAATAAATGTTTTGGGGATAAGAGTAACCTGACAAAAGTGATGCCTGTGTCCAATTCAGTGCGTCAGTTGAGTACCTTATCATATCTGAATACGTAACTGCAACATACGTGTCATTGAAAGCTATTTTGCCTGGTGATCCAGTAAAATAGACTGCGTCCCATTCTTGCAAAGTGTCGTCTCTAGCCGCAAACAATGCCGTGCCAGATGTCGATGTCGCATTTCTCTCGAAATCTGCGAGAGCAAGATATTTGTCTTTCCATTTAACAATGCTTCCGAAGTATACCTGGCTAGGCGGGCCGTAATTAACACTGGGAGCGCCAGATGCCGTTGTGCCAGTGCTGCTTAGCGCAGAGGCAAACAGGAATACAAATGTTAGAACTTTCGCTATAGTAGATTTTAGGCGTTTCACTATTTTTGTTTCCTCCTGTTATGTTTTGGCAATAATAAAAAATATAAAATCAGTGTTTGTAAAATATCGGCATATCAAATTGAGATCGCCTTGATGCATAGCTGTGGGTATAGAATGTATCTCTAGATAAAAGTATCTGCATATGACAATTAAGCGAACATAAAAAAAATTAAGATGCCAGCATTCTACAAACGCTGATTCGTTAATAAAGAAAACGAGGATATTTCATGCTTTTATTTATGCAAAGAACATGGCTTGCATAAATAAATAATATCGATTAATACCATTATATGCCAGTGGCTTATGTAAGAATTATTTTAATTGCAGAAAAAATAATTCAAATATTAAACACGATTCCTATCATGCGCTGATATCAATTTTTAAATCTGACAATATCTGCAATATCGGCAAATGTCGGCAATTGTCAAGGTTCAAAGATTGAGCGCATGCGCAATGCTTTGTGCGTAAAAAGAGCCGCTCTGAGCAAATAGCGCTCAGAGCGGCTCTAATCTTTGATTCTTTAATTATGAGGTAACTGCCGGCATTACGCGGTGGCCTTGGGTGAAGCCATCTTTTGAAGCACAACGCTGATCTGGCCAATAGAGAAGTTGTCTCCAACATTCAGGTTAGTGCCATCGCCTTGCACTACGCCAAGCCTAAGAAGCTCGGTCAAAGCTGGATTGAGCCATTGCGGAACTGAAGCGCTGTCTTTGAAGTCAGAGATTTTGCGGTTTGTATTCTGGCTCACAACGGATGTCAAGTCTGCCTGAATCAGGTTGTAAACGATCTGGAACTGCTCGCCGCGCTTTGAGGTGCTGTTTGGATCGAAAAGGTTGTTTCCAACGCCGCTTACGATTCCAAGCTGCCTTGCTGTAAGGATGTATTCAGCATTCTCTCCGCTAACGTCTGAGAATTGATTAAGCTTGTAAGAATCCAAGGTCTGGATGCCCAATGACTTAAGCAAAGCTACAACAAAGTCAGCGCGGGAGACGTCTTGAGCGGCGTTGATTCCGCCGTCAACGATAAATTTGTCAAACAGGCCTCTCTGGACAGCCCAGTCAAGGCTTTCGTCGTACCAGCCTCCACGGCCTTCGTACTTTTTGTCGCTTACCCTTATGGCGTAATCAGAAAGGTGGCGCAGGTAAAGATCAACGTTCTTTGTCCCGACGTTGTAACCGCCCATCACAAGCTCAAGACTGTCATTGACTTTGCGGTAAGGCACAACCTGTGTCCAGTTAACGCCGTTTGGAAGCGCGTAAGGAATGGAGATGGTTATGATGCCTTTGCCAAATGTTGTTATTTGCGTTCCCTTACGGGTGATGTCAGCGGAAATGTCAACCGCTCCGGAAGCTAACGCTTCAACGGTATATGTTACAACTACGTCAGTCGTGAAGCCTATGTCTTTGACTGAAGCAGCGTCTACCACAACAGTGCCAAGCGGGCTCGTTACAGTTATGGCGTCGCCTTCGTCGCCAGCTTCTTTAAGCAATCTCGCTGTGAGAATGGCAGTTGCCGTCTTGCCGTTGACAGAAGCTTTCACTGTCCTGCTAAGCGGGCCCGAAGTTGTTGCTGAAGCGCGGCTGCTAGTGTAGGTGGCGGAGCCTTCTGTGACAGGCGGCTTGCTGAGATCGAGGGTATAGTTCATTGCTGCGCGTTTCAAAGTGCCGGTCTCTGCTGAAAGGAACGTTGCAGCTACGGTATGGGAGCCCTCGCCATAGCGTGCTATTGTCTGAGCTTTGATTACTATTTTTGTGCTACCAGGATATGATTCGTAATCTTCTATAGGAGTTTGAAGAACTCCATCAATATACAGATTTTGAAATTCAAGATATTCTCCCTCAGATTTGAGCACATGATCTTCTATGGTTCGTATTGTTCCTGCAAGTTGCGGATAATCATCGGTTACATCAGGCGTAACAAACTCATAGCCGGGGTCGGATTCCTGTAGCACTGGCGTGTCCAAGTTGTCGGCGACTGAAATGCGGGCCTCTTCCAGCACAGACAAACCTGCTGAGGTTGTAGATAAACCTGATGAGGTTGTAGATAAACCTGATGAGGATGCGCTATCATATGAAACTAGTATATTAAACAAAAAGGAAATAGCTGCTTCTTTAGGGATTCCGCTTATTTCGCCGGTGTCCTCATTCAGCACCAAGTCATTCGGCAGACTGTAATTTTCTGTATAAATTCTGTATCTTATGTTGGCTGCGTCCTCAGGTAGTCCATGTGTATCGTCTACATATTGAGAGAATGGAACGAACTTGACTGCGTTGAAATCGTTAAGCCTCGGAGTTGGGGTTGGCGTCGGGCTCGAAGTCGGGGTCGGGCTCGCGGTCGGGCTCGGGCTCGCGGTCGGGGTCGGCGTCGGGGTTATTCTCGGATGGATCAGTGTGCTGCCCCAATAGATGTAAGGAACGAAACTCGGTTCGCTGCCTATGCGGATGGTAACATTTTGGTTTAAAGGATGTTTGGGTGTGCTGACAATATTTGCTGAATCCAAGTTGGGAGATGTCGGAGGATAAGTCGAGCTGGATACTTCGTTGTAGTTTTCAAAATCTGCCGTTTGCAGCAAAACGTTGGTACCGGTTTCCATATTGTATACGGCTATATAGAAGTAGTCACCTATGCTGTACAGATTTTGAATTGTACCGTACGGTGTCGGAAGCGAAGACCCACGCCAATTCCTTGCATTCGATGAGAAAATCAGGCTCATATTACTGGTAACCGCAATGTATTGGTTACTGAAAGCTATTCGCCCTGATTCCCCTGTGTAATAGACTGCGTCCCATTCTTGCAAAGTGGAGTCTTTAGCCGCAAACAGCGCGACGCCACGCGAATTCTCTTCGAAATCCGCAAGGGAAAGATAGATGTCATTCCATCTCTTGATGTTGCCGAAGTATACCGAGCTTGGCACACTTCCAGAAAAGTTCATGGTAATCGATGCCGTTGCGCCGAATGCCGTCATGCCCATGCTGCTCAACATGGTGGTAAGGACGATCACGAAAACCAGAACTTTTGCTATTGAAGCTTTAAGGTTTTTCACGTTTCTTGTTTCCTCCTTGTTCAATTTTTGGGGCGGCACAGGGTTGCTGGTCTTGCCGAAAAACGATGCTAATCACGTGAGGCTATAGCCGCTTGATTGCGCCGTTTGACGCGCGTATCCCAAAATTTCGCGAGGCGCCGGATCGGTTCCGGACGATTCCGACGCCATATTAACGAGCGATATAATTTAGATCCTTATCGTTAGCGGATGCGGGCACGCCTGGCTTAAAAAAGCGGACAACGATAAGCTCGTCAGCATAATTTTGGGATACGCTTAAACCCGTCAGTTTTGTGATACGCCGCAAAACAAGCGATATGCGTCGAAAGTGTCAGCAGCCTTCGAAAAGACAGGCAACCCCGTGCAACCCCTTATTTTTTGTAATATTATAATAGATCGCTAAAGACCCGGATCTTTGGCGTTCCATCTAATATTTGCTAGAGGGTGTTCGAGCTTTTTTGGTATTCGGAAATTTGGTCTAGAGCGTTAAGCTTTTTGCTATACTCAGGTTCATCAATCGATTTTGCCTCAAAGGCCATTTTCAATGTCTCGTAATACAGCTCTAAAAATTGGGGGGAGTTCTTCCATTCGGTAATCAAGCGCTCGCACAGCTCTAACGCCTCGTCGTAACGATCACTGGAAGCCAGCAATTCCGCCAAAGCTTCAAGAGATTCTAAATCTGACGGGTCTTTTTCTGTCGCTGTTCGCAAGAGCTCTTCGGCTTGTCCAATGTCTTGAGCTGACAGTGCCATTTTGAAATAGGAATTGTACTTAACAGGGTTAAGCTTTAGGGCGATTTCATTAAATTTCATTGAGCTTTCCAAGTTTCCTTGCATAAGATTGCGATCTGCCAGCGAGGAAAACGCTTCTGAAGCTGTAATCGCTATCAGGAACACTAATGGAACAACAGCTAAGCCCCTGATTTTTCCCACCGGCAAGACTTTTGTTCTAACAGTCAGCCTTGAAACAGAAAGCATTGCTATAGCGCCAACGGAAGCGAAAATCATGTCAAAGTCAAGCAGCGCCCGCAAAGCTATTGCGATAAGAACGCATGCGTTCACGCTTTTTGCTTTGATTCCTCTGACAATGGCAGGGATAATGACTGCCACGAACAATAGCGGAGAGACGACTCCACTATCTAGAAACAATTGCAAATAATAGTTATGTATATATCTGACATTGTAATATGTCGTTTGATATTGATGATGCCATGTCTGCCAATTGCCTGAGCCGATTCCCAGCAGCCATCTGCCTCTGAGCATCTTAAAGGCGTCTTGAAAGGATATCAGACGTTCGAGAAAAGTCCCTTCGAAAAGGGATATTCTAAACAAGTGGAAGCTTGAGAACATGCTCATTAAAACTATGAAAATGGTTGCTGCCGCAACTGAGCACAAGATTACATACTTGCCTTTGCCCTTAACCAGCATGAGGGCATAAACGGTTCCTGTTACAACCAAGACAATTAGCGATATTCTGGAGCCGGTTAAGGCGAAAGCAATTAGAAACGCAGCCAAGCAAATCAGGTTGCCTAGCTTTCTGTGATCCAAGAAGCTTTGAAACGCGTAAAATGCCCCTATCATCATTAGCAGGGCGGTAGTGTTTGCGTACTGAAGAACAGATTGCAGACGGTCGTTAGATGAATCCAAGCCGTTAGGTATCACTACTATGGACATGCTTTCCAGCAAGCCGATAACAGCTACGCACATTAATCCTATGTATACAAGCTTTTCTGAATGCTTGGAGTCACCATTCAAAAAGTAGGCTAAAGAAAGTGGCATTATCGCAACCCTAAGCGTTTCAGTCAAGCCAGCGTAGCGATTTTGCGACAAAAATATCAAGCTGATGGCATAAAGCAAAACTATGCCGGACAACAGGGCAACATCAAGAGACACAACAAGCTTTTTGCCGAAAACAATGAAAGTCAATAACAAAATTGACAGAATCGACATATATTGCACAGGAAAAAACGAGCCTTGCCAAAGCATGAACCCAACAATGCACACGGACGCCAAACTTTTGCACAAATTTTTAATGGCTATCACAACCGCCTTTGAGAATTGTTTGATATCAAGGCCAGATGGTTTGATATATGGAGCGGCCCGACTGGCTTCTGAGGCGGGCTAATATTATAAAAGATCCCTAACAATTAGGGGCATGCAGAAACGCATGTCCCTAATCATTAGGCTGGTGCTTCCCTCCCTGGTATAGATGCCGCTTGCCTCGAAACCTCGTTTTGCTTATGTACATGAGCGAAAAGAGCCGCTCTTTTCGCTCGCCAAGGGCTCGAAAAAGTCACGCGATAAAGATCTCGCGCCTTTTCCAGCGCCGCTCTTTACTTGAATATGCTCTAAGCCTATTTGCCCTCTGCCAAAGCTACAAGCTCAGGTATTGACTTCAAAGTTGTTTCGCGCATCCCGCTTGAGCCTAAGTCGAAAATGAGCCTCTCTCCCAAAATGTCGCTGAGATTGGGCATGTAAGCCAGCGTTTCGCACGTAGTGCCGTCAAGAAGCAATCCAAACCGTTCGCTGTTGGCTGAAACATACTCTGTGATCACATACTCGCCTACCTGGGTAACGTAGGTCATGTAAGCGTCTGTCTCCAGCTCGCGTATCATTTCCCCGGTTTCGAGGCTGTACGCTACAGGGGTGCCGTGCAATGGAGATGTTATTTTTAAATTATCAGTAAGGAATTCCTCGTAAAGGCTTAGATCAGGGGCATCGTTTTGCTCGGTGCCTATAAGCTCGCCTGTGTCTCCGGAATACATGTCAGTCTTGCCGTCGTTGTAAATGACCTCAAGGTAGGAGCCCTTGTCGTTCCGGCGATACTGCTGGTCATATATCTGCTTTGAGTCTGGCATTTCCAGTTCCTTGATAATAGAGCCGTTTATGTCATATAGTCTGAAGCCCTCAAAACTGAAGAGCATCACAGTCGTGCCTGACGCGTTTAGCCTCGCTTCGTCGTGCAGGTAAGACGTATCATACTCAAAGAAAGAAGGATGCGTTTCCCGCTTTGAAATCCTGATTCGCGGAGTGCTTCTGCTCGCGGCTATCGCGTAGTCCTTCGCTGTGTCTACAAAATCGAGGATGAAGCCGTTTTTGTACTGGTCAGTTTGATTGGCGGCGCTGTCAAAGAAAGCGAAAGTCTTGTCATCGACGCTAACGATGGCGTTTCCGCCGTCTTGGGCGAACTCAACAACGTTGGAGGTCGTGAAAGCGATTTCCTCTTGCTCGCCGGTTATCGGGTCCATTTTGACTACGATGTTTTCGCTGGAAAGATATACCCCGCTTTCAGAGGTTGAGACACCAAAGGGGTTGTTGCCTTCAAACCCTCCTGTTTGCTCAAGATAGCGCATATCTATCACTGCGAAAACAGAGCTTTCCCTCCCAGTGGATGAAAACGCGAAGAAATCTCCTGAAAACCCGCCTTCAAAGTGAAAGAAATCGGATTCCTCAAAAATGTCAACCCTGTTTTCAGGGTCGGAAATCTCGAAAAGAGCCAGGCCTCCATCGTTAAAGCTGGCGGAAAGCCAACTTCCGTCTCGATTCAAAGCTAGCATGTTGTCATTTGGATTGGCGAAGCTGTCGTTGACAGTCACTCTCTGCTTCTTGCCTGATAAATCAATGGTTGCTATCTTAGCCCCGCTTGCGTCATAAACTTTGGCAAACGACTCTTCCAAATATATGCTTGCGAACGTCGAGCCGTCAGCGGACACAGCGATCTCAGTGGCGAGATCCCCTGTCCAAAGCGTTTGCTTGAGGGCGGTGTCATATAGGGTTATCCCGTCTTTGCCAGCGTAAACCAATTTGTCGTTTCCGACGAACGCCAGCTCAGCAAGAGCGGAGTTGACGGTTTCAAGCGTGTCAATCACAGTTCCGGTTTCCGTGCTGAATATGGTAAGCTCTCCAATCGTCACAGCGGCGCCGGTTAGACCGTCTTCAGATATCGCCATCTGCAATGTCTCGGAGGGCAGCTCCACAACCTTGTGCGGCCTGAATCCATCCGCCAAGTCATAAACTCCAAGCGCGTCAGAAAGAGACTTTTGCGCTTCGGCTACATACACCTGGCTGAGGTTTTCCGATGTTGGAAACGCTGAAAGAGCATGCACCACCGCATTGTCCCTGTCTCCGTCCTGCAAGGAGGTTGCGGATTTCGCGGCAAGGGCCAGCGCTTCTTGAAGCTCAGCTTCGCGCTGCTGCTTCTCGGCTTCCAAACGCTGGTTTTCAGCCTCGACACGCTGGTTTTCGGCTTCGATGCGCTGCTTTTCGGCTTCAGCTCGCTGGTTTTCAGCTTCGACCCGTTCTTGTTCAGCAATAAGCCTTTGCTGAGCCTCGCCTTGCCTCAAGCCTACGAAAGCGGTCACGCTGCCAGCGAGAAACAAGAACAGCAACGATATGGCTGCCATGTTTCGCACACGTATTAGGGCTCGTACGCGAGGATCATTTTCTCGCAGGTGCTTTATCGCATCAAGCATTTCGTCGGCTGTCTGGTATCGCATGTCAGGGTTCGGGTGCATCGCCTTGTTGATTACGTCCACGAAGGCGGTGCTGAATTCTTCGTCTGATAGAGGCACGACATCCGTCGCCTTGTGGTCAGGCCTTTTTCCAGAAAGTATGTGGTACAGCGTAGCTCCCAGGCCATATATGTCTGAGCGGACATCAACAAAAATCCTCTTGCCGGAAGTTGCGCTTGGCGTATCCTCAGAATCAAATTGAGTTTCAGGAGAGGTGTCCTGCAGCGTAGTCGTTTTGATGTTCGTGTTAGTGTTTATGTTGGTGTTTCTTGTTGTGGATCCAGAGGACGAATAGTCTAGCCCCAAATGCTCAGGAGAGGCGTAGCCCAAGCTGCTTCCTATGGCTACCGCTCCATCTTCGCCTAGCGCAAGCGCTATGTTGAAATCGATAAGGCGTATGTCGCCTTCTGGAGTCAACATGATGTTCGCAGGCTTGATGTCAGCATGGATTATCCCGTGAGGGGGATAGTGGTGCAGGTATGACAAAGCCTCCAGCAGCTGGCACGCCCATTTGACCACGTCTGGCTGCGAGAACTTAACGCCGTTTTTCAACGGCTTGTTAAAGCTGTCGCCGTCAATGAAATCCATAATGGTATACACAATTTGGTCTTCTACAACAAAATCGTAAACTTGCGGGATGTATTGGTGGCTCAGGTTTTTAAGGGAGTCAACCTCGCGGCGAAATATGTCTGGCTTGGCTGTAACCTTGCGCTTGTCGGCTTTGAGCACAACCTTCTTTTCCAACCGCAAGTGTTGGCCAAGGTAGACAACGCCGCCGCCTCCGGAGCCGAGCTTTCCCAAGATCTCATAGGTTCCCGCGATCACTTTTGCCATTCACGTCACCGACCATTCTTGCCGTATTCGGCGTCAAGCTTGGCGGAAAGGCGCTTCCAGCGGAAATACAGAACCGCGGCGGTGGCGATCCCTGCAGCCAGCGCGAAACCCGCTAAAATCAAGCCGCCATAAAACAGTATTTCATAATTCATCGCTCATTGCCTCCTGATCAAGCTATGGCATGCCCCAAAAACGCCGCTTCTACTAGAGAAAAACATTTTTGGGATATGCTCTAAGATTCGAAAACGTAATCAGCGCCCGCGTTGCCAAAGGACACTCGGTCTCCAAAGGATAGCCTGATTGGCTTGTTGGATTGTATTCTCTTCCCGTTTACATATGTGCCAGCGCTTGATGAAAGATCCGTAATGAAGTAGTCCTTGCCAAAATGCTCTATTGTGGCGTGACGGCGGCTAACCGCTCTGGTTTTCTTGTCGAACTCAAAGTCCGACTGCTTTTTCCCAATTGACGTGTCGAACCGCCCAATCGTAAACGCATTGGTCAGGTTTTTGCTGATTACGATCTCCCTCGGCAGATGGGAGGCGCTTGCAAGCCGGAACTTCACGAATTCGGGCTCGGAGTCCAAGACAGTGGCGTCATAATCATCAAACAAAGGATCATCGAGTATCGTGTCCTCGTCCGCAGGATCATCAAGCATCGTATCCTCGTCCATAGGGTCAATGAGCATCGAGTCTGCAGAGCCTTGAGGCTGCGAATAGCCGTAATTGAAATCAGTGATGGAGTCTTGGACCTCATCTTCTGAATCATAGAGCACAGTGTCCTCATTCATAGGATCTTTGGCAAACGCAGCGCCTTGATAATAATCATCTTCTGAATCATAGAGCACAGTGTCTTCATTCATAGGATCTCTTTGAAAAGCCGCGTCTTTTCCCGCAGGAGCTTTAAACTCTGGAGCATTGTCAATATAATAATCATCAGTGTCCTCGTCAATATAATCTTCAAGCACTGTGTCTTCGTTAGACAAGTCGAACTTAGTCTCCGGGTCGAATTGAGCAGAGGGAGATGGGTAGGGCCTTTGCTCATTCGGCTCAGCGCTCTTTTTGTTAAAAAAGCCTGATTTTTTGGCCTTTGGTTTAAAAAATCCGCCCATTTGCTTTTCCTTCCTTGTAGGTTTTACTTACGCGCAAGGCGCGAAAAGAATCCGCACCACGCGCAGAAATTTGGCTTGCTGCCTATGCCCCAAAGCGAAACATCCGCCAAAATCACAGCTCTTTTCGTCTTGTGGCATAAGGCGTCAGCGATGCCAAAGAACGCATGTCATTAAGCGCATATCCCAAAATTCCGTCAGTGGCGCGATGCTTCAACGCGTGACTATCACAGACAAAAAAATCAATTTTTGGACTATGCTTTAAATCGCCAGCCTCAGAAGCCAGCCGGGCCGCTCTCGCTAACGATAAGAAAATAACTTTTTTCGCCAGAGCTGTAAACTTATTTCTCGAGACAAGCGGAGGCTAAAAAGTTTTATGGAATTTTAAGAGCATAAGTGCAAATGTATTATAACACTCCACTCGACACTTTGCAAGAGAAAAAAGATCACGAATTTAGATTTAGATTATTCGGTGGATATTGCAATTATAGAATTTAGCGCACTGATAAATATGTGTGCAAGGATTGCTGCTTTGCGCTAGAAAAAAGCCAGGCTTTTAAAGCGCTAATTCGCATATGCTTCGATATTTTTCAAACTTTGACAGGATTAACGTTACTTTGTCCATTCTTTCCCGCAAGCCGCCTGTGAGGGTAATATACGGTATCCGCCTTCTCAGCAAATCGCTCTCGATCTGCCTCTGAAAGATCTGCCTGGCCACATCGCCTGACCTGTCCGGGGTGTCATCATAAGGGATGTCGGTGCCGCAGAGGAAAACCAGGTCATACCTGCGCTCGGCAACCCGGGCCAAGTCATGAAGCTCAGGCAGAGCGTACCCGTGATAGTCGAGCGCGAACATGAATGTTGTTATGGCGTTGGTGTCAGTAAACAGGTACTTGTCAGCGGCTTCAAGCGCCTTGTCTTCAAGCTCCAAGTGAGTCCTTGCGATCTCGACAAGCTGCTCTGGGGTCAATCGGCGCTCGCTCTGGTGCTTTTCCCAGTATTCCCGCCCATATTCCGGCATCCAGACAGTGCCAAGCTCTTTTGCCATCTCTTCTGAGATGGTTGTCTTGCCTGTTGAAGGAGCGCCCACAAAGCAGATGTTTATGATCAAGTCGCGCCAAACCAGCGGATCCACAAAGCTCTTGCCGCGCTTCATGTCCTTTTGGATGGCACTTGCTGCTATGGGAATTGTTTCCCTCTTGATGTCAACCGTCCGGTTCTCGCATCCCAGGGCAACGCTTACGTGGTCTCCGTAGGGCTCGCTTGAATAAAAGTGCGTTATGCCCTTGTCTCCAGCCATCTTCAGGATGTATTCATTCTGGATGCGTATCACGTCCTCCGTATAGCCTGAGTCCTCAGGCCCGCACCAGCCTTCGATCACGTTGACGCTGGGGTATAGCCTCTTTATCCAGCTGGCGCGAACGTCAAGCGGAGTTCTTGTGGTTGTTGGGCTGTCGTAAACAAGGACGTATACCGAATCCATCTCGCTTAGAGCTGTTTCGATCAAGAACTGGTGCCCTTTGTGCAGGATGGAGAATTTGCCAAGGACAAGCCCGATCTTACGCATCCCTTTTTGCCCCTCTCTTCCAGTTCACATATCCGTAGACGCTGTTTATCAGGTACGCGATCCACATGACAAGAGTAGGCACTGACCAGCTGGCGCTTGAGGGATCCGCTATGACAACGACCGCCCACATCCCTATGGTTATGACGTTTGTCAAAATCCAAAGAAGCCATTGCTCAGCAAACGCCATGATCATGAAAATTTGGGCAAGGACTTGAAGCACTTCGGTGGAAGAGTCAAGTATTGGGCCCAGGAGGGGAAATCCAGTAATATCTGTAAAGTAGCTGTAGATGGACTGGCTTCTCTGCATAGAATTAGTAAAGAAACTGTCTACGCCATCAAGCGCCAGCCCGAAAACAATTGTCAGCACAAGCGCGGCCACAAGAAGCAGCGCTGATTGCAGCTTGGTAAGCTGGCGCATCTTTACATCGGTCTTGCTGCCTTTTTGAAGCATCTTTTTCCAGGCGACTATGCCTATGAACTGGGTTGGAAGGAAAAAGAAGATGTTGATTATCATGTCCCCGTAATACCCGCTTCTGTAAGCCAGATAGCCATAAAGGATAGAGTTTGCGATGCCCCAGATCCAGTTTGAGAACTTTCCCTTGGCCGCCAGGACAACGCAGAATATCCCGCTTATGGCGCTTATGGGAGAAATGGCCCAGTTCAAGACTACGTTCTCCAGGTTGGAGTAATCTGTGTCTGTAGCTGAGAAGTAGACGGTAGTTGCCACAATGATTATTAGAAAGACAAACAGCCAAGCCTTCTCAAATGTCTTCCAATCCTTGAAGAACTCGCGGGTTTTTTGCATGAAGCTGCCTCCTTATGGATAATCGAGAGCGAAAAATAACTCTTAAATTTTCGCTCTGTTGCAACCCAAGAAAGGCTGGGCCTTCTTGGGCATGTCCCTGCATTTTGGCGCTTGAATAGGTTATGCGAGAACATTATGTGCATATCCCAAAATTCCGCAAGTGGTGCCGGAAAAATCCTGCGAAGGCTTCAACGCGGATTTTTCCAAGCCCTAAGATTAATTTTGGGATATGCGCTATGCCTTTCAAGCGCTTTTTGCGAAATTCTGGAACATATCCATAATATCATAAGGCGCGGTTGTTGGCTAGCGCCGGCGCTGCCAGGCCGGCTAAAATTCTTTCAGGACTGGAGGAGCTGGAAAAGACTGAAATATCAAGGCTAGCTAGGCATGCTTGAGGCTGGCAAGCACTGTAAATCCATATTCATCATATTGACAAACTAATAATAGTAGCTTATAATTAGAGCATATCCCAATATTAATTCCTAGGCTTGGAAAAGTCCGGCGCGCTACGCGTTTGGTATCATTGCGAGCATCTATCCACACGCGCGAAAAGCGCAATTATTTTCGAATTGACAAGGCTACATATCTTGCCTTGAGGCAAGCTATATTCGAATTGGCCACAAAACGCTTGTTAAATTATATACATTTGCAGACAGACTATGCAGACTGGAGCTTTTTTCTTTTAACCAAGGGGACGCTTGACATACTAATGAGCGGCTGCGTTCGCCTATATCAAAATACGCCTTAAAGATTGCGTGTTTCAAAGACAGGAGGTCAGAAAAAACAGCATCAAGCGCATATCCAAAATTTTTCGCAAGACTTTTGCGAGTCAGGGGCTCGGAAAAGTCGCGCAAGTTTGCTCGCCTGATACAAGCGAATTTTGGGATATGCTCTAAAAGGCATTCTGATCGCAGCATGCCTTAATTTTGAAATACAGGACGGGGATTAAGATGACTGTGCATATTAGCCCGCAACTGCATAGGGCTTTGAAAGAACACATCTCGTCTGTCAAGATGAATGCCAGCGCCTTTGCCAAGCACAGCTTGAGAGAACTGAAGTTCGAGTTGGATGCGATAAGGGAGCCGGGCAGCTGCTATAGCAAGAAGATTGCATACGTAAACAGCATAAAGAGCTTGCACGAAGGCTATATGGCGCAAGCGCGAACAGCAACCTTCAACTTTATCTATAGCGTCAAGGAATGCATATCGTTTAACTACTTTTTTGAGATTTTCAATGAAGAGTCCGGCTCTGTGGTGCTTTTGGCTATCGCCCATGAATTGCACAAGCTGGGGGAACTTCCTCCATCGGACGTGAGCTATATAGAATTGCTGCCCGACACTTGTATTTCCCCCAAGTTCAGCACGGATCTGTACCGGAAGTTTTACTTCAACGTTCACATGAAGCCAGCTAGGCGTACGGTAAAGATCGAAATGAACCTTACTGTATACAACGTCTTGTACGACATAATCATGAACGATTTTTTGTATGAGGAAAACAATCCGACCAGTTGCAAAATCAATACCCGCATGAATTTTTACGCTAGGGGAAGCGTAAGGAAGCTTGGATCGCACATGCGGATTTACAAAAGGAAATTTGGCATAAGCTTCGAGAGCTTCATCGATTCTTTGGAAGAGCATCTGAAACTTGTCACGAACATGGATGCTCCTGGCAAGATGTGCACGGTATTTATCAATATCCAAAAAGAGCTGTCGCTGGATGAAGACTACGAAAACCTTTTCCCGACGCCTGACAAAGCGGTGAACTTGGCGCTGGCGTACTGCTTGCTTGAGTGCAAGCTCCTTAAGGTCGCGCAAAAGATATAGCCCTTGAAAGGTGAAGCAACGCTCCTGAATAAACGTTTCAAAGGCAAGCCATTGGGCTTGCCTTTGCTTTTGAAAGCAGGCATTGTTAAACTAATCTTCATGGTTTATAATGGACTGTGGCAGCCATACTCCCGAACAAAAATCAGTAGGCATGGCAAACCTGAAGCCACTGGCGTATGAATGTTCAATCGGTCTAAATCGCACTCGCGAAAGCCTTGATTAAAGCGTTGGACAAGGAGCAGGAGGTCTAACATGAAAAAATTGGTCGTATTTTTAATCGCTCTTGCCATATTCTTAGGCGGCTTCGCAAGCGCGATGTTTGCGCAAAATCGGCTGCTCGCGCAAGAGCTGGAAGTTGCGGCGCGTGAAACGGCGAAGCCAGAAGAGGCGGGAACAGAGCCTACAGAGGCAGAGCCTTCAGCAATAGATCCGCCAGCAACAAACCCTGCCATGACAGAAGAGCCTGTGCTTGAAACAGAAGCGCCAGAGACAGGGGCACCAAACCTGGCTGAAACAAAAGCGCCAGAGACAGAGACACCAAACCCGGTTGAAACAGAGAAGCCCGGAATAACCATATATGGCCTGGGGGATTCTTATCAGGGAGCGGAGGATGGCGATTGGCCGAGCAATGAGTATACAAAGATTATACCCAAGCCAAGCTTTCCGGTAGACATCGAAGGCGGAGGAATGGATGACGAAGATTTTACGATTGTGTTCAGGGGCGCAAGCATAGATGAGATCAAAGCCTATGCAGAGGAGATCAAGGAAGCAGGCTTCGTTTTGGATCCTGAGACAGACGAGTTTCAGGTAGGCAGCTTTGACTTCTACAACTATGAGGCGAAAAATGAAGCAGGGTATGAGGTTGAAGTGTTTTCAGCCAGAGGGATAGCGGGGCTGTCTATTGAGAAGCCTCGAAGCGGAAACCGCAGACGTGACTGATCAGAGGCCAGAAAGGCGCGATAAAGGCATATCCCATTAAGCGCAGGACATGGAAAAGGTCTGGAAGCTTGCTCTAGGCTGGCGACAAACGTTACTGCGCCACTGATGAATTTTGGGGTATGCCTATCCAATAAAAACCATGAGGTGAAACCTATGCCTAAGCTGTACTACCAGGGGCACGGCTCCTATCGAATAACATCTGATGATGGGCGTGTCATCTATGTAGACCCGTATGCCGGCGATGGCTATGATTTGCCAGCTGACATCATTCTTGTAACCCATCAGCACCAAGACCACAACAAGATCGATCTTTGCGTCCAGAAGCCTGGATGCCGGGTGATAACAAATGTAGAAGCCTTAGCGGGAGGAAAGCATAACTCCTTCAATGAAGACGGAATAGCCATTGAAGCGGTTGAGGCGAAAAACCTGGCGCATAGCCCCAAAAAGTGCGTAGGTTACATCCTGTCTTTGGACAGCATTAAGGTCTACTGCTCTGGAGACACGTCTCGCACAAAGCAGATGAACGAGTTCGCGGAGAGAAAGCTTGACTACGCTATCCTGTGCGGGGACGGGTTGTTTAACATGGGCCTATCCGAAGCCGCTGAGTGCGCCTCAGTTATTGGCGCCAAGCATAACATTCTTGTCCACGTGAAGCCTGGAGCGTTGTTTGACAGAAGCAAGGCCGAAAAATGGAATGCACCAAACAAGCTGATTGTGGAACCGAAAACTGAAATCCAGCTGTAAGCAGGGCAACTTGAAAAAGCCCGTAAGTTTGCTCGAAAAGTCCGAGACAAACAAGGCGGGCCGTACGTTTTCTAATCATGGTTTGTGCAGTCAATCGCAAGAGCTACGCACAATGCCGGAAGCTCATCCCTTTGGCTGATTATGTCGAGCCGATAGGAGTCTCCCCAACTGAGACATTCCTTGGTCATATGCGCAATGACCTGGCCTTCTCCTTCTATTGTGTAATCATGGGCCAGAAAATCGCCAGCCACTGACCAGCCTATGCCGCTTATGTCATAGCGTTGGCTGAACATTGAGAATTCTTTGACTATCTCAAAGGACTCAAACCCTGCCTGAACTACATGCTTGGGAAAGAACGATGTCCACTTTTCCTTTATCGTAGCCCGTTCTTTGCCGCTAAGGTCGTATACGCGGAGAAAGTGCGCGAATGACAGTACGTCTCCCTGGGCGATCCAGCGATCCTCGCCAGATTCGTCCTTGATTGCGAACTTGTCGCTCCAAGACAAGGCTGACTGCTTGATAAAGAGTATCAAAAACTATAGCACCCCCCAATGCGTTCGTGAACATTCCTTTTTGGATATGCCCTGATGTCTGCGCGAACCTTTGAGCATATGCCGAACTAGATGGCTCGAAAAGTCGCGTGTTGCATATGCTGTCGAGAGAAAAGGGCTTCGCTTTTCTCTCGACAGCATTTTCCTGATGTTTTCGCTTGCAAGTATATGCATGCATCTTTCTTGCTTTCGTTTGGATGCATAAATTTGGCTCTCAGTTAAAATATTGGGATATCTCACTCAGGAACATTCTATCATAGATAGCCTAAATAATCAACAGGCTTTTTGGCATGCGCGTTGTCATTGTTATGTCGAGCGAAAGCGTCTGTTCTGATTTTATGGTTTGCGCTCGCGAGCAACCACCGAATCGAGTGACGCATTGTTGTTGTCCGCAAAACGTCAAAAATTGAAAGCGACAAAAAAGACAGGCGGTTAGCCGCCTGTCTTTTCATTAAAAAGCAGTTGTCAATCTTTGGCACACTTTGCGAAGGCTTCATCGCCAATACGCATCAAAACGCAGGACTATCCCATAAACATTTATTTTAGATATGCCAACAAATGCGCAACATCCTTGCGAACCAATATAACCGCGCAGATACGCCTTTGATTCAGCATTGAGATAAGAATGTAGTTCGAGCTCATCGAAAAAGAGCTTTCTTTAGAGCAGATCCCCAATTATTTCGCGCTTGGAAATGTGCTCGTTGAAGCTCGAAACAAAACAATGTTGAAGCATTGACGATTGAACATTGGGCAAACGCTATCCTGTGCCTTTTTCGAAAATTGGGGATATACTCCTAGTTGCAGTTTACTTTGGGGTCGCAGAGTTAGCTTTCTGTGCCTCTGCGAGTGCCTTCTGCAATCTTTCGAGCTCCTCTTTGAACGCCGCTTCGACCGCTTTGATTTTCTTGTTGGCCGCCTCTTCGGCTGCCTTGTTGGCCGCCTCTTCGGCTACCTT
>JAISWZ010000395.1 GCA_031270945.1 Clostridiales bacterium | reverse complement strand
CGTTCATTGCCGTCAAAAGAGCCTGGGTAAAAAATATGATCCAATTTTAGAAACGCTTTTTTTATGGAGACACCGGCATCCTTGTTCTTCAGGGTCATGAATACCCCCTCAGCCTCCCTATCCGCTTTTATGGTCGCCTTGCAGAAAGTGCCATCCAGCTTCATTGAAATCGTAAATCTTGTCGCTTCGTATGCATCACGAAATACATAGCCCAGTATGCCTGACAGAACTACTATAACAATTGCCAACGTTACGATCAGCTTTCGCATCATCTTGAAGCCCCCTTCACTTCGCTAGCCTTGTTGATTGTTTTCCTAAATATTTCAGTGCGCTATCTCCAGGCTTTCTTTTGGCCAAGATAAGCGCACTTTTCCTATTTGCCCAAGAATCCGCTCTCAACCGGAATCAAAACATTTCCGTCCAGCCGTAACCTAATGTAGATCTTGGTCGAGAATTCTTTAAAATCGTGTAGTGCATCATTCGGTCTATTGTAAACCAGCACAACATGTTTGCTCTCGTCAACGTAAGCATCTGCTGCCGAAAAGAATGCCATTCCATACCAAACCTGCGGAGTGCTGGCATCGCTAGCCAGCAGACCCATATTGAAGATCACCTCGTCAGTCATCTCGATCAGCTCGCTAAAATGGATAAATGGATAATCCACCCTCGCCATCCTCGACTTTTCCAATTGAATCGTTCCAGAAAATTTTACTGTGTCATCCCATGCTGGGTATGCGTTCTGAGTAGGCGTTATGCTGAAGACCATTTCAGGGTCATATTGATCAGGGTAAGGTTTCTTGTAAATGTGCTCCAGCTGACGGACGCTTTTCTCCTCTTCCTTGTACAGGTACAGTCGGACAACGGGTACGAAGTTAACAAAGTATCTGTAGACTATCAAAACTCCTCCGTCAACCGTGTAGGCTTCAAAATTTTCATCAAATCCTGAATAGTATCCATTCCCTGACGCGCGTTCATTGCCGTCAAAAGAGCCTGGGTAAAAAATTTGATCCAATTTTAGAAACGCTTTTTTTATGGAGACACCGGCATCCTTGTTCTTCAGGGTCATGAATACCCCCTCAGCCTCCCTATCCGCTTTTATGGTCGCCTTGCAGAAAGCGCCATCCAGCTTCATTGAAATCGTAAATCTTGTGGCTTCGTATGCATCGCGAAATACATAGCCCAGTATGCCTGCCAGAACTACTATAGCAATTGCCAACGTTACGATCAGCTTTCGCACCATCTTAAATCCTCCCTTCACTTCGCTTCGCTTCCCTTTTGGAATTTTCTTCCCATTGCCCGCCTCAGAACCCAGTCGGACCACTCCCGCTAACTATAAGAAAATTATTAATCTATCCGATCATCAGTATCAAAAAGGAAGAGCTGAGGCTCTTCCTTTTTGATACTGATGATCAGTCCTAAATTTCGCCATAAAGCGGCTTTGCCGCTTTATTCGCATAGTTTTTTCACCATTATAAATTCCTCGGGACTCTCATGGATTATGTTGTAGCCCAACCGCTGATACAGTCTTGCCGCAGGGTTTGCTTTCTGGACGGAAAGCGACGTTTGTCGATAGCCTTGCTTTTTTAAAGACGCAAGCAATTCCTGCAGCAAGACAGTTCCGATGCCTTGCCCTCTATGTTCTGGCAGAACAGAAATGGCCAATTCAGGGGTTTCGTCATCGACATGCCCATATCCAGGTATTGTCCTTGCCCACGCCGCGCCAACGGCTACGCCGTTTTCTTCTGCGGCAAACCCGCAATCGCCAGGCTTGCCAAAGTCTTTGATGTATATGTAAATCTCCGGCTTGTAGATCGTTTCTTTTGGCAATGGCGCAACGCCTGGCGGGACAAAAATGGCAAGGTAAATAAACTCGGCAAGAATCTGGGTATCTGAGCTTTCAATCCTTCTGATAGAGATTTTTTTCATATAGTTCTCCTAATTTTATCACATGCAAACAGTTTGAGGCATGGCATGTCAAGGCTCTGGCTGGTCTTGCTCGCTTGCGCATTTCTTGGTTCATTTTGCTGTAGGTGTATCAAATTATGCGCAAATATAGCATATCCCAAAATTATATCCGAGGCACCGGAAAAATCCGGGTGTTTGCTCGCAGAAGCCCGAGCAAACTAGTTGAAGCATTCGCCAGGATTTTGGCGATTTGCCCTTGAACATTGGGCAAACGCTATCCGGTGCCATATCGGAATTTTGGGATATGCTCTTAATGTAAGCTTGAGAATACAGGCTTTTTAGTCAAAAGGCATTTTATTTATTTCTTGATTAAAATAGACAGACCTAACTTTTTCTTGCGGTCCTGCATGATTCTAGCGAAGCGACCCGCTGGCTGAAGCTTGCGGCAAATTTTGGCCTGGCCATGAAACGGCAATAAAAACGAAATGGCAATAAAAAAGAAGGGTTGAAATCAACCCTTCTTTGGATTATTGAATGAAGACCTGTGACCAGTAGTAAACAGACCCTGACCTGGTGACACCGATGCCTATGTAGTTAAAGCGGTCTGACAGGATGTTTACCCTGTGCGAAGGAGATTCCATCCAGACCTGCACTACCCTTTCGGGAGTCTTCTGGCCGTAGGCTATATTTTCTCCAATCCCTGTCCATTTTATCCCTTTGCCATTCACCAATGCGACTACGGTTGAGCCGTCTTTCCTTTCGTGGGCAAAAAGGTCTATGCACTCCGCTGCCCTTTGCATTGCTATGTCCTGAAGCCCTGAGTGAACCTGCAAAGGCTTTAACCCGTATCTGACACGCTCTTCATTGGTCAGCCTGACTACCTCGTCTGCCAGGGACTGAAACGAGGATGGAGACGGAGACGGCTGGGGCGTGGTTGTAGGCTCGGGAGACGGTGATGGCGGAAGCGTGGGAGTAGGCTGGCTAGTAGGGTTGGCTGGAGCTGGGCTAGCCGGGTTGGGCGTAGCCGGAACAGGGGTCGGCGTTGCTTGGACGGCGATTGTGGATTGATGGAAAGAAGCTGTGCGCTCAGCGGTTGCTGGCGTAAGGCGCACTACATTGGATGTGGCCTCAAATTCCACGGTCGCGTCGAAAGCTTCGGCGATGGCCCTAAGCGGGGCTAAAACGCGTCCATCCTTTATGAATGGAGGGGAGTCCAGCTTGGATTGCTTCACAACGCCGTCGCTTGTGACCAGCATTGTGTCCGAGCCAGCAGTCAATAAAACTTCTGTGTTTCCTTTGTAGAAAGTCGCCTTTTTCAAAGCGCCATCCCAATATGTCGTGGCTCCAAGCATCTCGGCAATGGTCCTGACAGGAATCATTATCCTGTCATTGACTACAGCAGGGGGCACATCAAAAATTGCCTGGACTCCCGTAACAAATACCTTGATTCCTGGGTCGCCGAATCCATTTGTTGGAGCAATGACAAAGGCTAGCAGCAAAACTGCTATTGCCGACTTATATGCCGTGGATTTCACGTGTTTCTCTCCTGTCTCGCGTATTTGGCGTTTGCCGGCGCGCGCCAAGCGTATGACATGTGACGGGCTGAGCCCATAGGGAAAAGCTTCGCTATGAGCTGCCCAGTGAAAAGCGATGTTCTCTTCACTCACTGGTATAACAGAGATCGCGAGCCATTAAGAGCATATCCCAAAATTCCGCAATGGCACCGGATGCCTATTTAATTAAGGATACGCTCTAAAGCAGGGGTTAAGAGCTTATTGCGCTAGTCCGATATATCGAATGGCTGCAAGGGCAACACAGTCTGCGACATAGGGGCAGCGCTATAGCGCGTCCTAGGGGATGCGCTTGGGGCATGGTTTTGGCGCCTGGGCGCATAAGCATGCGTTAGGCAGCCATGCCCTCAGTAATCGCTAAATGTATGAGCGCCAAGAAGCGCTCCTGGCTGGGCAAGCTTTTTTGGGGGCTCTAGACAGGCTGCGCTGGATTGTGCTGGCGAGAGTTTCGCTGGCATGCAGCATGTCTGTCCTTGGCGCTTAACCGGGCCGGAAATACCGGAAAAGCTTTTTTACGCTCTAGAATTGCGCTCTTCAGCATGCTCTCTGGCATTGCTTGCCTGGCTGGGAGGGGCTCTTGGTGCGCTTATAGACGGCCTGATGACTGATTCTGCATTCAGTGCGCTGCAGCCTGAAGCGTAACTCGCTCAAATTGGCGTCGCGAAATCTTGATGAACATTTGGCCGGGGTCGTGCGTTCATCATCGTCTTGGGGCAGCCTTAGCCTTGGGCGCTTCCTGCGCCTCTGTCTGTTGTTGGCATGCCCCGGCATGATGTGTCTATATTCAACATTATATATCTTGTAATCGGAAAATGCACTAAAAATCTTTAAAAATTGACAAGCTATTTCTGGAAAAAAATAAGCGGCCCAAATATGGGCCGCAAGAGCAAAAGCTTGCCTTGATTTTTAGTGCATATCCCAAAATTCCGAAATGGCGCCGAAAAAATCCTGGCGAATGCTTCAACGCCGGATTTTTTCGGTGCCTCGGATATAATTTTGGGATATGCTCTTAAAGCCATATCCCGCATTGGCGCCGGGAGCGCTTGCATGATCAAGGGCAAATCGCCAAAGGCCTGGCGAGCGCTTTAACTATGCTTGCTCGGGCCTGTTCTTGAGTCATCACTTTTCCTTGGCCAACGCAACGTTGTTGAGCACCTTGAAAGACAGGCGGGGGGTGTTGACTGCGGTGGACCGTACGACGATGCCTTCTTTGTCAGCGCCTCCGTTAGGGTACTTGCCTTGCGCCTTTATTAGGAGCTCTTCAATAGTGCGGGAGAAGGCGTCTCCGGTCTCTTCCACGGGAACCATCTTCAGGCCCAGCTTGTCGCAAAAGGCTTTGAGCTCAGGGAAGTTCATGTAGCGATCCTGGTCTACGACTCTCACGTCATAGACAAAGTAGTCAAAGCTGTTGAGCCTTAAGGGGTTCTTCTGGATGCCAGGCCCGCAGAGCTCTCCTTGGATGCTCAGGTTTGCGCCTAGGGAGGCCAGCCTGTCCTTGATCAGGTAGCGCTTCTCTGGGTGCCAGTACAGGCTCTCTCCGTCAAGGAGGCCCATCTCGTTGTTCCTGGAGCAGACGCCGAACTTGCCGTTGATGAAGTAGTTGTAGCAAGCGGTTCCATCCATCTTTGTTGTGATGTAGTAGGGCTTGCCGGCCAGCAGTGTCAGCCTTTCCGGCTCGGACTGGATTCTGGTCTCGTCTGACATGGGCACTCCGGCAGGCCGTTTGCCTAAGACAAGGCCAGCGCCTGTTGGAACCTCATTGATGAACCACTGCTTGACGTTCAAAAGCTCTGTCAAGTCAGCGCCTGCAGGGAGGCTGGGATCCACTTCTGGAAACTTGGGCAGCCCCAGCGCCAGCCCTTGGGATACCTGCCCTCTGAATTTCATGGTCTTGATGCGGTAGCCCTGGCCGTTGTCGGCATTGTCCCTGAAAGAGGTCTTTGCCAGAAACTCGTATCTGGGCTCCATGGGAAGGAAGGAGTCCACCTCGAAATAAACCGCCTTGTCGCCTGAATGGAACTCGCCTTTGCTTGCCGCGCACTGCCAGCCTAGCACGCGAACCAATTCAATAGAGTCAGCGCCTTCTATTGGAGCAACGTTCCAAACAACTTGAATGGATGCAAGCTTTCTCATTTGCCATCTCCTTTCGCCGCGCGCAAACGCGGCAGTTGGGGCACGCTTTTATTTTATCTCACTTGCTCTGGTTTTGTCAAACATTTTGCTGACCTTTGGGGCCGAACAACAAAAGGCCTGCAAGCAGGCCTTTTGTTTTCGAACCTATTGGGCTGGAAGTGCAAAAAGGCAAAGCCGTTGGGGCAACGGCTTTGCATAAGCGAAATCGCCGCAATGGGTCTTGCATAGAGGGGCAGATTCACCCATACACGGCGTGTGTCAGGCAAGGAAAAAGGGCAAAGCCGTATTTTCGACGGCTTTGCGCATATCGAATGCGCCACGGCAGGGACTTTCACTGAGGGGCAGATGTACCCTGCCTGGCAGCGTGGC
>JAISWZ010000343.1 GCA_031270945.1 Clostridiales bacterium | reverse complement strand
GCCAGCGCGGCATTGCTGGCCCAAGGGGCTCCTACAGCTAGACGAGGCAGCAAGAGCATATCCCAGAATATTTAGCGGCTAAGAGCATATCCCAAAATTAATTCCAGGGCTTGAAAAATTCCGGCGTTGAAGCATTCGCCAGGAATTTTTCGGCGCCTTAACGAAATTTTGGGATATGCACTAAGTGCGTATCCCAAAAGCTTGGGATACGCACCAAGAAAAGGTCTGCCGGGTTTGCTCTCTAAAGCCTCCGCAAGGCCTCTCTTCGCCCTGAATAAGTTTAGCGTATGCTCTCAAACGCTTATCTGTCTAAGCATAGGAGGGTGTTATATGGTCAAGAAAGTGCTTTCCCTAGCTATTGTCATTGCAATGCTTGCATCGGCCACTCAGGCGGCTTTCGCGTCAGGCTTGACTGGCGCAAGCGCTGGCTCAGTCACAGCGAATCCAACCAACTCAACCGTTTTGGTGGATGGCGTGTCCAAGACTTTCGACTCATACAACATCAATGACTTCAACTTCTTCAAGCTCCGCGACATCGCGTTTGTGATGAACGGCACAGAAAAGCAGTTCGCGGTAGATTGGGACGCTGAAAAGAATGCCATGACGCTTACTCCTGAAAAAGCTTACGCGCCAGCTGGAGATGAAATGGCGTCAAAAGGCTCAAGCCCAAAAATCGGGGTTCCCACAAGCCAAAAGGTGTTCTTGGCTGGAAACGTGAACCAGGTCAATCTTGAAGCCTACAACATTGACGGCTATAACTACTTCAAGCTCAGAGACGTGGGCATCGTGCTGGATATAGGCATAGGCTGGGATAACGCCTCAAGCACCATATCCATTGACTCAAAAAAAGGGTATGTGGACAGCCAGGCGTCAGACGATCTGGACAAAGCGGTAGCTGAGGCGATTATCGCAAACAATAAAGGAAATTTCGGCGGCGGAGAATTCTTCTCCCAGGCGCACATTACCTTGAAAACCGAGACAAATGGCAAAAGCACTACTGTCTACGCAATAGCCCTGTATAACGAATACAAAAAGACAGGCAACAAGATCGAGAATGTGGGCGGCGTCAACAGCCCTGTGGCAATCACTTTCAAGACCGACAGCGCAGGGAAGCTCCAGGTGGAAGAATACTGGGTGCCTGCTAACGGAAACAAGTACCAGAGCTCGATCATTCAAAAGTTCCCGAAGGACCTCCATGACAAGACTGATACCCAGTTTTATATAAAAGCATTGCAGTCGTCCACGCTTGCCCAAGCGGGGACGCACTTCAAATAAATGAAAGGCAAAGGCCCGCCAGTTTCACTGGCGGGCCTTTTTAGGGTTTGGATCTTTGGAACTTGAGATCTTGGGATCTTGAGATCTCTTCTCTTCTCTTCTCTTCTCTTCTCTTCTCTTCTCATATTCTCATTTTATTTCATCTTGTTATTCTTATCTTTTTCTTATCTTATTACTTTCATATCATCTTGCTTTCCAACTTGCTTTCTAACTTATTTTCTTGCTTTCTCCTTTTCCCTCATCCCCTAGCTCCATCCGCATCCATGTAAATCGCCCCATCTTCAACCGTTATCATAACAATGTCCGATGTTGCCGAATTCCCTGCCGTGTCAACCATCTCGAAAAGCAGGACAAATGTGCCGTCTCCCATGTCTTCCTCGAAGAGGGATGTGTCCTGGGTCACAATAAGGGTGTCTGACGGCAGAAGCTCTGGCTCGGTGTCGTCTCCTGAAATGCTCATGGCGTATAGCATTGTGACAAGCTCGTCTCCGGGTTTCAGCTTTCTCAGGTTCTTGTCAGACATGCCTGATTCTGAGTCGCGCCTTGCCCCTAGGATCCGGTACTCGCTGTCATTGAAGTCATAAGCCGCGCTGAGATGGCAGGGCTCTCCGTTTAGGGTTACAGGAATCGTGTAGAGGTTGTAGTCGTCCCCTTCGTTCTCAAGCTCCATGTAGACGAAAGAGCCGTCTATGGCTGGCCAGGCGTTTCTGAAATTGTCCTGGAAAATCCCGTAGTCCCAATTGGCGTCTATGTCATTGTCTCGGCCAAGCATCAGTATCATGTCAGATTCTTGGCTTACGTAAGCCAGCTCGAAGTATACCCCTGTGAGCATGTCGGAGATTTCGGATCCCAGATCCAGGGTCGCGTATCCGTTGTCATCAATGTAGACAGGATAGTTTTCAAGCGCGTATGAGTCAAAGTTTGTGACTGAAATTGGCTCATCGATCTCAACCCAGGCGTCTTCCTCAGGCGTGAAGTCTCCTGCGTCAACGTATTCCATGGCGCTGGCGTACTCCGCTCCCTCTTCTGAGAGCTGCCCGGTCAAGGCGTACTCAAAGAGGTGCTTGTAGGCTTCGCTTTCAGAGATCGAGTTGAACATGCTCACGCTTTCCCAATCCATCTCCACTGGGTAGAAGCAGGATAAGCCGCTTGAATGGGAGCGGTATGGGCCGTTCACAGAGTATGCGACAGCGGTTTCCAAAGCGCTCAGCAAGCTTTGGCTGTTTTCTGGCAAGAGCATGCTTTCTGAGTTTTTGACGAGACTTCCCAGATCTATTAGATTTCCGTCGCTGGAGTCGTACTTTTCCGCCTTGCTTGCCGCTCTTCCAAACTTGCTTAGAAACTTTGGATCCTGGCAGGCTGAAGCGAGCGCGTTTATCCCAATGTTGTCGTAAGCCGCCTGAAGCTTCCCGAAGTTTGTGAGATCTATCACAGAAAGCGTGATCTCCTCGCCTTTGTCCGCTTCATCGCAAGCTTGGGCATATGTATCGCAGATTATCTTTCCAAGCCCTATTCCGTCCAGGCTTGGATTAGACGCCAATGCGCCCATCAAGCCAGCGTAATCCCAGCCCAAGGCTGGCTCTGTTTCTTGTGAGGCAACCATAGTCTTTGAGAAGCCGTAAAGAGTTGCCGCAGTGTCAACGGTCGCCATCAGGCAAGCGTCAAAGCCTATCATCTCGAATAAAGGATTCTCTGGATCAGGATCTGAAACCGAAGCAAACGCTTCTCTGATCTCAGCCATGGACAGCGAGTCATAGTCGTACTGCTCATCAAAGGCAACCCCAGACAAGCTTCCGCCTCCATGGTTCCATAAGATTGCAGCCATGTGATCCGCTGGGTAGTTGGACAGGCAGTATTCCAAGAAGCTGGACAGGGTTTTCCCGTCTCCCATGTTGCGGCGGCTCTGCTCCTTGTCCAAGCGCCGCCCGTCTTCGTCATAGACAAAAATCTGGGACTTTGAAGCTTTTACGTCGCTGTCCTCCCAGTAGTCCGCCCCTCCGGTCTGCATGACCAGCGTTACGCCGCTTGGAAGCGGCACAGACATTGCTTCTTCAATGTCTGTTGTGGCAAACCCGTTCCCTGATTCGAGGTCGCTGCCGCATATGTACCAGTAAACCGCCCAGGTCTCGCCGCTGTCGGCATTTATGGCGACTGGCCGCTGGGTGGGGCTGGAGCTCGCCTCTTTCTCCGATTTGCCGCAGGAAGCTGTTGACATGGCTGTCACAACAAAAAGAATGGCAAGAAGCGGCCGTTTGAAGCAGTTCATTTTGCGCCTCCTTTTTTAGGGCAAAGCCCGAGTAATGCAGACTTTGCCCGAGTATAAATATAAATAGTCGAAAGCCAGTTATTCGCATCGATTAATGTCTGCTTGTGATCTTAATCAAAAGCGGGACTGGTTCATAGTATCCAAAGGTTACAAGGCCCTTAAAAAGCGAAGCTTGGCTCAAAAAAGCCCTCAAAAAGGGTAACTTTAGGTAACTAGAACCTCGGCGGGATCAGGCCTATAATTCGATGTGTCGACAAAACGGCTAACGAGGTGAAAGCCTATGCAAAGTGGAACCTACGGAAAGGGCGCCGTAAACATGCTCTACAGCAACGTAAGGATACGACAGGCCAGCTTTTCGGACAGCGGCCAAAGCCTCTGGCTGAGAGTCATCTACGCCCAAAGGGAGTACAAGGACATCATTTACTCTGACGTGCGCCACAGCCAGATAACAGAGCAGCATGCCGGGACAGAGATTTTGTATGCGCAGGAGGTTCCTGTCCTGTCGCTGAAGAATCTGCCCAGCATGCAGGAAACGCGGGAGGCCTTGCTTATCGAGATGGGCATTGAGCTGGATGAAATGCTGGCGCTTGCCCAAGAAAAGTACAAGGTATTTCTTCATTACGTCAAGCCAGGGCAAACCCTTGCTGTTATTGCAAAGAAGCTCTTCGTTGGGCGCGAGTGCGCCACATCGGAGAGCGTGTCCCTGGAAATTGAGTAAGTCTTAAAAGCTGGCTAAAAGCTGAATAAATGCAGCTAAAGGAGTGACGCGTTTGAAGTTTGGGAAAGTGGTTGCGATTGCCATGTTGATAGCTGTTTCTGGCTGCAAGGCAGCGTCAGAATCAGCGATCCCCGCCCGGACTGCGGCGCCTTCGCCGCAAGAATCCAGAACCCAGGCGCCGCAAAAAACCGAAAAGCCTGAAGCAAACCCGTTCCTGGGAGAATGGCATGACGACGAGTACGACGTAATTACCTTTTATGATGACTACACATTTCAGATCGTAGGCTACCTGGACGATTCCTACGGCGAGGTTGAGGCGGAAGGCGAGTACACAATCGATGACGGAGTGGCAAGCATTGGCGATACCGGAGACACGTTCACCTTTGACGGGGATTCCCTTCGCTATGGCGAGTTTGTCCTCACAAGGGAGATAGAGGCCGGCTTCCAAGTCGCCCTCGACGGCTCGGAATGGATTTATGACGGAGACATCGAGACCTACAGCAATATCAGTATCGCAAGCGGAGATGTGACATTCTCGCAAGATGGAGAAAGCTGGTCCAGCCCCTATGAGCGAGACGGGATCTACATAGTGCTTGAAGACAGTTACGGGGACGAGCTCAGGCTGATTCTCCTGGATGAAGAAACGCTTGTCTACAACGGCAAGGAGCACTCGAGGCTTTCGCAGCGCTATTTCGATGACGATAGCATAGGGCTGGCGTTCACTGTGCCGGAAGGATGGATTGCCTCGCCCACGGATTCCGAAGGCGGCTTCTACAGAGATTTTGTCGTTCTCACAAACACCAAAGACAACGAGAGCATGTTCATGGTAAACCTGACGGATGAATGCCAAGAGATCCTGCAAAGCGGCGGAAACGGCATTGACCTGCTGATACTGTTCGCTGACGCCGCCTTTGGCGACGAATATGAAATCATACTTGATCCCTACAGGGAAGAGAGCGCTGCGGGGCTTGTGAATTACGGTATGGGCGTTGAGGCATACGGCGGCTCCATGATTCTCTTTGCTCACATCAATCCCGCCAACTACCTCACGCTAGGCGCCGCTGTGCTTTCTGACAGCGAGCATACCGAGGCGTTTGGAGAGATAGTGGACAATACGGTGATTTATCCGTAATTATAAAAAAAATAAAAATAAAAATAAAAAAAAAAAAATAAAAATAAAAATCTTTATTTTAGGAGGATACACATGGCAGACAGCTCTTTCATGATCAAGCCGGAAGAAGTGACAAAGTCAGTCGGAGTCATAAATGACAAGGCCCAGCTCTTCTCCGCTGAGACAACAAAGCTTTCAACTGAGGTCGAAAGCCTTTCGGTTTCCTGGAAAGGCGAGACCAGCGACGCCTTCAACGCCGACTTGAACGAGTACAAGTCCACCATAAACGAGATG
>JAISWZ010000291.1 GCA_031270945.1 Clostridiales bacterium | reverse complement strand
GATATAATTTTGGGATATGCTCTAAAAATAAATTTATCTTATGTAAAAATATGGAGGCATGGCTCGAAAACCTTGTTTTAATTATATCACACATAATAACTTGTGTATAGTGATTTTAGCGGAAGTGAGGCATGAGGGATTGGGCTTACATTGGGTAGAATGTTAATCATTCCGCAATATAACTGGATAAATTCAGAAACAAAAAAACCGGGAGCATTGTCCGCTACCGGTTTGCATATCGAGGCAGGCCATGTTGAAGCGCTCAATTGCCAACCTCACGAATTCCAGCCTTCGATCCCCCGCGCTTTATTACAGGTATCCCAAATGCGCTAGCCTTACTTATGTCTTCCAACGTTTCTACTGTCATGCTGTCTGCGTAAACCCAAACTTCATCGCAGATGCGCATTACTTCGGTCGCCATTGCGCCCATCTTAGCGCGATCCTCCTTCACCAGCGGCGACATGAATCCCCGCCACAGCAACAGGGGGGCAATTGGGACGTTCCCCTCTTTTGCCGCCTCTGCGCAGCGCTTTTCCGCAATTCTCATGTTCGCGTTTACCCTCCTTGTGTTGTGGGGAGGATCCCCCAGCGCAGGAGATGAAATGTAAACAGTCACAGCTTCTCCTCCATTTTCCGTCCATTCGCAAGCGCTACGGCAGATCGCGCCTAATCAGCGCCTCTCCTGCGGCGTCGCTAGCGTCTATTCCTGTCACACGCATGAAAATGTCATTTCTGAAGTTGGGCATGCTCCTTATTTCGTTTTTCTCTTCCTCGCTCAAGTGGTTCCACCAAGCTTGGGATTCGGACACGCCAACGCCATTCACCTTTGCCTTGGAAAGCTCAGCTTCCAAAGTTGGCAAACCCTATGTTGCCGTCCCTGAAGTTGAAGCCTCCCTTGTTGCGGCTTCCCCTGTCCTCGTTGCCAGCGTTCAGGCTTCCGAAGTTGCCGTTTCCGCAGTTGCCAAACCCCCTGTTCATGAATCCCGTGTTTACGCTTCCCACATTTCCGAAACCTTTGTTGAAGCGGCCTTTGTTTTCGAGCCTGGACGCTTCCGCCTTTTCTTTGCTTTCTGTGCACTCAAGCGCGATTTCCTTGTCTTCCATTCGCACTCCCTCTTTGTCCAATGAAAGCTTTCTTAGTTTCGGCCAAATTGATAGCAACTGGCCCTGCGGGGCTAAATCCGGCAGGGCCAAAGTAGACCTTAAGCCGCTTTTTAAATATTGCTATTTCTTGTCCAAGTAAAAGCATGTCCCAAAATTCCTACAGGGCGCAGGAAAAGTCCTGCGAAGGCTTCAACGTGGACTTTTCCCAGCTCTAAGATAAAATTTTGGGATATGCTCTATGTGCTAAAAAAGGTCGTCCAAGCGTGTTTTGCCGAGAGCGTTGTCTTTTTTGGCAAGCCGCCAACTATCTGAGGTGAATGATCTCGCGATAGCCTCAAAGTCGGCCTCTTCAAATTCCTCGCGCGCGCCGCGAATTCCATCTCCCGCCTTTTTCAAGTAATTGCAATAGTCCCTTGACTGCCCCGGCATGGGAACTGAGAACAACCTCATTATGTCCTCATAGGATGACTCAACAAAGCGCATGACGGCGCAGATGTCTTGCGACAGGCGTCCCATGGCGCTAGCCGCCTTGATCGCAAGCGCCTTTTTCTCATCGCCGCCATCCATGACGCTGTACCGTTCCATGCCCAACTCGATCAGCGGCTTAAGCGACACAGCCAAGACTGAAGGTTCCGTCCAGCCGCCGACAGGTTTCACGGACCATTGCCGACCGCTTCTGACTACGCTCCGAACCGGCTCTTTCATCTGGTATACTATGCCGGTGATATTTGAGGCGGCCATTTCAAGCCAGCCTCGTGCGTTACAGAGCGAATATCGAGCATCCATCGCAGCTTCTTGAATATTTGTCGGCGCATCGCCGCCGAATGGATTCTCCATCTCGCTCAGGATCGTATCCATATGCCTCGTCAATGCCGAGATGCCTTGCAGCAGCACCTTTATCTCCTCTCCCGCTTGTGGCGCCAAATCGACGTGCCTGAAAACGTCGCACTTCCGAACCGACACCAGGCGCTCAAGCGTCACAGGCTTTTGTTTCGGATTGATAAACCTGGCGATTCGCTGAAGCTCCGCCTGACGCGCAGCTTCAGCCTTTTCTTCCGCTTGCCGCGCCGGCTTGGACTTTGCTTTCTCAATGGCCTCCCTTGCGAGCGCCCTGTACCTTTCTTGCTCTTCATAGAACATTGTCCTGGTGCGCTCGTAATCCAAGCGCGCGATCTCCTCGAAATCGTAGTCGTGCTGCTGGAAGTTTTGCCAGCTCTTCGGCCTCCAGGCGTTCTTCCTTTCATTCGCTTCATCGAATCCCTTTTCGGAATCCCAGCCGCGCTGCGCGAATCCTTGCGGAATCCCCGCCTCCTCGCAGGCAATGCGCTGTACGCTTGCGGCGATCTTGCCCGGGCTTGGGAAAAACGAGTCCTGAGCCGTCTCAATGTGTCTGCAGACTGACGCATGAAGTGTTTCGGACGAAACGAGCTTGAACACATTCATCCAGACCTCGTTCAGGATAGCAAGCTCTTCATCGGTGAATTTCGCTGACCTGTACACCGAGAGCAGGTTATTGATTTCTTCGCGCACAGTTTCCCTGAGATTCGGATCCGGATCTCCAGAATTCTGCGCCATGAGCCATTCCAACGAACGCTCGCCTATTTGCCTGGCCATTTACGGCCCCCTTTCCTTAGAGCGTATCTCAATAAAAGAAGCGAACTCCATTTCGCTTCCCTCCCACTGGGCCCAAGCCAGCGGATTTCCGCTTTCATCTTCAATGGCTAATCGCCGCCAAGGCCGCTTGAGGTGAATGACATCGAAACAGCCTCAAAATCGGCTTTTTCCAAGCGCTCTCTCGCATTGCGAATCTGGTCTTTCGCCTTTTGCAAATAGTCGCAAAACTTCACTTTGCGTCCAGGCGCAGGCTTTGAGAAAATAGTTGCCAAATCCGCCAAGCACGACTCAAAGAAGCTTAATGTGCTGCAGATGTCTTCCGACAGGCGGCCCATGGCGCAAGCGGCCTTGGCAGCGAGAGCTTTCTTCTCATCGCCAGCCATGCCTTTGTACCTCTCCATGCCAAGGCCGATCAGCGGCTCAAGCGTCAAGTCTAAGACTGAAGGCTCAGTCCAGGCCTCTCCAGGCTTCACGGCCCATTGCTCGCTGTTTTCCCCCCATGCCTTAATCTCGTCTTCCGCCATAGAGCCGGCGCAAATTATGTTGAAGCAGAAGTTGTTAAGCAAGCCTTCCACACCGCCGCCGAACGGGGCCCCCATTTCGTCTAGGAGCATCCCCATATGGCTCGCAAGGCTTCCGATTCCGTCCAGGTGCCGATCCATTTCCCTCAACGCGAACGGTGCCAATTCAACGTTCTCGAAAATTCCGCACTTCCGGAGATCGACCAGGAGCTCAAGATTGACGGGTTCTTGCTCAGGGTTCTTGAACCTTGCGATTCTCCGCAGCTCACTTATCCGCGCAGCTTCGGCGATTCTTGCCTCTTCAGCGCTCTCAGCGACAAGGCGCGCCACGCACGCTGCGACTTTGCCAGGGGTGGGGAAGAAGGATTCTTCATCCGTCTCAATGAGCCTGTAGATGGCCTGATGAAACAATTTGGCCGAAACGTGCTCGAATGTATTCACCCAGACTTTCATCGTAGCTTTAGCCTCTGATTTGGTGAACTTCGTTGACCGGTACGCCGAGATCAGGTAATTGAAGTCATGGAGCACAATTGCCTCGATTTTCGGATCTGGTTCTCCAGGATTCTGCGCCAAGATCCATTCCTTTGAACGCTCCCCCATTTGCAGGCGACTTTCTTTATTGGCCATTTATGGCCCCCTTTCATTAAAGGGCAAATCGCGAAGCCCGCAGGCGCCGACTTCGCGCTTGCCCTTGGAGCGCATCCCAAAATTGGTTTCATGGCTTTTGCAAGCCGCTTCAGGCGTTTTGGGATGCGCCCTAAACAAGAAGACCCTACAGGATGTCAGACAGGTGTCTGTCGGCGATTTTTCCCTCTTCAACGTTCTCAGCAACAATGTGCGCCACGCACACGGCGACCTTGCCCGGAGTGGGGAAGAATGGGCCCTGATCCGTCGCAATGAGTCTGCAGACGGCCTGGTGAAACAATTGGGTCGAAACGTGCTTGAACACATTCACCCATACTTCCGTCAAGACCTTGACTTCTTCTTGGGTGAACTTCGTTGACCGGTACGCCGAGACCAGGCAATTGATGTCATAGCGCACAATTGCCTCGATTTTCGGATCCGGCTCTCCAGGATTCTGCGCCAAGATCCATTCCTTTGAACGCTCCCCCGTTTGCAGGCGGCTTTCTATAATGGGCATTTATGGCCCCCCCTTTCATTAAGCGGCAAAGCGCGAATCCCGCAGGCGCCGGCTTCGCGCTCGACCTTGGAGCGCGTCCCAAATTGGCTTCATGGCTTTCGCAAGCCGCTTCAGGCATTTTGGGATGCGCCCTAAACAAGCAGACCCTACAGCATGTCAGGCAGGCGCTTGTCGGAGATTTTTCCCTCTTCAGCGCTCTCAGCGACAATGCGCGCAACGCACGCGGCGACTTTGCCCGGAGTGGGGAAGAATGGGCCCTGATCCGTCGCAATGAGTCTGCAGACGGCCTGGTGAAACAAATGGGCCGAAACGTGCTTGAACACATTCACCCATGCTTCCGTCAAGACCTTGACCTCTTCTTGGGTGAACTTCGTTGACCGGTACGCCGTGACCAGGCAATTGATGTCATGGAGCACAATTGCCTCGATTTCCGGATCCGGATCTCCAGGGTTCTGCGCCAAGATCCATTCCTTTGAGCGCTCCCCCGTTTGCAGGCGGCTTTCTATAATGGGCATTTATGGCCCCCCTTTCATTAAGCGGCAAAGCGCGAATCCCGCAGGCGCCGGCTTCGCGCTCGACCTTGGAGCGCGTCCCAAATTGGCTTCATGGCTTTCGCAAGCCGCTTCAGGCGTTTTGGGATGCGCCCTAAACAAGAAGACCCTACAGGATGTCAGAGAGGTCTGTATCGCAGCCTTCCATTGAGGCTGTGTACATGTCTTTGTTGCTGGATTTTGGTGCCCCGCCTTTTTTCGACTCGTCCCAGTCATCGTACTTTCCGCCCAAGACGTCATTGAAGTGCTTTTGCGAGAACAGCCAGTTGAAGCAGGAGCTGAACTGCTTCTCTCCAGGATTTTGGGGCGGCACCTTTCCCCTGAGGAAACTGCTTTCTGCCGCCTTTTTCAGCATTTCTGCTATTGCGTCAAAGCCGTGCTCCTCAATTATGGCTTCAACGCTCTTGATCTTTTTTTCCGACAGCTTGCTTTCCATCTTGGGAAACTCAGGGAACCGCTCGCTGAGCTTGTTGTAAGCTTCTACGGCGTTTTGCCATGTTCCGCTCGATTCCGACGGAATCCGGCCTTGCTCCTGGGCCTGCGCCTCCTTTCTCCTCTGCGCACCCTTCGCGCCCTGCTCGGACATTTTCTTGCTCAGGTCTGCGGCCCGAAGAACCTGCCCCTTTATCATTTCGTAGCCAAAGGACTCAAGCGTTGTGAATTCTGGCGGATCCTCACCGCTCATTTCAGCAAACATAGCTTGAATATACTTGCCTGTCATCTCAATGGAAAGCTTCTTCATTGACTCGCAGGTGTCTCTGTACAGTACTAAAGACTTAAGCTCTTTCATGCCAGCCTCCCAGCTTTCATATGTGTTGCCGACGAACCGCTCCATTTGGCAGCTCGCAAAATCAAGCGCTATCCTGAAACGTACGAGCATATCCCAGAACTTGTTCTGCAGTCTTGGAAAAGTCTGCGTTGAAGTCCTCGCAAGGCTTTTCCTGCACCACTTTGGAAATCTTGGGAGATGCCCTTGAGAGCATCAAACCCTGGCGGCTACCCGCCATTCGCTTCCTCTGCCGTCCTTTGGCGATCACTTCTAGCGCATGCCCAAAACCGCTCGAAATGCACTGCAACGCTTTAGTTCTCAGCTTACGCATAAAATCCCGCAATCTAAGCTTGCAACTAGAAATCTGCTTTAAGAGCATATCCCAAAATTAATTCCAGGGCTTTAAAAATTCCGGCGTTGAAGCATTCACCAGGAATTTTTCAGCGCCTAACGGAATTTTGGGATATGCACAAAGTCTCTGTCATTAATAGCCATTAGAATATATAAGCTGGCGGATGAATTCCTGCACCCAAAGATTTTGAGGTGAAAAACCGCTCTGCTTAGGAAATTTCCCGATACAGGAGAAATATTGCTCAAGCGTAATGCATGGGCTTAATCCTCGCATGTTTATGTGCGTGAGCAAGCATACAAACAGTAACATTACACATGAATATTGCATCATTGCCAATAGCGAAACCTCGTTTAAGCCCATAAATTAATTGTGAGTTTAGGCGAAGTATGCTATACTAAAGGGTATAGTAGAGACTCTGTGGTTCATTGACTTGCATTAGCCGCTAAACTTGCATCTCTCTGGAAAGGCGAAATAGGGAGAGCTGCGTTTCAATTGTCAAGGGGTTCAGCGTTCCGATTCTTTTGTTTCCGCACATTTGGTTCACCACCTGCCAATCAGGCGCTGGCGCTGGAGAAGCGGTGAGCACTGTCGAAGGGCTTTTTTGTGCCCTTGCATCGCCCAAGCTTCAAGCGATGGCTATCTGAATGCTGACCAGGCTGGATTTCATTGGCTTTCTTGAGCTCGTATTTATTATACTTTGCCATTGGACCTGTGTCAATAGGGCGCAGATGCTTTGGCAAAATTCGGCGATTTAAACATATACAGCCCTTAAGGAGGCGGAGATTTGTGCATAGTGCACTAGAGCTAAGGGCTATCATTTTATCCCTGCTAAAGGAGCGTGGACTGAGCACCAATCAAATGCTTGAGGATATTGAATTATCCGTCAGTACGCTCCATCACATCAAATCCAGAAACAGCTTTCCGTCAGGAGACAGCGTAGCCAAGATAGCAATATACCTTGGCGTCACGGTAGATCACCTTCTCGGAATGAGCTCTCCGGACAAGGATCCCATGCAGACTGTGCTTGAGGCATACTTGGCCATGCCGGAAGAAGAGCGCAAAGCCTTTGTTCAAGAGATGTCACCCATAGATCCCGGCATCGCGCCCCAAAATGACGAGCACCGCGCTGATGACGACCATGTTGTCGATTCTAAGTACAGAATGCTTCACGCTAAGCTGGACGCGATCAAAAATGAGACAGGCGATTCAATGAGCGCCTTGAGCGCCAAGAAAGACGCCCTAATCGAAACGGTTGACGCGCTTGTTCCGGCCCCTGATCCAAGCAGAAGCTGGATAAGCCAGTTTCTTGATTTGCCAAGCCGCCAGCGTAAATTGCTTGTGCTTGAAGCCCTAGCGATTATGAGCAGCTGACAGCAATGCTAACGTCATGAATCGAGGTGCGATTTTGTGAACAATGCGCAAGAGCTTAAGGTTTTAGTCACTTCCCTGCTTAAGATGCAAGGCAGGAAGCAGAAGAAAATGCTTGAGGAACTTGGCTTCAGCGCCAGCTTCCTTACAGCGCTCGGAACAAAAAGCGGCATGCCGTCAATAAACCGGGTAGGCAAGATGGCTTCATACCTAAATGTTTCCACCGACTACCTTCTTGGTGTGCACACCCCAGGAAAAGCTCCCAAAGACGTTTTGAGAGAAGTGTACTTGGCCATGCCCAAAAAGGATCAGCAAGCCGCTCTTCAAAGCATGATAGCCTTAAGCGGCGAATCCGATCCCCAGAAATCTGGCCAAAATTCCAGCGTAGGCGCAGCCTCCAAAAAGCTTCAATCCCTCATTGATGAATTCGAAAATGAGCTGGCCTCTTATATTGGAGAGCTGGACTCCGGGCTAACCGCGCTTGGCGAAAAGATTAACGCGCTTGCCTCAGCCCCTGACCAGCGAGAGATCGTAATGGCGCAGTTCCTTGCTATGCCAAGCCATCTGCAAAAAAAATGCCTGAAAGAGGCTGTTGAGTTATCCATCGGTAGCCAAGAATGAATTGAAGGTGTGCCTAAAAGAGGGCCAGCAAGCGCTACTGAAATGAATCTTTAGTTATTTAAGCGCCGAGCTCTCACGCAGGTTGTCCTGGCTCATTGAGGCGGATTTTATTTGACCCGTTGAGCTCATAATCATTATATATGAGCAATTTGGTGCTTGTCAATACCAGAACTTATAATAACGCAATTGTCTGAAAAATTACAGATTTATACAGATATTTTTATTGGTAGGTGCATTAATTGTGCATAACGCAATCGAGCTTAGGACTTGCATTCTATCCGTGTTAAAAACTCGTGGACTTTCTGCAAATAAAATGCTTACAGAACTAGGCTTTTCTACAAACATGCTCTCACAGCTCGAATCTAGGAACAGCTTTCCATCTGGAGATAAGATAGCCAAGATAGCTTTGTACCTGGATGTATCTGTCGATCATCTGCTAGGCATGAGCGTTCCAGCCAAAGAGCCTGGACAGGCAGCACTTGAGGCGTACTTGGCCATGACTGAGGGGGGGCGCAAAGCCTTTATTCAGGCGATGTCCGACAAGGATCCAATCGCTGAGCTCGCAAGCGAGAACGAACGCTCCAATGGTGCTGACTGCTTTAAAGGTTCCGATTATAATAAGCTTCATGCCCAGCTAAACGTGATCACTGATGATCTAATCGATTATATCAGCGCCTTGCGCTCAAGGCAGAACGCACTAAGCGAAACGATAGACGCGCTTGTTCCAGCCCCAGAGCCAATCAAAAGCTTGATAGTGCAGTTTCTTGATTTGCCTAGCCAACAGCAGAAATTGTTTGTGCTTGAGGCAATCGTAAGAATGGAAAGATGGCATCCCTAAGTGCATATCCCAAAATTCCGAAATGGCACCGGAAAAATCCTGGCGAATGCTTCAACGTCGGATTTTTCCGGTGCCTCGGATATAATTTTGGGATATGCTCTAAGTCATCTTTAGGCAAAGTGGAAACCAATCACTTTATTTCCTGCGTCAGGCATGGCAAGAATGGTGCCAAACCGCTCGCTGGAACAAACCGAGGTGCGCTTTCGTGAACAACGCGCAAGAACTTAAGGCATTGCTTTTGTCCTTGCTTAAGATGCAAGGAAAGAAGCCGAGTAGAATGATTGCAGATCTTGGCTTTGGCTCCAGCTTCATCGCTGAGCTTGGATCCAAGAGAGGCTTCCCGTCAATAGATCGCATGGGCAAGCTGGCCTCATACCTGAATGTCTCCGTCGATTACCTGTTCGGCATATACGACCAAGGCAAAACTTCCAACGATGTCGCACTAGAGCTATGTTTGGCCATGCCTAAAGAGGATCGTAAAGCCATTCTTAAAAGCATGCTAGCTTTGAGTGGTGAATCGGATTCACAGAAGGCTGCCGCACCCCCAAAAGGCTACGTTGATTTAAAGATGTTTCAATCAATGCTTGACGCGTTCAAAGGCAACTTGGGCGCATCTCTTGAAGAGCTGGACTCTGGGCTAAATGACATTGGCGAAAAGCTCAGTTCGCTTGAATCGCTAGCTTCAGCAACTGATCAGCGTGAAAGAGTCATGGTTCAATTTCTTGCGCTGCCAATCCATCTGAAAAAAATATTCCTGCAAGAGGCGGTTGAAAGAACAATCGACAGCGAATCTTGAAACTAAAGCCATGAAGAAGCGGTTCCGAATGGAGGTTGGGCTATCAACGCATTGATTCCTAGATATCTTGGATGATTCAATTGATTTTGCGTATCACATGACATATTGTTCTTTGAGGCAACTCACGGTACCTCGCTTATTTTTGTGATAGCATTTGATATATGTCCGTCCTTAAGGTATCCCGAGATAGCGCCTATTTTTTTACGGCATTGCATGCTATGTAATCAGAAATCCCATAAGAGAAAAAGGATGCTATAGGAAAAAGCCGGATCTACATTCTGGCTATCGCAATCGAAGAACAGCGTCTCAACTCAAAACGTGCACTGTTGTCAAATATGGCGCTGGATATCCTCAGCGCCATATTGCAGTTCTAACCGCCAGAATATATGCTTAATATAGTTGGCTTAAAGTCAAGGTTCTAGCTATCCTAACCAATACATCGCATTCGCAAGCGCCAAACCGGACGATTCTCTGATAGCGACTCCGCATCCAAAGCAAAGCAACCTTTATCTTTCAACATATCGCCCATGCTTAATGTCTCAAAAGATTAATATGTGGATTTTATGGATTTTAAATATGTGAAATTTGTGAATAAATCCTGTGGATTTCATGAATAAAAATCAGTCTTTTCAATGTCCGCTCTCTGGCGATCACTCCCATCAGCGCAAAGAGAGAGGCTAACTTGAATCTTTAATGGTTTGGACATGGAGTAATTTAAAGAGTCAAGTTAGGCCTGAGGTGGCCACGAAACCAGGAGCCTCCTAAACGCATCATAGACGCTCTCACGCGCATGCTGGAGGGGGAGGCTGTATATTTGTCCAAGAAGGGTGCCAAACGCGCTCTTGGTGCTTAAAAACGCTATCTGAAGCGGGAACGCCATAAAGGCTTGATTTCAAGGATTTATAATAAACCTCCGAACCGCTGGATTATTGTCTTGTCACCAACGCTCTTGATTTTTTTAGGACAAATTTACATATCCAAGTTCAGGCCTAGGGCAGCCGCTAATCCAGGATGCCCCCTAAACGCTTCATAGACGCTCTCACGCGTATGCTGGAGGGGGAGGCTGCATATTTGTCCAAGAGGGGTGCCAAACGCGCTCCTGTTGCTTAAAAACGGTATCTGAAGCGGGTATGCCAAAAAAGGCTTGATTTCAAAGATTTATAATAAACCTCCGAACCGATGAATTATTGTCTTGTCACCAACGCTCTTGATTTTTTGCGATAGGTATATATTTTTAAAAGCCAAGTTTAGGCCTGGAGCAGTCGTGAAACCAAGATGCCCTAAAACGCGCTATAGACCCTCTCACGCGCATTGCTGGATGGGGGGCCTGTCTTGTCCAATTCGGGTGCCAAACGAGCTCTTGGTGCGCAGGAGCGCTGTCTGAGGTGGGAATCCCCAAAGGCTTGATTTCAAGGATTTATAATAAACCTCTGAACCGATGGATTATTGTCTTGTCACCAACGCCTTTGATTTCTGGAAGGTTTAAAATCCGGCTTAATTATTAATTTTACAGGATAGTTTTTCCTGCCAGCGCTTTTGCTATTGGACGGATTGCGCACAAAATTTAAGAGGTTAATTAATATTGCGGTTGTTTTTCC
>JAISWZ010000232.1 GCA_031270945.1 Clostridiales bacterium | reverse complement strand
GGCTCTTGATATGGATCCTCAGTTACCGCATAGGGATCCTGCTCCGGATCTTGGTACGGATCTTGATACGGATCCTCTTCCGGCTCTTGATAATAGTAATCATTATAGGGATCTTTGGGCTTGTCCGGCACGGCTTTCTTGTACTGGCTCATGTTCGGGTAAAATCCGCTTTCCCCCAGCAACAGGTTCATAAACTTCTTATGATCAACTTCAGCGTTATGGTTTGCGGGCCATGCGCCTAGCGCCTGGGGATCCTGCTGGGCAAGCTCGCTCAAGCAGTGGTCGCCTCTGGAGTTTGTGAACATGAGAAACCTCATGTTGTCAAACGCCTTGTCTATCGCCTTGAAGTTGGCTCTTGAGGCCAGGGGCTTATTTTTCGCCATGTCCTTGACCAGCGCGTCTTGAATGAGTGCCATGACCCTGATCTCGTTGACCCTGTTGAGCATGCTGGAGGCGCCTGGGAGCATGTCCCCGGACAAGACGGCATACTGCATGGACACGTCAATGGACTGCTTGGTTTTTTCGTAGATCTCTTTGCAACCTTCAATAAAGTCCTTGTCTGACTGGGTATCCCACTTGGTTGGATCCAGGATGATGTCTGAAAAGAAAATGTCAACCAACGGGTTTTCCGCGTAGGCATCGTTCTGCTTGCTTAGGTAATCGAGCTTTAGCTCAAGAGCCTTGTCTGCGCAGTCCCTGATCTTCTTGGCCGCTTGCTTCAGGTTGTCATCGCCAGAATATGTAATGATTGAGGTCAAAAAGCTTCTAAACATTTCGTAGTCTTTTATAGTCGTTGTCAGGCGTTTGTAGTCGCTCATGTCTTCTACTGCCGCTTCGTCAAACCTGAAGGAGATGGCGGCGCTATCGGCCACTTCCTTAAGAAGGGTGCCGGCTTTGGCTCTTATCGCCGCTTGGGCAACCGCTATGTCCGCCTCAGTGTCAGGAACCGCCTTTATGGCGTCGGTCTCAGCCAGCTCATAAAGCGTTTTGTTCAAGTCATAGTCCATCATGTACAAGAAGCTGACCAGGACATCTATGTCTCTTTCCACCAGCATCGCTTTCTCGCTTTTAAATGACGGCTCTGTCAGCCAGTCGGCTGTTTTTATCACTGACTGCATCTTTGCGTTGCCATCCAAGTCTTTCGCGAAATCCAGGTACGCATTCGAGCCATTGGCTAGGATTGGCCAGACGCTGTTGTCAACATATTGGGTGTAGTTTGACCAGACGTCATCATAATAGTTCTCGGCGTAATAGAACCTTCCAAGCTCCTCGGAAAACGGCTGGTACTCGGCGCGGCTTTGAATAGGAAATGCCAGGAGGAAACTGATCGCCAGCGCCAGGCTGGCTATTCTTTTTGTCTTAGTCATCTCGCGCCCTCCCCCATTTGCTGCAGATAATTGGAGACAAACTGGTCGACGGATTTTTGGAGCTCCGCGTTTACCTCTTTATTGCCCTTAAGCTCCCACTTGCCATTTTTCTCCGCGACTTCAGCTTGAATCATAGACTCGACCGTATACTTAGCCATATTCTTTCTCATGTAATCAATAACGTCCTCATCTCCCGAGGATATGGCTTCATCAAAAATCTTCACCAAGTCCGGCTGTATCAGCTTTACGCTGCCTGCACCCTCTATCTCGACTTTCGCGTTGTCTCTAAGCTCTTGCGCAAACGGGCCGGAAAAGCTTTGGCTAGGCGCGTCAGCCGCTATGTCTTCAGTGGGCGCTTCCGCAGAAACGTCAGCGTTTCCCCTGCAGGCCGGCAAAAGCAGCAATATTATCAGCGTCGCGATAGAGCAACGGACAAGTTTTTCAATTCTCACGCAAATTCCTCCTTTGGATTTATGTTCAACAATTATAGCACTTTAAATATCTGACGTCAATATTGTTTGAAATGGATTTGAAACTTGCGTGAAAAAGGGGCGGCGATTTCTTTATTTTTTTCCTTTTTTAATATAACAGCAAAAAAAGGCTGGGATTCAGCCTTTTTTGTATTTTTGTTTTTCTATATTTTTTTATTATAGGCCATATTTATAGCATAAAACCAAGGCTTTGATTGAAGAATTATAATCAAAATTTGCTTTACAGCCTCAGCAGGCACTCCCCAAACAGCCCCAGCATCGGCGACTCTGGCATGCCCACAATGGACACCCGATCAAGCAACGTATTCCTGAACTCGCAGGAAGTTTCAGGGAGCAGCACGCAGTCATGGCAGGCGGCGTAGTTCAGTGAAAGAAAGCCTTGCTTTCTAGAAGAGACGCACAGCGGATCCGCGCTGCACCACTGCGCCTTTCTGAGCATGCCTTCCAGCAGGGCTTTGAGCTTGGCCTTGTCTTCGGCGATGCTAATGAGCCCTCCCAGGGAGCCTTCATTATCGGATGTTGCCAGGTAAATAAGGACTCCGTGCATCTGGCTTTCGCTTCCGGCAAAAGTGCTATAGATTTTCTCCTTGAGGGACGAGGCGCTATAGCCGCACTCATTTGAAAGCTGTCTGATCATCAAATGGGCGAAGGTATGAAGCGCGACGTACTGAGTCTGAAACCTGGGGTTGGCGTCTGAGAAAAGAGATTCATCAAAGGCTTCGATGAGGTCATCGTACCTGTCCCCTACCCGCTTTTCCCAGTCTGTGATCGCGTCTTTTGAAAAACCGAAGAAGATGCCCTCGCCATTTAACTTAATTCCGGGAAGCCAGGGCTTCTCGACATCCGAGAGGGGAGCTATGCGCAGATCTTCAGAGCTGCCTAAGGCTTGCCCATGCCAGGGCCTGAGCCTTGTGAAGCCTTTGAGCGCTTGGATCACGGTAAGCTTGTCGATCACTGTGACGCCTTTCAGGCATTTCTCAAACCCCTCGGGGACATCCGCTGGATGGGCCTTGTACTCGTCCTCGGCTTGAGGGCTATTTCTGGAAAGCACTTTATACTCATCAAAATAGACATCCGCTTCTGTCCGATCTTTTATGGCAGCGCTTGCTGGCTTTTTGGGCTGTATAGAGAGGGCGCTGAAGCTTACGGGAAAGTAGACGCCTGAAGATGAGCGGAGCCTGGTCTTTAGAGGGGCGTCGCACTGAGTTTCTCCTGATCTTCTCTTGCCTGGAAGATGGGGATGGCAGCATGTGCACTTGTAGCCATTGGCGCCTGAGAATGCGTTTTCACGAAACGCGCTCTCCAAGGGCTGGTTTTTGCCGCAGTCTTCGCAAGACAAGATCAGGCTTGCGGCATCGCTTCGGTTTGACGCGTTAAACATTTTGATGTTGGGATGCTCTTTGCCAGACGCGCAGGGGGCGCCTCTATGAACCCACCAGGAGTAAGGGAAGTCTTCAATGTGACCGTTGTCGCAGCAGACGACAAAGCGGGAAGCGACCAGCTCGCCGCGGCAAGGATAGCCTTTTTCGTTATTGAACAGGCACTTGCTCGACCCATTGTAGCGGGTTAGATGCTTGCACTTGGGGCAATAGAGCATTTCTGGGAACACATAGGAAGGGATGTCCTTGCTTTTGAGAAATGGGGATCCGTCATCAGTCTTGGGAGACAGGAAGAACTCAGCGCCTGTGATGGCCTGGAGGTTTTCGTTAAACAGCTTTCGGTCTTCAAAGAGCTTATTTTCGATCTCGCTGTCTTTTATATCCCAGTCTTTTAAATCCCAGTCGTCTACGCCCGCTATCATGACCGTATCCTTTGCGAAGTCAACGATTGAGCCGATGCCATAGGAGCTGATCAACTGGTACTGCCTAACGTCACCCGCGATCCGGGTTTTCTTTGGTTTTTTGGTGTTGTTGAACCTAGGCCTTGGCATAAGGGCTACCTTTCCTTGATGAAAACATTTGATGATTGCTCGACATTTCGCAAAGAGTTGAGGACAAGTGGAAAATCTATGGCTGCGGTTTTCTCTGCCGCTTGCAGGAGGCTGAGCTTCTCTCCCTTATAGTCATAATAGACTAAGGTGTCTGGGTTTTCCCTGGCGATCAAGTCCCAGGCCTTTGTTATCTTCTGGAGCCAGTCTTTCGCGAAGTCCACAGAGTCAGGCCTTATCTCCGCTATCCTGGCCAGGATATAGTTTGTCGCTTTTATTACTCGCAGATCTTTGGCGCGGAAGTTGATTGCCATGTCATTCTCGCCCAGAAAGTCCTCCGTGAGCCTGAGCATTGCCACAAACACGCAGTGGAGGGCTTTTTCCAAAGCTCTGGCGGAGTAAGGCGTAACGCTTGTGGATTCCACGTATTGATAAAACGCCTTATGGTAAAAGCTGAACTGTTCGTAGTGAGACTTGTCCCTGGATCTGGCGGCGTTAAACAAGGTGAGAACCAGCCCGGGGTTTTGGCGGCCTACTCTGCTTGTTGCCTGAATGTATTCCGCATTGCTCTTGGGTTGGCCATAGACGGCCATAAGTCCCAGCCTGTTGATGTCAATGCCTACAGAGAGCATGCTTGAGGCTAGGACTACAGAGTAGTGCCTGGGGTCGGGATACGGGATTTCCAGGCCGCCAAGGGTCTCTTGGATCTCTTTTGCCGATTTGCGGCTGGTAAGTTCCTCTTGAACACAGAGGCTCAAGACTTCCCAATGCTTAAGCCCGGCATCGGCGCACTCTTCTTTGAACTTGCTTTCAACCAGATAGCGGATGTTGGCGTCTTTGCGGTCACGGATGATGTTGTCGGCGGCGCCTAGATCCTTCAAGGCGTTGAAGTAGCCTATTATCGTTGCGAACTGATCCACGATATTGTTTGCAAAACCCCGCTTTGCCAGCAGGGCATTGGAAACCAGAAGGTTTGAGTAAACCCTTAGCATCAGATCATTGATGTTTCCTCCGCTTTCGCAAAGGCCCAGGTACGTTCTGGCTGGCCGTTCTTCTTGGGTGGACAGGACGGCGAAGAAAGAGTCGCTAAAATCGGCGCCGCTAGGCGGGAACTGAATTGTCTTTCTGTTGTACAGGCTTTTTATCTGCTCAGACGCGTTCTTTACCGTAGCAGTCGAAGCGATCACCTTCGGATAGCGTCCGTTTTGGGAGCAGAGGTATTCAACCGCTATCTCGTATATCCCTGCCAAAGAGCCCAAGGGGCCTGATATTAGGTGAAGCTCGTCTTGGATCACAAGCTCGGGCGGGGCGCAGTTCAAGCCAAATAGGGACTTGGCCCTAGGCTCCCAGGCGATTCTGGCGAATTTGTCCACTGTGCTCAACAAGAGCGTGGGCCTGGATGAGTACACGTCGTCATCCACTACGTAAATGGGAAGGCCGGCGCTAAACTCGCAATTCTTGTTCAAGCATTTTATTTTCAGACCCTTGTGCAAAACGCTGTAGCCGTCCAAGTCAATTGGCTGGCCGCACCATGGGCAGATGGTCACCTGGACAGGATTTCCCTTGTTTACCGGCTTTGTCGGATCCTCTCTTAGGATTTTCAAGATGTTTTCCGCTCCGTCATCGCCGTCTATATGATTGGGAGTCATGCTTGCGCCTATCCATAGCCCGATGCTTATCTCCCCTCCAGGAACGCCTTTCTCTCGCCGCAAGTGATCGCAGGCGCAAATGAGGGCTGAGGCTCTTTCAAACTGCTGGATGGTCAAAAGCCTCAGGGTGTAGCGCATAATGATCGCTACTCCGTCCTTGCTGGGCTTTAGGGACAAGCGGCGGTAGAATATCGTAAACGCCGCAACCCCCAGATAGGCTTCGGTCTTCCCGCCCCCAGTGGGGAACCAAAGAAGATCTACGCTGTCGCGATACTGGCTTGACGGATCAACGATGTCTGTTAGCACTTGCAGAATGTAGGCCAGCTGGAACGGGTACCATGCGACGCTTTCAAGCAGCCTCTTTGCGAGCTTTTTGGTCTTGGCTCTTTGGAGAAGCATGGCCTCGTTCATGAGTTGAAATGACTCCCACGCCAAGGGTTTTTCTCGAAGGGTGGCTATGCCTGCGCGAAGCCTTGACACGCATCGGCCGATATTGGCCAGAACTGTCTCAGCCGCAAGGGCGTGGCCGGAAAAACCATTCAGCATGACATTTTGCTTGTCGCGCCAGGACTCATATTCGTTCACAAACCTAGAGAGGCTGTCGCAGGCTTCACCAACGCTGGCATCCGTCCAGTACCCCATGCGCAGGATATTCTTTTCGCTTGAGGATCCAGGCATCATTTGCAGGACTTCTTCAGAGGGCATGAAGTCGCTCCTGACCTGGGAAACCTTGCCGCTTTTCATGCTAAAACTTACAGAGCAGCCATGGCCGTAGCCATAGTTAAGCACATTTCGGTAGAGCAGGGAGCTTACGCGCTCCTCGTCGTTTTGCCCAAGCGCTGGGGCTTGGTAAACTGGGGCAAACCCGGTTGGGCTTTCAAGAGCCAGCTCGCACTGAAAGAGGCACGAGACGTCAAGCAGAGGGCTGTAGAATTGGCTGATCTCAAGAGCGTTGTCCACTGAGACCGTGACCAGCTTGCTGCCGTCAGACTGGACCTTTCGCACTGTAAGCCGCAGGTTGACGCCAAGAGCCAAGAACTCCGCGCGCCTTGAGCTGTTTATGATCTTCTTGGCGCTAGGCACTTGGAAGGACGCGCTCAGGCTGTGCTGGGTTCGCTGGTACTGGTGAACAGGATATTTTTTTTCTGGATCGGGCTGGCTTTCGGAATGCTTGTACTTGCCGAAGCTAAAAACAGCCTTCAGCACGACAGATCCAGGTGGAAGCATGACAGAGACCCCCATTGCTGAGGGCCTGAAGTCATTTGCTCTGTTTATGCCGTCGGCGCCTATATACACGGATTCAATGTCATCGTCGGAAAGCAGATCCCAAGATTCGGATTCTAGAACTTCGGACTCTAGAACTTCGGATTCCGGGCTTTTTGTTTCTTGGTTTTCAGTATTTGTTATATCAGGCTCTTTGCGTTTTGGCCACAAAATGCCCATGCAATAGCTGCTGAGGGGATTGACGCTTATCATTGTCTCGTCCTGGGACACAGGCCCAATCAGATCACGGCCAAGAAACGACTTGACCATGTCTATCGCGGAATAATAGTCTTCATACTTGCTCATTGGACATGCCTCCATAGCGCCAATCCACTTTTCCCAAGCCTGTGATCTCGACTCCAAGCCAAAACTTGGACTCCTTGAACATTCGCTCCATGCCGCTTGGGAATTGGCGGGGCATGACGGTAATTACGCATGAGACAAAAATGTCCGAAATCTTGCCTGGCGGCTTTTTGCTGATGTCTCCCTGCTTTACGGCTTCCATGAAATCGTTTTTCACTCGGGAGCTAAGCTCTCCGATTTTTTGGCCTTTGTGGAGAATCTCGTACTTCCCGCTCCTAAGCCAGATCTCCAGCGGGTCATATGCTTTCACGTTCGCGGCGATATAACTCTGGATCTCAATAGCCTCTGCCAAACTGCCAGACGCGAAGGAAAAGCTGTTTATGTCTCCTGGAACCCCTACCATGAGTTCCGACACAAACTTGTCTTTCTCCCTGCCGCCATACCGACCTTTCCTGGTCTGGAAGCAGCCTAGCCTATGCATATGGGTCTGCGGCTTTGTCGGGTCGTTTTTCAAGGGCTTTAACACGTGAAGATCGCTTTTTGGCCTGGTCGCGCCAACATACCAAACCCTGGCCTCGCTTGTGCTTCCGGGCTTGGGATAAAAGGAGCATGCCAAGTAGACGGAGTCAAACTCCCGCCCTTTTGACTTGTGGATTGTGGACACCACGATCTTTTCGTCAGGGATGCTCAGCAATATGGGATCGGCCTCCGACAGGGACGCCAGGGACTTTCTCACGCTGTCCAGGTTTAGGTAGTTGACGGACGCTTCGGACTTGCTCAAGGCGTTAAAGCAGTACTCCGCTTTGTTCTCGTCATCCAAAACCCTGGCGCGATAGCGGGATATGAATTCTTCCCTGCTGCACCACTTTTCACGGTAGTCCCAGAAAACGTCGGCTATCCAGCGGTTTAGGGGCGGAGGCGTTGCGGCGCTGCGAATCAGGGTGTGCTTGATGCCTTCCTCGTAAAGCCTGGTGCTAAGCCATTCGGCGTCGATATTCCTCCGGCACAATATGGCGGTTGAGCGGTTCACATTGACCAAAGTCAGGAGCTTCTTGTATGGGATCTGGCGATATGAGTTGGCGACGCCTTTGAATATGGCGTTTGCCTCGGATGGGTTGCCGTTTAAAAGCGCATTTCGCAATTTTTCAGACTCTCCAGCGAGCTCTTTTGTTTGTCGCCTGTTTCCAACAAGCTCAAATTTTTGCGCGTCTTTTGGCAGATTTTCTTCCAAAGCTTGATAAAACTCCAAGGAGCTTGTCTTGCTGCCATTTCGGCTTCCCTCGGAATCAAAGTCATAGATCGCCTGGCACTTGTCCCCGCACAAAAGCCAGCCGCAAGAAAGCCCGTCCAATATCCTGAGAGTCATATCTGCTCGCTCATTCACTAGGTCTTGTATCTCATCGACTATGGCGTACTCGAAATTCGCCAGCATTTCTGGGTCGAACATTTCATTAAACTGGTTTATGCGCTCTTTGTATCCATCCACCAACTCAGCTTCGATGTCAATGAGATAGGCTGTAGCAAACATGTCAATGGTGTTTACGCAAAACAATCTTGCTTCAATTGGCAACTCCCCTGAAGATATGCCAGCTTCAAGCCTTTTCAAGATTTCGTTTTTTGCGGCGTTGGTGAAGCACAGCACCAGGACGTTGCTGAAGTCTCTAACCAAGCGCGTCTTGGCTATGTGCTCAAGACGCTTTATTATAGTGTGAGTCTTCCCTGTCCCGGCGCCGGCGTTTACCAATATATGGCTTTTGATGTTCGCTTTTATTATGGCCTCGGCCTCTTTAAGCTCAGCGTAAGAGTTTGAAGGCGGCATTTCCTCCAGATCGTCATTAGCATCTTCATAAGGCTCATAAGGCTGATCTTCGATCCTGATGCTAGATAAATTCTCGTCTTCAGGCGGCGTGAAGATGCCTGAAATATCCCCCAAAAACTCATACCTGTAGCTTAGCTCAGGCCCTGAGGCTTCACTTTCGGGATTTTGCGCCTCTCTCTGGATTCGGACTGAATAAGGCTCTGACATGCACTTGTCGTATAGATCGCATTCCTGGTTTTCGCACCTGCAGGCCCAGGCGAATCCATTCTCGGTCTTGACCAGGCCATGGGTGAAGTCTTTCCGGTCAGCCTTGGCGTTTATAATGCAAGACGAGGTTTCCTGCAAGACCTGGATTTGCCAAGGCGACAGCTTCACTTTGCTAAGCGTCCCCTCCAGCTCCCGCGACAGCACTCTCAATGCGGACGCGTCATTGATTGCGGCCACGTAAGCAGGATCCTTTTCCAGATCCTCGCTTGCCCTGACATAGACATTGCTGGCTATGGCAATATTAGACTTGAACATTCCATCCCTCCAGCTCATGACGTCAGCTCAATACATCCAACGGTAAGAAACGTTTTCAAGCGGCTTTGCGTCATAGAAGAATGTAAGTTTGTTGATTTCGCATTTTTGGAATTCGTCTCCCATGGATCTGTTAACAACTCTTACCTCGGCTGTTTGCTCTTCTCGAAGCTCAGCGTAAAGCTCTAGCTTTTCCGTAAAGTACCCCTTTGTCGGCACGGTCAGTGTCTGATAGGTCTTCATGCCGCTCTTGTCCGTGAAGATGAAATGGGCGTCCTCAACGTCTTCGGTCAAGGAAAAAGAGATTGGGCCCCGCTTGTCCCCAGCAGCGCTCCCAGTATCAAATATCGGAAAAACTGTGCCGTCACTCAAGAGTACGCCAAGAGGCTCGTTAAGTTTGGCGCTGGCGCCGATTAGCTGTGTCAAAGCCGCCCCCTCGGCGGTTGACCACTGGCGCTTTTCCGGAAATATGACCTTGGCGCTTGGAAAAAGGTTCATGACCGCGTACTCGTACAATCTCAGGTTGCTGCTTCCTCCGACAACGAGCACAGCGCCAATGGATTCTCTGGGCATACTGGCCTTCTTCAGGGCCTCTTCGATTGACGGAAGGATCTCCCCAAGTATTATTGGCTCTATGATCTGGTTGAACTGCTCAGTTGTAAGCCTTTCTGTCTTGGTGCCAAACATCCCGTAGTCCATGACAGTGATACTGTACTCATTCTCGCCTTCGTTGAAATCTGAAATGTTCATTTTGGCGTTTTCGCAGAGAACGATCAGGCTGTCTTGCTCGTTAGGCTTCATGGATTCAAAGGAGCAAACGTTTTCCAAGCCGCTCTTGGCTGCTATATGGGAGTGCATGCGCTCAGCCAGCGCCCTGTCTATGTCGTCGCCGCCAACCCGCCTTCCGGAGACGGCGACTTCCTTCACCTCCGTGAAATGAAGGTTCAAGACGCTAATGTCCAAAGTGCCTCCGCCCCAGTCCAGAACCAGGACATTCGAAAAGGCGGCGCACTCTTCCTTGTTGGCCAGGTAGGCGCCTGTGGATTCGCTGACAAAGGACAAGGCCTTTATCCCGGCCCTGCTGGCCGCCTCCCGAAGCTCCCGCCTGGCTTCGGCGGAAAAGTCAACCGGGTACGAGAAGGTCGCCTCATCGATTGTCACGTTATAGGTTTCCGCTATATA